>NZ_JBWKEZ010000003.1:181763-273838 GCF_056434525.1 Streptomyces sp. NPDC044002
CTCCCCCTGCTATGGCGGCTCCCCCCCACCCCCCCCCCCCACCCCCCCCCCCCCCCCCCCCCCCCCCCTCCTCCCCTCCCCCCCCCCCCCCCCCCCCCCCCCCCCCCCCCCCCCCCCCGGGGTCAGGAGGTCTCGGTGACGGGGGCGCCGACGGGAGCCGCCGCGGCCCCCTCCTCGCGGGCCTGCGCGGTCCGCAGCGTGGCCTGCGGCTTCTTGACGGCGAGGTAGAGCAGGCCGGCGGTGATCACCGCGCCGGTGCCCAGCAGGCCGGCCCAGATCTGGTACCAGGGGGCGCCCGGCGGGGCCATGATCGCGCGCGGCCAGCAGACGTTGGCCACCTCGAAGGCGGTCCAGAGGACGGCCAGCACGTTGAGGAAGGTGCCCTTGCGGCCGAGCCGGATGTGCCCGGAGGGGACCCACGTACCGCGCAGCCGGGCGATCAGCGCGGCCAGGGACACCAGGAAGAACGGGAGGAAGGTGGCCGCGGTGCCGAAGGCGATCAGGCTGCCGATGGCGGTGGCGTCCAGGCCGAGCAGCAGGCCGGTACAGGAGACCAGGGTGGCGGTGACCAGGCCGCCGATGGGGGCCTGGCGGCGGTTGACCCGGCGGACCTGGCGGGAGAGGGGGAACACCCCGTCCCGGGCCAGCGAGTAGACCCCGCGGGCGGCGCCGCCCTGGGAGGCCATGGCGCAGGCGAGGAAGCCGATCAGGACCACCGCGACGAAGGGCTTGTCGGACCAGGAGCCGAAGGCCGTGACCACGGCGGTGGTCACCGGGTCGAGGTCCTCGCCGGCGACGACGGCCTTCGGGTCCGGGTGGGCCAGGGCGACCGCCATCGCGTTGAGGATGACGACCAGTCCGACGCTGAGCAGGGACCACCACATGGCGCGCGGCACCTGGCGCCCGGCGTCCTTGGTCTCCTCGGCGGTCGAGACGCAGGCGTCGAACCCGATGAAGCCCCAGCCGGCGACGGCGAGGACGGCCAGGAAGGCCATCGCGGTCGACCCGCCGGACAGTTCCTCGGCGCCGAGCGTGTCCGTGAACATCGAGAAGCCGTGCTCGCGGAAGAACAGCAGCAGGGTGAAGCCGACCAGCACGGAGGCGACGGCCTCGGCGGCGATGCCCAGCGAGACGAACCAGCTCAGGATCCGGATCCCGTAGGCGTTGACCAGCAGGCAGACCACCAGGATCCCGGCGGCGACCGCGACCAGGGCGCCCGGCGAGGGGACCACCCCGATCAGGGCGAAGACCCACGGGGACGCCAGGTACGCCACGGTGGTGTTGCCGAACATCACCGCGAACTGCCAGACCCAGCCGCTCATCCAGCCGAACGACGGGCCCAGCAGCCGTCTTCCCCACTGGTAGGGGCCGCCGGCCAGCGGCCACTGCGAGGCCAGCTCGGAGTAGACGTTGACCACCAGGCACTGCCCGAGCAGCACGATCGGCAGTGCCCACACCCAGGCGGGCCCGGCGATCATCGTGCCGACCATCGAGACGGCGTAGAGGGCGACCACGGGGGAGACCACGGCGAAGCCCATGGCGACGTTCCCGAGGACGCCGAGGCTGCGGCTCAGCTCCTGCTCGTAGCCCAGGGCGCTCAGGCGGGCGGCGTCGGTGTCCCGCGGGACGTCGGGGCCGGGGCCGGGGCCGGGGGCGAGGGGGGAAAGGTCTGGCATGCGCACCTCTGGGGGAGGGGGAGCGCCGGAGCCCGCACCCGGGCGGGTCCGGAGCGCTCCGGAACGTAAATCTAACGTTGTTAGGTATCGGGAATGCGGGGACCTTAACCCGGCCCGGACCTCTTGGGAACCCCTCCCTCCCGGTAACCTGGCGGCGGAGAACGAGGGGGATCACCGTGGGCCGACCCAACCAGCCGCTGCTCAACCGCGGGAACATCGCGCGCGCGGCCCTGGACCTCCTCGACGAGGAAGGCCCCCAGGCACTGAAGATGCGCACCCTGGCCGACCGCCTCGACGTGCGCGGGGCCTCGCTCTACCACCACGTCGCCTCCAAGGACGACGTGCTCGACGCGGTCTCGGAGCTCATCAACGAAGAGATCGACCTGAGCCCGCTCGACGATCCGCACTGGCGCGAGGGGATCGCCGCGTACGCCCGCGGCTACCGGCAGGTCTACCTCCGCCACCCCAACGCGATCGCCCCGGCGGCCCGGCGCCAGGTCGCGGCCGACAAGGCGCTGCGCGGCTACGACGCGCTGCTCGCGGCCCTGGTGCGGGCCGGCTGCACCCCGGCCCGGGCGGCCGAGGCCGCCGCCGCGGTCGACTACCTGGTGCTCGGCTCGGCGCTGGAGACCTTCACGGCGGGATTCGGCCGGGCCCCCGCCGACTACCGCCCCGACTACCCGGCCCTGGCCGACGCGCTCACCGGCGCCGCCGCCACGGGTTCCGGCCTGGCCGCGCTCGACGACCGCGGCTTCGAGCTCGGCCTCGGCCTGCTCCTGGACGGCCTCGCCGCCCAGCTGTCACCCGCCTGAACCGGCGGGCCGGCGCGTTACGCGAACCGGGCCAGCAGGGCCGGGAGGGCGGTGCCGATCGGCTCGCGGACCAGTTCGTCCGCCAGCGGGTCGTACGGGGTCTCCTCCGCGTTGACGATGATCAGCCGTGCTCCCGCCTCGGCCGCCATCCCGGCGAGCGAGGCCGCCGGCTGGACCTGGAGGGTCGACCCGACGGCGATGAAGACGTCGCAGCCCTTGGCCACGGCCACCGCCCGCGCGAGCACCTCGGTGTCCAGGTGCTCGCCGAACATCACCGTCGCCGTCTTCAGGATCCCGCCGCACGCCAGGCAGGCGGGATCCGGTTCCCCGGCCGCCACCCGGGCCAGCGCCTGCTCCGTCCCCGAACGGGCGCCGCAGCCGGTGCAGAGCACCTCCCGGGCCGTCCCGTGCAGCTCGAACACCTTCCGCGCGGGCGTCCCGGCCAGCTGGTGCAGGCCGTCCACGTTCTGCGTGATCACCCGCACCGGGGTGCCGGAGCGCTCCAGTCCGGCCACCGCCAGGTGTGCCGCGTTCGGCCGGGGAGCGAGGGACCAGAGCTCGGAGCGCATCAGCCAGGACCGGCGGCGGATCTCCGGGTCGGCCATGTAGTACTCGTACGTCACGAGCTTCTCGGCATCCGGATCGGCGCGCCACAGCCCCTGCGGTCCCCGGTAGTCCGGGATCCCGGAATCGGTGGACATCCCGGCCCCACTGAACACTGCGACGAGCGGCTTCCCCATGCGCCGACCCTACGCAGAACCGCCCGGCCGCGGCGAACGGATTACCGTCCCGGCCGGGCCCCGGGGCGCACGGGGCCGGTCGGCGCAGGGGGAGGGCCGTTTCTGCGGTGAATCTCCAGGCCCACCGGAGTGAGCCCGCGCCGCGCCCCTGACAGCCGGTGGTAGCGGGCGGCTACAAACCGGACATGACGCTCATCCCCTCCCGCCCGGGCACCCTGCTGCTCGCACTGTCCGCCGCGCTGTTCCCCCTGTTCGCATCGTCGGTCCCGGCAGCAGCCCTCGCCGACCCGGTGCCGCGATGGTCCCTCCACCACCACGGCCACCACCACCACACCGCCGAGGAGATCACCACCTTCCTCACCGCCTTCTACGGCGACCACGGCCCCTCCGCGCGCGACCGCGGCCAGCGGATCTCGCAACAGCTGAAGGAGAAACAGGCACACAGCCCCGACGCGGACGTCGTGCTCTGCGCCCAGGGCGTCCCGCGGGACATCGCCGTCGGCCCGGCCACGGTGGCCCAGGCGGCCGGCGTCGGCTGGGCCACGGTCACCACCACCTGGGACTCCGGCGCCACCGACACCTTCACCGCGTACGTCCGCCTCGACTCCCGGCCGATCGCGCTGGACGACGTGATCTGCGCGGGCTGATCATTATCGTGGGGGAGTGAACACGACCACCACCGTCCTCTACTGCCACGACCCGCTGCACGAACGCCGGGCCGACGCCCACTTCGCGGCCGAGGCCCGGCAGTTGCGCGCGGCGGGCGGGACCGTCGCGCTCGTCGACCACGACGCTCTGCTCGCCGGGGACGCCGAGCGGGCGGTGGCCCGGGTACCCGCCGGGGCCGGAGCCGTCTGGTACCGCGGCTGGATGGTCCCCGCAGAGCGGTACGCCGACCTCGACGCGGCCCTGCGCGGGCGCGGCGCCGGGCTCGCCGTCACCCCCGAGGCCTACCGGCGGGCCCATGAACTCCCCGGCTGGTACGAGACGTTCGCCGCGCTCACCCCCGCCAGCGGCTGGCTGCCCGCCGCGCCGGGGGAGGCCCCCGACGGGGAGCGGCTCGCGGCCCTCGCCGCAGCCCTCCCGGCCGGGGCGGGCATCGTCAAGGACTATGTGAAGTCCCGCAAGCACGAGTGGCACGAGGCCTGCCACCTCCCCGACCTCGCCGACGGCCCCGCCGTGCACCGCGTGGTGAGCCGGTTCGTCGAACTCCAGGACGAGTTCCTCGCGGGCGGGATCGTCCTGCGCGCCTTCGAGCGCTTCACCGGTCCCGAGGTCCGCGTCTGGTGGCGCGACGGGGAACCCCGCCTGGTCACACCCCACCCCGACCACCCCGGGCCCGTCGCCGCACTCCCCGGCACCGCCCTCGAACCGGTCCGGTCCGCTGTCGGAGCGCTCGGCTGCCGCTTCGTCACCACCGACCTGGCGCTGCGCGAGGACGGGGTCTGGCGGGTCGTCGAGGTGGGCGACGGTCAGGTCAGCGACCTGCACCCGGCGGTCGACCCGGCCGCCCTCGCCGAGCTGCTGACGGCCGGTTAGCGCTCCTGCGCACGCCCCGGGCGTTCTGGTACAACACCGCCCATGACGGGATTCGAGATCACCGGCGCGAGCGCCGCCGACATGGAACTGCTGCGCACCTGGGCCGATGCGGAGGAATGGAACCCGGGGGACAGCGACCGCTTCGCCTTCGCGGTCGCCGACCCCGAGGGCTTCCTCGTGGGGCGGCTCGACGGGGAGCCGGTGGCCTGCATCTCCGCCGTGCGCTACGGCACCGGCTTCGGCTTCATCGGCTTCTACATCGCCCGGCCCGAGGTACGCGGCCAGGGCTACGGCATCCGGCTGTGGCAGGCCGGGATGGACCGCCTCAAGGGGCGGCTCGTCGGGCTCGACGGGGTGGTCGAACAGCAGGACAACTACCGCAAGTCCGGCTTCCGTTCCGCCTGGACCAACATGCGCTACGTGGGCGTGCCCCGGCCGGCCGGGACGGGCGCGGGGGGTGCGGACGGCGCGGACGGCGGCGTGGAGATCGTGGACGCGGCCTCGCTGCCCTTCGCGCGGCTCGCCGCCTACGACCGCCGGTTCTTCCCGGAGCCGCGGGACGCCTTCCTCGCCGCCTGGACCTCGCTGCCCGGCAGGACCGCGCTCGCTGCCGTCCGGGACGGCCGGATCGAGGGGCTCGGCGTGGTCCGCCCCTGCAGCGGGGCCTCACGGATCGGCCCCCTCTACGCCGCCGCCCCGGAGGTGGCCGCCGCCCTCCTGCGGCGGCTCGCCGGGCACGCCCCCGGCGGGGAGGTGGCCGTGGACGTGCCCGACGCGAACCCGGCGGCGGCAGCGGTGGCCGCCGGTCTGGGCCTGACCCCGTCCTTCGAGACGGCCCGCATGTACACCGGCCCGGCGCCGGACGTCGAGCTGGCCGGGGTGTACGGGGTCACCAGCCTCGAACTGGGCTGAGCGGCCGGAGTCGGGGCCGGGGCCGGGGCCGGGGCCGGAGCCGGACGGCGGTCGCACGGCGCCGCCCGGCCGGGCCCGGGCCCGGGGTGCCTCAGATGCCGAAGAGCACCCCTGTGGTGCTGCGCAGCCCGCAGGGGTTGCCGAAGGTGTACGTGTAACTCAGCCGGCGGCCCTGCCACACGCCCTCGGCGGTGACGGTCACCGGGTTCCACTCCCTGGTACAGGCCGTGTCGGGCCGGGGAGCGGCGAGGGCGTCCAGCGAGGCCCCGGCGGCCCGCAGTTCGGCGCAGGCCGCCGCCGGGGCCGGGTGCGTGCCGCCCGGCCGCGGCGCGCACACCAGCGTCGCCGCGCGCAGCACCGTCCCGTTGACGGTGTCCTCCCCGGCCGTCACGCTGACCACGAGCGCGGACGGCGAGTAGAGGCTCTGCGTTCCGGTCGGCGCCGCGTCGGCGGCTCCGGTCCCGGCCAGCGCGGTGAGGGCGGTGAGGGCCATTGCTCCGGAAGCCAGTCCCAGACTCCTGGTGATGGACCGCATTTCGAACACTCCTCGGGTCGGCGTTTCGGATAACGGACGGGAGTCTTGCCGATCCGGAGCGTGAACGCCCGTTCGTACGGCCGTTTCTCGTCACCGATCGTGAGCGCATGACCGCAGACCGCAGCGACCCTCCTCCGCGCGGCGCCGCCGTGACCTGTGGGGGAGGGATTCCGGGAAACGGCCGAACACCCCTCCCCGAAAGGTTTGGAGCGCCCTCAGCGGGCCGCCCCCGAACGCGGGGAGTAGAGGTCGAGGAGCCGGGTGCGGGTCTGCTGGAGCCGGACGGCGAGGATCCGCCCGACCCAGTGCCCGATCGCGGAGCCGAAGGCGGGATCGGCGTCCATCAGCATGCGAACGGTCGCCCCGTCGAACTCGTAGGCGCGCACCGGGGTCATGGCCTCGGCGCTCAGCTGCCACACGTACGGCGGGAACAGCCACGACCAGCCCACGAGCTCCCCGGGACCGAGGCTCTCCACGGGCGCGGGGGTGCGGCGGCCGGGCAGCGGGATCTCCAGGGTCACCGTGCCGGAACGCACGATCCAGAACGTCTGGGCCGGCCCGCCCTCGTCGAAGAGCCGCGCGCCCTCGGGGAAGTTGACCTCACGGGCGTGGGCCATCAGCCGGCCGCGGTGCTCGGCCGACAGGACGGCGGCGATCCGGATGGCGGAAGGTGTGCTCACGACGGCCTCCGATCACGACCCCCCACGAGCCTCTGGTCCCCCCAGTGTCGCCGACCCGGGCCCGGATCAGGGCCTCCCGCGGCACGGAACCGTCGGTCGTCCGCCGTCCACCGAGAGTGGCGGACGACGGGCCGGGTCGCCCCGGAGCGTCGCCCGTACCCCGGCGGAAGAAACCCTTCCGGTGGCTGCCGGGGGCTACTCCTCGGCATTGGCCTCCAGGCAGGCCAGCTCCATCGCGTCGAGCACCGCCTCGTGGCTGCGCCCGCTCAGCTCCGCCACGTTCTCGATCTGCGCCGTCGCCCAGGCGGCCAGCGTCATCACCAGTACCCGCAGCCCGTCCGTACCGTGGTCGTCGAGGATCGCGTCGGCGACCGTCATGGCGTCCTCCGGTACCTGCTCCGGCGGCTCCAGTCCGGCGAGACCGCGCAGCATCGCCAGGGTGCGGCGGGAGATCTCCGGCGTGATCCTCGCCAGCCGCATGTCCTCGTCGTCGTCCATCAGCCCCACCCTCCCGTTGCCGGCTGCCCCTCAGGGCACGGTAGAGGCGTACCGGCCCGGGCGGGGCGGTTTTGGCCGGGTGGCCGGGTGTGCAGGGATGGCACCCGCTTGCCGGAATTGACGCCTCCGCGGCCGGGCGGGTGCACCGGGGCGCTCCCGAGCCTTCCGCCCGGCGCGACCGGCCGGTAACTTGTCGGCCGCAGCCGCCCGGAGCGGGCGGCCGGAGCGGGCGGGAGCGAGATGAAGAGCCTCGTACGGGTGCTGCTGAGCGTGCTGTTCCTGGCGGCCGGAGCGCTGCCGGCCGCCGCTGCGGCGCCCCCGCCCGCCGTGGACGTCCTGGCCGCCCCGGCCGCCCCGGCCGGCCCGGCCGCTTATGCGGCCGACACCGCCTGGACGCCCCCGCTCTCCACCCGGGGCCGCTACGTCGTGGACGCGCGGGGCGAGCGGTTCCGGCTCCGCTCGGGCAACTGGGACGGCGCCCAGGGCTCCTGGAACGGCTCCGGCGACCGGACCGACCCCGCCTCCCACCACAGCGGCCAGGACTCCCACGGCATCCCGCTCGGCCTCGACCGGGTCCCGGTACCCGCGCTGCTCGCGGACTTCCGCGCCCTCGGCCTCAACAGCATCCGGCTGCCCTTCTCCAACGAGATGCTCCACACCACCACCCCCGTCCCGGACGCGGCCGTGGCCGCCAACCCGGCCCTGCGCGGCCGGACCCCGCTCCAGGTCTTCGACGCCGTCGTCGCCGCCCTGACCGACGCGGGCTTCGCCGTCATCCTCAACAACCACACCGGAACCACCCGCTGGTGCTGCGGCCTCGACGGCAACGAACGCTGGAACAGCGGCCGTTCCACCGCCCAGTGGGCCGACGACTGGGTGTCGATCGCCCGCCGCTACCGCGACAACCCGCGCGTGGTCGGAGCCGACCTCTACAACGAGGTCCGCCGGGACACCTGGGACGACCCCAACTGGGGCCTCGGCGACGGCCACGACTGGCAGGCCGCCTCCCAGGAGGCCGCCGACCGGATCCTCACCGAGGCCAACCCGGACCTGCTGATCGTCGTCGAGGGCATCAACTGGACCGGCATCCCCCTCGACGGATTCCCCCACGAGCGCCCCACCCTCACCCCCGTGCGCACCCTCTCGCACACCCTGGTCGTCTCCGGCAAGCTCGTGTACTCCGCCCACTTCTACGGGTACACCGGCCCCCGCCACAGCGGTGCGACCGGCCTCGGCGAGACCCACGACCCCCGCTACCAGGACATGACCCGGGCCCAGCTCGAACAGACCCTCTACGACCAGGCCTTCTTCGTCTCCGCCGAGACCGGCACCCACTTCACCGCGCCCGTCTGGATCAGCGAGTTCGGCATCGGCGCGGACGAGACGGGCACCGCCCCGCGCGCCTGGTTCCAGAACCTCACCTCCTACCTGGCCGGCTCCGACGCCGACTTCGCGTACTGGCCGCTCGTCGGCTGGAGCACCACCGCCCAGGGCGCCCCGGGCGGCGACAGCTGGGCCCTGCTCCGCTACGACTCCACCGGCCGCCGCACCGGAGTCCTCGACCCCGCCGACTGGCGCACCGCCCCCCTGACCGCCCTGACCACCGCCCCCGGCCGCACCGGACCCGTCCCCGCCACCCCGGCCTGGTACCAGCTCAGCACCGACCACCGGGACCACAACGCCTCCCTGCGCACCCGCGCCGCCGGCGACTGGGACAGCGGCGCCCGCAAGGCCGTCTGCCCGGACGGCGCCCGGCTGACCGGCCTCGGCCACACCGGCGGACGCGGCCTGTGCACCACCTCGGACCTGCGTGCCCCGGCCGGCGGCCACACGGTGGTCCGCGACGAGGCGTACGTCCCGCCCGGCGGCGACTGGGCCACCGGCTACACCAAACTCCAGTGCCCGGCGGGGCAGTTCCTCATCGGGTACAGCCTGCGCGGCGAGCGCGTCTCCGCCGCCCTGTGCGCCCCGGCCCGCACGGCCCTCCCGGCGGCCGCCGGCCGCACCCTCTGGTTCGACCGCGGCGACAACCGCCCGACGGGAGCCGGCGGCGGCGACTTCGCCCGGGGCCACTACAAGGGCCAGTGCGCGCCCACCGAGTACGCGGCGGGCATCGCCTTCACCACCCGCATCGGCTCCCACCCCTCCCCGGCGGCCCTCCTGTGCCGCCCGCTGCCCTAAGGGTTGTCCCGCAACTGCTGGTCGTCTGGCTTTGATTACGAGCACGGACAGCAGACGACATTGCGGCACGGTTGCCGGCGCCGGCCTACCGGCCGGATCCGAGAGAAATCCGTTGTCGTGCCATCGCTGCCAGCGCATGCTTCCGTGCGTGAACACTGAAGACGACTCCACTGAGACTGCCGTCACCTTGCCTGTCAGCGTGCGCGATCTACTGCCCCAGGATCTCCCTGCGTGCACCTGGTCGGGCTCGGACACCCACCTGCGCCACGTGGAACGGGAACTCGCCCGCGCTGCGGCGGGTGAGGTGGACTACCTGGCTGTATGCACTCCTGCGGATCTGCCGGTGGCGAAAGGCGGCATCGACTACCAAGTCTCCGAGGGAGCTGGAACCCTATGGCAGCTCGCCGTGATGCCGGCGCTGCAGTCCTGCGGCTTGGGAACGCTGCTCGTCCGAGCAGCCGAACAACGGATCCGGGACCGCGGGCTGCGCAGGGCAGAACTCGCTGTAGAGGAGGACAATCCCCGGGCGCGCGCCCTGTATGAGCGCCTGGGCTATGTCGCATACGGCCGTGAGCCGGACGCCTGGGACGAGGAAGGGCCCGACGGGTCGGTCCGTCGCCACGAGACGATGTGCGTTCTCATGCGCAAGAGCCTCTGAACCCGCCGCAGCGGCACTTGCTCAACGGGGGCGGCCGGGATGGTCCTCGCGCAGGTCCAGGATGTACCAGTCGAAGCGCGTGGCATCGTTGCTGTGCGGCTGCTCGCTGGGATGGAATCTTGCACGTCGCGCGACCGCGGCGGATGCCGGATTCTCCGGATCGACCTGGATCACCGCCTCTCCAGGACGGATAAAGGCCGTAGGCGACGTTCACCTGACCGGGAGCCAAGCCTTCTCCCGTGAACCGCAGGTCGACCGTCCCCGCGAGCACCTTGTCGGCGCCCGCCCGGATGCCGAAGGCGCGAAGGGGCCCGGCAGTGTCCCACTGTTCCCGGCAGTGCCGGAAGTACGCTTCCACGCCCTCGCGCGTACCGGGCCCTCCGTTTAGCCAGCGAACCAGCAGTTCGTCCTCCCCCGTGAGATGTGCCTCCACATCGTCCACGCGCAGCGGCGACACGAGCTCACTAGCCTCAAGGTCCACGTCCTCCGGGACCTCGGCACGGCGCAGCAGCCTGCGCAGGTCTCCCAGAGACCAGGCCCGCCCGACGACTTCACCCCGCACGCGGACGTCCCTCAGCCCGCGACCGTCCGGAGGCTCCACCACGATCAGAGGTTGGCAGCTCACGGCATCAGCCTGACCCGGGCGGAGGGGAGACCGCATGCCGGCGGGCCCCGGAGGCACGGTGATGCGGCGCCGAGATGTTCAGGTCGCGGCACGAGTCCCGCTCGTGCCGGGCGCTACGCCGTGTGGGCTACGCGCTGCGCGGACACCCCCTAGCCCTGGCGTCCGTGGTGAACGTGCTCCAGTACCTGCCGGAGCAGGGCGGTGACGTGCTCGTCGTGCAGCTCGTAGACCACGCTGCGCCCGTCGCGCCGCCCGGCCACCAGGTCGAGGTGGCGCAGCAGGCGCAGGTGGTTGGAGACGGTGGGCTGGCCGAGGCCGAGCGCCTCGGCCAGTTCGCCGACCGAGCAGGGTGCGTGCAGCAGCCGGGCCAGGATGCGGATCCGGGCGGGTGAGGCGAGGCCCTGCATGACCTCGGCGACCGCTGCCGCGTCGGGCTCGGTGAGCGTGGGTTCCACGGCTGGTTCGGCTGGTTCGGCTGGTTCGGCAGGTTCCATGGGGCCAGCTTAGATCGCCGGATCAAGACGTACACACGTCTGGACGTCTACATGTTCACGTATTTCAATGTACTGATATATTGATTTCATGAACGTCGTGATGCGTGACGCCATGCGTGACGTGGCGAAGAAGACCGGAGAGCGCGCGGAGCTGGTCAGCGCCCTGCTCGCCCTCACCGTCTACCTCACCGGGCTGACCCTCCAGCTGACCGGAAACGGCGGCCCCGCCGCCCAGGCACTCTTCGTGGCCGCCTACGCCTTCGGCGGGTTCTTCACCCTCCGCGAGGCGGTCGCCACCCTCCGCGGGGGCCGCTTCCAGGTCGACTTCCTGATGCTCGTCGCCGCGGCCGGAGCCGCCGCGATCGGCCGCTGGGAGGAGGGCGCCGTCCTCCTCGTCCTGTTCAGCCTCGGCCACGCCCTGGAGGAGTACGCCATGGGCCGCGCCCGGCGCTCCATCGAGGCCCTGGGCGCCCTCGCCCCCCGCACCGCGCTCGTCCGCCGCACCGGCGCCGCGGAGCCCGTCGAGGTGCCCGTGGAGGAGCTGGCCGTCGGGGACGCCGTCCTGGTCCGCCCGCACGCCCGGGTCCCGGCCGACGGGTTCGTCGCCGCGGGCAGCAGCAACGTCGACCAGTCACCGATCACCGGGGAGAGCGTCCCAGCCGACAAGACCCCGGTGGCCGACCGCGCCGCCGCCCTCGCGGACCCCGCCGCCACCGACCCCGGCAGCCGTGTCTACGCCGGCACGGTCAACGGCTCCGGCTCCCTCGACGTCGTCGTCACCCGCCTCGCCGCCGACAACACCCTCGCCCGCGTCGTCCGCATGGTCCAGGACGCCGAGGAGCGCACCTCGCCCACCCAGCGGTTCACCGACCGCTTCCAGAAGGTCTTCGTCCCCGGCGTCCTCGTCCTCGTCGCCGCCCTGCTGGGATTCGGAGCCCTCTCCGGCGAGCCCTTCACCGACACCTTCTACCGCGCCATGGCCGTCCTCGTCGCCGCCAGCCCCTGCGCCCTGGCCATCGCCACCCCGGCCGCCGTCCTCAGCGCCGTCGGCCGTGCCGCCCGCGGGGGAGTGCTGGTCAAGGGCGGGGCGCCGCTGGAGGAGTTCGGCCGCCTGAGCACCCTCGCCTTCGACAAGACCGGCACCCTCACCGAGGGCCGCCCCCGCCTCACCGAGGCCCTGGCCGCCGACGGAGCCGGCCGCGAGGAACTGCTGCGCACGGCCCTCGCCACGCAGCGGCTCAGCGACCACCCCCTCGCCCAGGCCGTCGTACGGGACGCGCCGGCCCTGCTGGCGGCCACCCCGGCCGCGGCCGGCGCCCCCGAGGCCGTCAACCTCCGCGCCGTCATCGGCCGCGGGGTCAGCGCCGAACTCGACGGCGAGGCCGTCCACATCGGCAGCCTCTCCTACGCCGACACCCTCGCCGGCCCTCCCGTACCGCCCGCCCTGCGCGAGCGCACCGAGGAGCTCGCACGGACCGGCCGCACCACGATGCTGGTCCGTCGGGGCGACCGCTGGCTCGGCACCCTCGGCCTGATGGACGCCCCCCGCCCGGAGGCCGCCGAGACCGTCGCCGCCCTGCGCGCGCTCGGGGTCACCCGGACCGTGATGCTCTCCGGCGACGACCAGCGCGTGGCCGACGCGGTGGCCCGCGAGGTCGGCATGGACGAGGCGCTCGGCGGCCTGATGCCGCAGGACAAGGTGGCCGAGGTGGCCCGGCTGCGCCGCACCGGCCGGACGGCCATGATCGGCGACGGGGTCAACGACGCCCCCGCCATGGCCGGCGCCACCGTGGGAGTGGCGATGGGCGCGGCCGGCTCGGCCGTCGCCCTGGAAACGGCCGACATCGCCCTCATGTCCGACGACCTGCGCCGGCTCCCCTTCATCACCGGCCTCAGCCGCCGGGCGAGCCGGATCATCCGGCAGAACCTCTGGCTGAGCCTGGGCATCGTCGCCGTCCTCGTCCCGGCCACCGCACTGGGCCTGGGCATCGGCCCGGCCGTCCTGGTCCACGAGGGCTCCACCCTGGTCGTCGTCGCCAACGCCCTCCGCCTCCTGCGCCACCGGGACGACGGCTGAACCCGGGCGGCACCGCGACGGCCGCCCGGACGGGCCGGGCGGCCCACCCGCAGCGGTGGGCCGCCCGGCTCACCGGCGCCGCTCGACCTCCAGGAAGCGCCGCCCGCGCGGCCCGCGGTAGAGGAGGCACTCCCAGCCGTGGCGTTCGAGTTCGGCCGCGCAGGCGTTCAGGCGTTCCCGCTCCTCCCCGGCGGCGCCGCCGCCCGGCGGGCCGGACCAGGTGACCTGGACCCCGTCCGCGCCGGCCGCCACCCGGTAGCCGGTCCGGGTGCGCCGGCCCCCGGCGTCCACCGCCGACGGCGGGAAACCGGCCGCCTCCAGTACGAGGGCCACCGCTCGCGGCATCAGCCGCAGCTCCCACGGGGCCGGGCCGGAGACGCCCCCGGCCAGCAGCCGGCGGATCGCCAGCAGCCCCTCGTACGCCGTGCGCACCTCGGCCGCCCGGCCCGCGCCCGACGTCTCGGGGCCGTCGCCGGTCGCGGGCTCGAAGCCCCCTCCCAGGGATTCCGCCACCACCGCGCCCTCCACCGTCTGAGTACCCCGCGTACGACGGACTGAGTATCCGCCCCGATTCCCGGCCGGGCCCCCGCTGCTGGAATGACGCCATGGACACCTCGGCACCCGCAGCCCCCCGCCCGCGCCTCGGCCACGTCACCGCCGCCGGCTCCGCGCTCGCGGTCGCGCTGGTCCCGCTCGTCGTCGGCGTGCTGATCGCCAAGGGCGTCGCCGCCGACCCGCACGCCCCCGTCAACGCCCTGATCACCGGCGGCGGCCAGCGCGCCGGGCTGCCCCGCGCCGAGTGGAGCCGGCGCGGGCACGGCGCGGTGCGCCGGCTGCGGACGGCCCGCCGGGGCACCGCCCGGTGCTGCGCGGCCGTCCGCGACCGGGGCAGGGCCCTCAGGAGGCCAGCGGCTCCTGGAGCTCGGTGACCCACCCCTGCGGGTCCTCCGGGCAGGCCAGGGTCAGCTCACGGGCGTAGCCGGCCGAGCGGTGGCCGCTCGCGTCGATCCACCGGGCCAGGGCCTGCGCCGTCGGCAGCACCCCGTCCATCGGGCCCCGGTGCACCACGGTCGCCGCCCGCTCGACCCCGGGCAGCAGGGCGATCCGCACCCCGGCCCCGAGGTCCTCGGCGCGGACCGCCGACGCCACGGGGAGCCCGGCGTGCACCAGGACCGATCCGGGCTCGCCGCCCGGAGCCTCCTCGTAGTAGGCCAGACCCGGACCGGACGGAACCACCCCGGCGGTCTCGATCCTGCGGCACAGCTCCTCGTACAAAGGACCGATGACCGGCCCGATGTCCTGAGGGGCGAAGCTCGCGGCCACCCCGGTCAGTTCGGCCAGCCGCACCGCCGGCAGGCTCTTCACGACGATCTCGTCCACGGACATGGTTCCCTCGCTCTCGATGGTCCGGAGCCTCGCCTCGACCTGGACCAGCCGGGCCGCCGCCTCCGCCGCGGCGGTCTCCAGCTCCGCCCGGCGCAGCCGCAGCATCCCGCGCAGCTCCTCCGCGCCGACCTTCTCGTCGAGCACCGCTCCCACCTGTTCCAGGCTGAAGCCGAGCTCCTTGAGCGCGATGACGCGGTTGAGGCGGGCCAGCTGGGCCGCCTCGTACGAGCGGTAGCCGGTCACGGGGTCGACCCGTGCCGGGCGCAGCAGTCCGAGCGCGTCGTAGTGGCGCAGCATGCGGACCGACACCCGGCCGTGCTTGGCGAAGTCTCCGATGGTGAACATGACGCCCTCCAGTGCACGGCCTGACACGGTGTGAGGGTCAAGTCTGCCCGGCGGGGAGATCCGGTCCGGTCAGCGGCCGTACTGGCGGACGCACAGGTCCACGATCGACGGCGGGACCGTGCCCTCCGCCGCCTCGCACAGCTCCTCGCCGCGCGGCGGAGCCGGCACCCGCGGCGCCGGCGGCTCGGGGGGCCGGGCGCGGCGGGGTGCGGCGGGCTTCGCCGGCCGCTGCGCGGGCGGCCGGATCCGGCGGGCGGGCGGCGGCACCCGCGGAGCCGGTTCCGGTGCGGCCTCGGGCTCCGGGAGCTCGCCCAGCGGCAGGGGCGGCTCCGGCGGCGGACCGTGGGCGTGGCGCGCGCCGTGGGCGTCCGGGGCGCCGGGGGAGTCGGCCGCGTCCACCGGCGGTACGGAGCCCCGCGCCGCGCCCGGGCCGCCGGACTCGGGGCCCACGGACACGCAGCCGGCGCTCGCGAGGAGCGCGAGGAGGGAGAGGGGCAGGGCGGCCCGGCGTAACTGCATCCGACCACCATGCCGTAGTCCGGGGCCGCTCGGATCCGGGCCCTCACGCGTCCGGGTGACGGGGCGGACCGGGCCGGGCGTTGCCGAATCGATCCTTCGGAGGCGGCCTGAAACGCCCAGGCGGTCGCAGAATGAGCGGAACGCGATCGGCACGGCACGGCAGTGCGGGCGGCGGGGGAGGCGCGACCCCCGGGGCCTGGTGCCGCCGTGCCCCGCACCGTCCGCCCGCCTGCCGTACGGAGTGCCGAGCATGACCGAACCAGCCGCGTCCAGCGTTCCCGGACCCACCCCGCCCCCCGGCCCGTCCCCCACCCCGCCCCCCGGGCCGTCCCCGTCGGCGCACGGCCCCCTCAAGGCATGGGCGGCCGTGACGGCCGTCTCCCTGGGGATCTTCTGCCTGATCACCTCCGAGCTGCTGCCCGTCGGCCTGCTCACCCCCGTCGGCGCCGACCTCGGGGTCTCCGACGGCACCGCCGGGCTGATGGTCACCGTCCCCGGTCTCGTCGCGGGCTTCTGCGCACCCCTCGTCACCGTCGGCGCCGCCCGGCTGGACCGGCGGCACGTGCTCTGCGCCCTGATCGCCCTGATGGCCGCCGCCAACCTCGCCGCCGCGTTCGCCCCGGACTTCACGGTGCTGCTGGCCGCCCGGCTGCTCGTCGGCGTCAGCGTCGGCGGATTCTGGGCCGTCGCGGGCGGGCTCGCCGTCCGGCTGGTCCCCGGCCACCACGCCGGCCGGGCCACGGCCCTGATCTTCGGCGGGGTCCCGACCGCCTCCGTCCTCGGCGTCCCCGCCGGGACCCTCCTCGGCGAACTGGGCGGCTGGCGCACCGCCTTCGGCGCCGTCGGCGTCCTCGGCGCCCTCACCACCGCCGCCCTGCTCCTGCTGCTCCCCGCACTGCCCCCGTCCGGGCCCGTCACCTTCCGCGAACTGCCCGTCCTGCTGCGCCGCAACCGCGCGGTCCGGGCCGGAGTCGTCGTCACCTTCCTGGTGGTGACCGGCCAGTTCGCCGCCTACACCTTCGTGCGGCCCATCCTGCGGGACGTCTCCGGCGTCGACTCCGGCCTGGTCAGCACCCTGCTCCTGGGCTACGGCCTCGCCGGGGTCGCGGGCAACTTCCTGGCCGGGCCGCGCGACGCACGCCGTACGCTGCTCACCGTCAGCGCCACCCTCACCGCCGTACTGGCGCTGATCGCCGTCGTGCCGGGGGCCGCCGCCGGGACCGCGCTGCTGCTGGTCTGGGGCCTGGTCTACGGCGGGGTCTCCGTCAGCCTGCAGCGCTGGATGCTCCAGGCCGCGCCGCGGGCCGCCGAGGCGGCCTCCTCCCTGATGGTGGCCATGTTCAACTTCGCCATCGCGGCGGGCGCCCTCGCCGGCGGGCTCGCGGTGGACGGCGTCTCCGTCCCGGCGGCCCCGCTCACGGGTGCGGCGCTGATGCTGGCGGCCGCCGTGACGGTGGTGGTCACCTCCCGCTCCGCCGCCGGAGCAGAACGGATGGATGGGGCGGAACGGACACCCGGCTTGACGAAGCGGTCGCGGACGGAAAGAGTCCGCTCAAGAGCCACCGAATGAGCCGCACTTCGGAGAAGTCCCACATGCCGATATCCGCCCGTGCCCCGCTGACCGTGCCGGCCCCGGGGGCGGGCACGGCCCTCGCCGCCCGGCGGCGCAGGGCCTGACCGGCTGGACGGGGGCCGGTTCCGCACCGCCGCACCGGCCCCCTGTCCGCGCCCGGAGACAACCGTGTCCCCACACCCTGATGAGAACGGGCCCGAGCCCGACGACCGCCACCTCGTACGGCCCTACGTCGCCGTGACCGAGGACCCCCACGGCCCGGCGTACCCCGACTGGCCGTCGCTGCCGGAGTCCCTGGAGGAGACGACGCAGCCGCTGCCGCGCGTCCCGTCCGCGCCCCCGGCCGACCCCGCGGCCGCGGATCCCCGGCACGCGCCCGCGCGGCGCCGGAGCCCGCTCGCGCCGGCCGCCCTCGCGCTGGTGGCGCTGGCCGGGGCGGGCGCTCTGGTGTTCCTGCTGAGCGGGCCCGAACCGGAGTCCCCGTCCGCCTCGGCCCGCCCCGACCTGAACCTGCCCGCGCTGCCGGCCCGCAGCCCGGGTGCCGGTGACGCCGAGATCCGCAACCAGGCGGCCACCGCGAAGCCGTCTGGCTCCGCCACCCGGTCCCCCTCCGCGCCCCCGTCCTCGGCGAAGCCGGCGACAGGCTCCCCGACGGCCTCGGGCAAGGGCGGGAAGCAGCCGGACTCCTCCGGGACGCTGCGCCCGGGGGACAAGGGGCCCGAGGTCAGGGCCCTCCAGGAGCGGCTGTACGGGCAGGGGTTCACGTACGTCAAGGTGACCGGGGTCTACGACGGGCAGACCAAGCGCGGCGTCGCGCAGCTCCAGCGGGACCGGGACATCAAGGGCGACCCGAGCGGCGTCTACGGCCCGGCCACCCAGGCCGCCTTCGGCTGAGCCCGCAGCGGGCCCGGGCCGGGGACGGCCCGGAGCCTGGGGCGGAGCCCGCCCCGGGTTGGAGTCCGGCCCGGAGTCCGGCCCGGGCCGGAGCCTGGGCTGGAGCCCGCCCCGGGCCGGAGCCTGGGCTGGAGCCCGCCCCCGGCCGGACCCTGGGCCGGAGCCCGCCCCGGAGCCCGGGCCGGGGCCGCTCCGGGACTTCTGGGGCCGGGACGGGTCACCGCCCGCCGGAGACCCGCAGCACGGCCCCCGTCGTGTACGAGGCGTCCTCGGACAGCAGCCAGGCGATGGCCCCGGCGACCTCCTCCGGCTGCCCGGGACGCCCCAGCGGGATCCCCGCGGCCGCCTTCGCGGGCCGGTCGGGATCGCCCATCGCCGCGTGCATGCCGGTCTCGATGATCCCCGGCGCGACCCCGTTGACGCGGATGCGGTCCGGCCCCAGCTCCTTGGACAGGCCCAGGGTGAGCGCGTCGACGGCCGCCTTCGTCGCGGCGTAGTGGACGTAGTCCCCGGGGCTGCCCAGCGTCGCCGCCGCCGAGGAGACGTTCACGATGGCCCCGCCGCCGGCCGCCGCCATGTCCCGGGCCGCCCGCCGGCAGCAGAGCAGGTACCCCAGCAGGTTCACCTCCACCACCCGCCGCAGGTCCTCGGTCCGGGCGTCGGCGAGCCGGCCCAGCGGGCCGGTCACCCCGGCGTTGTTCACCAGCCCGGTGACGGGGCCGAGTTCCGCCCGGGCGGTGTCGAAGAGCCGCTCGACCGCGTCCTCCTGCGAGGTGTCACCGCGAACGGTCACGCACCGCGCTCCCGCCGCCCGCACCCGCTCCGCCGTGGACTCGGCGGCCGCGGAGTCGCGGGCGTAGCCGAGCACCAGGTCGTGCCCTTCGGCGGCGAGGCGCACACAGGCGGCGGCGCCGATGCCGCGGCTGCCTCCGGTGACGACGGTGACGGGGCGACGGGACATGTGAACCTCCGTACGGGGAACGGCGGATGCCGCTCGCGCGGCGCAGGCTAACACCCCGAAATCCGCTGGACCAGCGGAAATGCCGACGCCGAGAGTGGCCGGGAAGTCCGAGTCCGTCCCGTGTCCCAGGAGGCGCCGATGTCCACGCTGCGTGTCACCGTCGAAGAGCTGACCGTCCACGACCACCCCGATGCCGACGCGCTGGAGCTGGCCCAGGTGGGCCTCTACCGCGCCGTCGTCGCGAAGGGCGCCTACCGCACCGGTGATCTGGCGCTCTACATACCCGAACAGGCGGTGCTCCCGGCCGCCTTGATCGAGGAGCTGGGACTGACGGGCCGGCTGGCCGGAAGCTCCAAGGACCGGGTCAAGGCGGTCCGGCTGCGCGGGGAGCTCTCGCAGGGCCTGGTCTGCCGGCCCCGCGCCCTGGCCGGCGTGGACCTGGCCCTCGCCGCGAAGGAGGGAACCGACTTCGCGGAGGCGCTGGGCATCGTGAAGTGGTCCCCGCCCGTCCCCACGACGATGGCCGGGGACGTCGAGCCGGCCCCCGACCTGCTGCCGTGGGTGGACATCGAGAACCTCCAGCGCTACCCGCGGATCTTCGAGGAGGGGGAGCCCGTCGTCCTGACGGAGAAGCTCCACGGCACGGCCTGCCTGCTGACCTACGTGGCCGGGGAGGGGCGCGTCCTGGTCTCCTCCAAGGGGGTCGGCGCCAAGGGGCTGGCCCTCAAGGAGGACGGGCGCAACGTCTACTGGCGCGCGGTGCGCGGCCACGGCGTGGCGGAGGTGGCGGCCCGGCTGGCCGAACGGCTGGGCGCGAGCCGCATCGGCGTCTTCGGCGAGGTATACGGGGCCGGGGTGCAGGACCTGGCGTACGGGGTCCCGGCCGCGACGGCCGACGCGCCGCCCGGGTACGCCGTCTTCGACGTGTCCGCGGAGATCGACGGCCAGGTGCGCTGGCTGGACCCGCAGGAGGTGCTCCGGGACGGCGAACTCCCGCTGGTGCCCCGGCTCTTCGAGGGACCGTACGCCCTGGACGCGGTCCTGGAGCTGGCGAGCGGCCGGGAGACGGTCTCCGGGCGGGACCTGCACCTGCGCGAGGGGGTCGTCATCCGGCCGGCGGCCGAGCGGTACAGCCCCGTGACCGGCGGGCGGGCCATCGCGAAGGCGGTCAGCCCGGCCTACCTGACGCGCAAGGGCGGCACCGAGTACGAGTGACCGGGCGGCGTTGCGCCCGGCATCGCGCCCGGCGTTGCGCTCGGCGGTGCGGGCGGCCTCCCGTGGTGGGATGGAGAAGGGGCGATTTCCACCGGTTCGGGCAGGCAGACGGAGAGGCCGCATCCATGTCGCAGGACACCGAAGGCACCATGCGGGCCATGGCGTACGGGACGTACGGCGGGACGGAGGTGCTCGCCGAGAGCCGCCTGCCCGTGCCCAAGGTCGCCCCCGGCGAGGTCCTCGTCCGGGTCCGCTGCGCGGCCGTCAACCCGGTCGACTGGAAGATCATGTCGGGCGGGCTCGACGGCCTCATGGACGCCGTGTTCCCCGTCGTCCCGGGCTGGGACGTGTCCGGCACCGTCGAGCGCGTCGGCATCGACGCCCCCGAGTTCGCGGTGGGCGACGAGGTCATGGGGTACGCCCGCAAGGACTGGGTGCACGGCGGGACCTTCGCCGAGTTCGTCAGCGTCCCCGTACGCTGCCTCGCGGCCAAGCCCGTCTCCCTCGACTGGCGGCAGGCGGCGGGCCTGCCGCTGGCCGGCCTCACCGCCTACCAGCTGCTGACCCGCCTCGGCACCGGCGGCGGCGACACGGTCCTCGTCCACGGTGCGGCGGGCGGCGTCGGCTCCCTCGGCGTGCAGATCGCCCGCGCCCTCGGCGCCCGCGTCATCGGCACCGCCTCCCCGCGCAACCACGAGCGCCTGCGCGGCCTGGGCTGCGAACCCGTCGCCTACGGGGACGGCCTGACGGAACGCGTCCGCGCCCTCGCCCCCGAGGGCGCCACCGTCGTCGCCGACTTCGTCGGGGGCGTCCTCGACGTCACCCGCGCCGTCCTCGCCGAGGGCGGACGCCACGCCTCGATCGCCGACCACACGGTCCTGGGAGCGGGCGGCCAGTGGATGTGGGTCCGTCCCGACTCCGCGGACCTCGCCGCCCTGGGCCGCCTCGCCGACGAGGGCCGCCTGGAGGTCACCGTCGCCGAGACCTTCCCGCTCGCCGAACTCGCGGCCGCCTTCGCCCTCAGCCAGGAGGGCCACACCGCCGGCAAGATCGTCATCGAGGTGTGAGCGCCGCCCGGCGGCCTCCCCTCAGGTGAGGTCCGGTACCCCGCCCGATCCCGCCCAGGCGACCTCCACCCCCGGTAGGCCCGCCGCCCACGGCGCGGCCAGGGCCGACAGGGCGGCCGCGTCCGGCGGGGTCGGGCCAAGGCCCACCGCGTAGCGTGCCAGGGTCGCGGTCCGCTCGAACGGGCGGGGCCAGGCATGGGCATCCGGGAGCCCCGCGAGCAGGGCCCGCAGCCGGCCCCGCGCCCGGCCCAGCCGCTCCTCGAACTCCCCGGCCGCACCGGCCCGTACGGTCACCACCGCCCACGCCGCGTGCCGCCGGTGCAGCGGCGGCGGCGCCGTCAGCCGGCCGAGGCCGTCCGGATCCGCCTCCAGCACCTCCCACGCCCGGTACAGCTCCCGGACCAGCAGGTCCCGCATCCCGGGCCCCACCTGCGCGGTGCAGCTGCGCACCGGCGCCCGCGGCGTCAGCACCGTCACCGGATCCGGCGACGACGGTGACGACAACGGCGAAGCCGACGGCGAAGACGACGGCGACGGGGAGCGGCCCGCCCCGTCCGCCGGGAGCAGGGACACCGGCTCGCTCCAGTCCCAGGCGGCCCAGGTCCCGAAGAACTCCCGCCGCAGCCCGGCGGCGGAGAGGTCCCCGGCATCCCGGACCGCTTCCCGGACGGTCCGCGCCGCGAGCACCGCCCAGGCCAGCCCCGGCAGCCCCCCGAACGGCGCCGAGTCCAGCCCGCGCGCCCGCGCCCAGGCCTTCACCTCCCGCGCCAGGGCGGCGAAGGCGGCGTGCTCCGCGCCCGCGGACTCCCGTACCGCGTCGGCGTCGTCGAGCGCGCTCAGCGCCACCGCCGCCGCCTCGCCCAGCTCCGCCCGCCGGGCCACCGCGAGCGCCGGGTCCAGCGCCCCGGCGCCGACCAGCACCAGGTCCACGTCCAGCCCGGACGCATGCAGCCGCAGCCCCGGCACCCGGGCCCCCGTCACCTCCCGCAGCCGCCGCGCCCCCGGCAGCGCGGCCGCCACCCGCGCCCGCACCCCGGCGGCGTCCGCCGGCCCGGGCAGCACGGCCACCAGGTCCAGATCGGCGCCCGGCAGCGCGCAGCCCATGCGCCGCGAGCCCGCCGTCCGCACCAGGCCCTCGGGCAGCGCCGCCGCGATCCGCGCGGCCACCTCCTCGGCGGCACCCGGCGCTTCGACGGGCGCCGCCGGGGCCTCGGGCCGGGGCAGCCGCACCGCACCGGTGCCAAGCTCCACCACCGCCCGCACCCGCATCGGCCCGTCCCCGCGCCGCGACAGCACCGCCAGCTCCCCGACCCGGGCCGTGCGCCCGCCCCGCCCGAGGCGCTCGGCGAACTCCCGCTCCGCCCGCCGCGGATCGGTACTGCGGCCCAGCGTCAGGTGCGGGGTGAAGCCCTCCGCGCGGCCCCGGCAGCCCGGGAACCGGTCGGCCAGGGCGCGCCGCAGCTCCTGCCACGGCGCGTCGCCGTCGGGGCCCGCCGCCGGGTCCAGCCAGAGCGTGGCGTCGTCCCGGTGCCCGAAGGAGTGCACCCCCTCCAGCCGGGCGGTGAACGGCCCGGTGCCCGCCGCGGCCTCCGCCAGCAGGGGCAGCGCCTCCCCGAAGGAGGACTCCGGCACGAAGCCGGACAGCAGGTTCACGTGCGCCGGCCAGCGGTCCGCCTGCGGGTCGTGGGCCCGGCGCAGCTCCCCGACGACCGGGTCGTGCGGCGCCAGCCACGCCACGGCCGTCCGGGCCGTCGCCGCCGCGCCGCACCGCGCGGCCCCCGGCTCCTCCGCCGCGCCGGGCGCCGCGTACGCCACGGTGGCCTCCACCCCGAAGTGGTCGGAGACGAACAGCCCGTCCGGCCCCGGCGCGTCACCCCGCAGCCCCGCCGAACGCACCCGGACGCCGTCCGAGGGGCCCAGCAGGATCCGGTCCAGCCGGGCGGCCCGCCCCGTCAGCGAGCCCACCGCCGCCAGCGGGTTGACCCCCGGGTCGAAGGTCGGGGTGTCGTCCCCGGGTCCGTGCGCCTCGGTCCACGCGTCCCGCAGCCCCAGCGCGGCGGCCGGGCCCTCGGCCCCGGAGCGGCCGTCGTTGAAGTCGCCGAGCAGCGCGACCCGGGCACCGATCCCGCCCAGCCCCTCGGCGAGGCGCGCGAGTTCCCACTCCCGCCGGGCGGCCCCGTCCTCGGTGTGGTCGCTGGTCAGGTGGGTCGCGGCGACGACCAGCGGGCCGCCGGCGGTGTCCACGGTGACGGCGGTGACCGCCTTGTGCGGGCGCAGCGCGTGCAGCCCCGCCTCCCGCACCGGCAGCCGGCTCAGCACCAGCAGCCCGTTGTCCGCCACGTCCGTACCGCGCGGATCGGTGCCCAGGGAGTACCCCTCCCGGACCCACGGCTCGGCCAGCAGCAGGGCCAGCAGCGCCGGTTCGACCTCCTGGAGGGCGATCACGTCGGCGTCGGCCACCGCCAGGTCCGCCAGCAGCATCGGCCTGCGCCGGGCGGTGGCGATGCGCGGGGCGTCGTACCGGTCCCACAGGGTGTTCCAGGTCAGCAGCCGCACGCTCGCCGGAGGGTGCGCGGCCGGCCGGGCCTGCACGGGCCGCCAGCCGCCCGCCGCCGGGTCCCAGGCGTGCGGGGTGCGGGCGGTGAAGAACGGGGCGCCGAGCAGGCGCTGTTCCCGCACCCGCCCGGCGAGCGTGGCGTCGATCCGGTCCACACCGGTGGCCCGGTCCCAGACCAGTTCCCCGTCCGCCTCCACGAACAGCACCCGGTGCCAGGGGATGTCGCCCCCGGGCACGAAGGAGGGCAGCGGTATCCGCTTGGGCGCGGCCCCGCGCTGGAGCAGGCCGAGGGTGAACCTGGCCGGGTCGAACCGGGGGTCCCAGCGGACCTGGTGGTAGAGCTGCTCACTGGTGCGCATCAGATGTCGTCCCCCTCGTCGGCGTCCCGGAGGGAGCCCGTCGTGTCCTCGATCGTGCCGGCCGCGCCGACGTACCGGGTGCGGTGCGCCCGGCCGGGGTACGGCGGGCTGAACCGCCGCAGCTGCGCCGTCAGTACGGCCTCGGGCACGGGGTGCGGCCGTACGGCGTTGCGCCGCACCAGTTCCGCCTCCCCGACCAGGGCCACCACCCGGGTGACCAGTGCGTCGCGGCGCCGTGCGACGGCTCCGGCCAGGCCGCGCTGCTGTTCGGTGAGGGAGGTGGCGTCCCACACCACCGTGCCCCCGGCGGCCAGGGCCCGGTCCAGCCGCTCCAGGCCCTCGCGCAGCACCTCCGGATTGGACCGCTGGTCGGCGCGGGAGCCGCGGGCCTCGCGCAGGTCGTCCAGGGCGATGTACGCGTCCACCCCGGGCAGGCTCCGCGCGTAGGTGCTCTTCCCGCTGCCCGAGGGCCCGCACAGCTGCACCAGGCGCGGGTACGCCGACCCGTCCCGCCAGCGCCAGGTGGCGGCCACCGCCTCCTCGGCCGTGGCGAGCGAGCCCCGCCCGAACGCCTCGCGGGCCTCGGCCCAGCAGCGGTCGGCGGCGTCCGCGTCCAGCCCGCCGAGGGCCTCGCGCAGGCCGGCCCGCAGCCCGCCGAGCGGGTCGGGGCCGAGCAGTCCGGCTTCCTCGGCGCACAGCGCGGACCATTCGGCGCACTCCAGCTCCCCGGCCGTCGCCGGGAGCCCCGCGGCCAGTGCGTGCAGCACCCCGAGGTCGGCGGCCTCCGCCATCCGCACCAGCCCGGCCCGCCGCTCCTCCTCCGGGAACGGCCGCCGCACCGCCGGGTACAGCCCGACCAGGTCGGCCACGCGGCGGGCCGTCCGCATCCCGAGCGGTCCTGCCGCGAGCCGCGCCCCGAGGGCGGCCCGGGGCTCCCGGTGCAGGGCGGCGGCCAGTACGCCGGCCAGCCGGGCCTCGCCGGTGCGGCCGGCGCCGTCGAGCCGGGCGGTGACCTCGGCGACGGCCCGCTCCGCGACCGCGTCGGCCGGCTGCGGCACGCCGAGGGCGGCGAGCAGCCCGGCCGGGTCCGGCTCGGAGCCGGAGCGGACCGCCCACAGCGGAGCGGCCGGGCCGAGCCCGTTGGGGACGACGGGCGCGTACATCCAGTGCGTGTCGGTCTGCACGTGCCCGCCCCGCACCCACTTGGCCACGTACCGGCCGAAGTCGGCGCGGTCGAAGCCGGCCGTCGTCCGTACGACGTAGCCCTCCTGGCGGGTGGTGTCGACGCGCAGCCTGCGCAGCGCCCGCTCGTCGTAGACCCCGCGCCACAGGACGCGCGGGGCGGGGACGCCGAGCCGGCCGAGGAAGCGCAGCGTGCGGTCCCAGTCGAGGCAGTGGTCGCCGTCCCACACGGAGAACCCGTAGAACCAGCTGTCGAGTTCCCCGTAGGCGAGGGAGTGGCGGGCGTAGAGGTTTTCGCCGCACACCCGCCAACCCGGTGGTATCTGCGCGCCGATGCGGCCCTGGAGGCCCTTGACCCAGGCGCGGGAGGGGTGGTGGGCGGAGTCGAGGGAGCGGGCGTGCAGCCCGTCCGCGTACAGGGTGGTGTTCTCCCCGTCGAGCTTCTCGGTGACGACCACCTCGCGCCCGGCCAGCGCCGACGTGCCCCCGGCGCGCACGTCGTCCGGCGTGGCGCCGGGGGACCACGGCAGGTGTGCCGTGCGGGGGTAGTGCGTACGCATGGCGGGCTCCGGATCGGGTGACGGGGGGCCAGGTCACTCTAGGTATCCGGAGCCGGCGCATCCAACCGATTTGCCTACCGGCACATGGCCACGATCGCCGGGTCCACCACCCCGTGGGCGGCCTCGCACAGCCGGCTCATGTCGTACGGCTGCTGCGGCGCGGGCCGCGGTGCGGGGCGTGCGGGCTGCCGCTTGCGGGGCTTGGGGGCGGGGGTGCGGTGCGCCGGCCGGGCGGGCCGGCCGGGGGCGGCACGGCGGGGCGGGCGGTCGTCGGACCGCGGCCCGGTCCGGCGCGGGGCGCCGGCCGGCGGCGCCGGCTGTGCTTCGGCCGGTGCTTCGGGGGCGGCCGCCCCGACGGGCGGCGCGGGCACCTCCACCGGGTCCGGGGCGGGCCCCAGCGGCAGGCCCTCCACCACCGGCTGCGGGGGTGCCCACACGGTCCGTTCAGGCGAGGGCCCGGGCGGCCGGTCCGGCGCCCGGACGGTCACGCACCCGGTGGCCGTCATCAGCACGGCGAGCAGCAGGGAAAGGGACGGCGGCAGGGTCCGGCAGGGCGGCATCCGCCCACCCTGCCGCAACCGGGCGCCGCCGGTCGCGCCCGCTCACACGGACGGGTGAGCGTACGTGGTCGGACCAGCCGCTTTCACACCACCGGTCCGCAGGACGGACCGTAGCAAGATCGACATAACGCGCCGGTAAGCAGGTATGGCGCAGGTAAAGGACCACCCCCGTGGGCCGGGGGAACCGCCGTAACCCGGCGGCCCGGCCCGCTGTTGCACAGGCGGCTGGTCCACCCACGGTGAACGGAGTACCGATGCCGCAGCTGACCGACGACCCCGGACGTGCGGGCACCTGGATGACCCCGGCGGAGTACGGGGCCTCGCGCGCCGCCCTCTGGACCGGAGCGACCGTCCTCGTCACCGACCCCGACGGGCGGGTCCTCGTCCAGACCGTCGACTACCGCCCCGACCGGCTGCTCCCCGGCGGCGCCGTGGACGCCGGGGAGGCGCCCGCGGCGGCCGCGGCCCGCGAGATGCGCGAGGAGCTCGGCGTCGACGGCCACTACCCGCGCGGGCTGGCCGTCGACTGGATCCCCGCCGACGTGCCCGGGATCCCGCCCGAGATGCGCTTCCCCGGCGAGATCCTGCACGTCTACGACGGCGGCACCTGGACCCCCGAGCGCATCCGGTCCGTCCGCCTGCCCGCCCAGGAGATCACCGGCATCGACTTCGCCGAGCCCGCCGACCTGCCCGCCCTGATGGAGCCGGGCGACGCCCGCCGCGCCCTGTCCGCCCTCCGCGCCCGGATCAACGGATCCGGCCCCGCCCTGCTGGAGGACGGCCGCCCCACCACCCCCACCGCCCTGGACCGCCTCGGAGTCCTGCGCAGCCGGCGTACCCCCCAGCACGGCACCTGGCACCCCGGCCCCGTCCCCGCCCACCTGCCCGTACGGGACCGGTGCGGCTGGCTCTTCGCCCCCGACGGGCGGGTGCTGCTGCTCGTGGCCCGCGCCACCGGCTCCGCGCACCTGCCCGGGCCCCGGGCCGAGCCCGCCGCCCCGGCGCTGCCGATCGGCTACCGGTACGCCGACCGGGGCGCCCTGGCCCGTACGGCGGCCCGGCTCACCTCGGTGTCCCCGGCCGCGGACCCCGCGTACGCCCGGCTGCTGGCCACCCCCGAACAGGTGCGGGAGCTCAGCGACTGGGGCCCGGCCGGGCGGGACGAGCTCGCCGCGGTGCACGCGGCCCGCGCCCAGCTCGGGCTGCCCGCCCCGCTGCGCACCCCGCCGGTGGAACTCCCCGAGGAGGGGCTGCGCTGGTGACGGCACGGGCCGGCCCACGCCCGGCCCGCCAATGCCGCACGCGCGGCGGCCGGTCCCGCAGCATGGGGCCATGACCGACAGCGTGATCGACTACACCGTGTACATCCAGGCCGACCCCGCGCGGGTCTGGCAGGCCCTCACCGACCCGGCGTACACCCGCCGCTACTGGGGCCTGACCTTCGAGACGGACTGGGCGGTGGGCTCCACGATGGACTGGGTCGAGCGCGGGGCCCGCACCCGTGATCCCGAGCAGGTGGTGCTCGACTGCGTCCCGGACCGCCGGCTCTCCTACACCTGGCACACCTTCAGCCCCCAGTGGGCGGCCTCCGCCGGGATCACCGAGGAGCTGCGGGCCGAGCTGGCGGGCGAGCCGCGCACGAGGGTGACGTACGAGATCGAGCCGGTCGGGGACACCCTCGCCCGGCTCACCGTCCGCCACGAGGGGTTCACCCCGGGCGGCACCCTCATCGGGATGTGCTCCGGCGCCTGGCCGATGCTCGTCTCCAGCATCAAGACCCTGCTGGAGACCGGCGCGCCGCTGCCCGAGCCGGGGCCGGGCCCCGCTTCAGGGCAGTGACCAGAACTGCGTGGTCACGAGGTAGAACACGATCACCCAGAACACCATCACCGCCACGACGGTCCCGGCGCCGATCAGGTTGGTCCGGGCCGGGGACTCGTCCGCGGCCGGCCGCAGCCACCGCCTGAGCAGCGGGTTCACGTACCGGGGCATGGTGAAGAAGCTCATGATGAAGCTCGACAGGAGATTGCCCACCAGCAGTCCGAGCCAGAGCGGCATCCCCAGCGGGTGCAGGGCCAGCGTCAGCAGCACCACGGTCGGGTACAGGCCGACCCAGACGGCGACGGCGGTCTTGGTCTCGGAGGGCGGCGGGGCCTGACCGCCGTTCTCCGCGAAGGCGAACCAGCTGCCGAAGGAGTTGTCGATGGTGCGCAGCTTGAACTCGTTGAACCTCCGGCCCTCGGCCAGCACCTCCTGCCGCTTCGCCGAGGTCAGCCAGGCGTCCAGGTGCTCGGCGTTGTCGTAGCGGTACAGGGTGGTCCATTCCTCCTGGAGGCCCTCGACCGGCCGGAAGACCTCACTGCCCCGGTAGCCCTCGAACCTGCTCTCCTCGTGGCTCATGCGGCGCTGCCAGGCGAGGAAGTCGTCGACCTGGTCCGGGGGGACGCGGTGGGTGACCACGACGGTCACCAGCGGGTCCGTCGGCTGCGAGCCGCCGCTGATGACCTGCTGGGTCGCCGGGCCGTCGAAGTACTTCTCCCCGACGTCCAGGAGCCGCTGCCGGGTGGCCCCGTTCATCCACGCCTGGAGGTGGGCGATCGAGTCGAACCGGTAGACGACCACCCAGTCGGGCTGGAGCGGCGTCGGCGGGGAGACCTCGGCACCGAGGTACCCGGGGTAGTCCGCCGCCGCGGTGTTGACCCCGTTCTGCCACTCCTCGTACTGCCGCTCCTTCCCGGGCAGCACCTTCCGGCTGATGATCACCGTGGCCGAGGCGTCCGCCGGTGCGCCGGTGCTCATCGTCTCGGGCCCGTCGACGCCGGACTGCTCTCACCCAGCCGGCTGTAGATCCGCTCCGGGGTCAGGGGCAGATCGCGGAAGCGGATTCCGGTGGCGTCGCGCAGCGCGTTCGCCAGGGCCGGGGCCACCGGGTTGATGCAGCACTCGGCCATCCCCTTCGAGTGCATGGCCCCGACCGAGTCCGCCGAGCTCACGAAGAGCACCTCGGTGCGCGGGGCGTCGGCGTAGGTGGGGATGCGGTAGTTGCGCAGGTTCGGGTTGGCCATGGCGCCGGCCGCGTCGACCATGAAGTTCTCGGTCAGTGCGAACCCGATCCCCATCGTGACGCCGCCATCGACCTGGCCCCGGACCTGCTCGGGGTTGATCAGCACCCCGGCGTCGGCCGCCTGCACGCTGTAGAGGATCCGGATCTCGCCGGTCACCGGGTGCACGGCGATGCGGAACCCCTGCGTATTGGAGGTGACGCTGCGCGGCGATCCGTACGCCTTGCGGGCCGCGGTGAACCGGATGCCGCGCGCTCGGGCCAGGGCGACGAGCTCGGCCAGCGGGACCCGGTCGTCACCGCAGACGACGTGGTCGTCCTCCATCGTGCACATCACCACGTGCACGCCGGTGTGCGCGGCGGCGAACTCCACGATCCGGTCGCGCACCGCGTTCGCCGCCCGCAGGACCGCGTTGCCCGCGACGAACAGGCCGGCACTGGCGAAGGCGCCCGTGTCGAACCCGGTGCGGTCGGTGTCGGACTGCACCAGGCGGATCCTCGAAGGAGTCGTGCCCAGCTGGTTGGCCGCGATCTGGACGTGCGCGGTGGACGTTCCCTCACCGAACTCGACCGTTCCGACGGCGAGTTCGTACACGAGGTCGTCGCCGAGGGTGATCCAGGCCTCGGAGATGTGCTCGGTCGGGGGCGCCGTCTCGTGCAGCGAGCTCGCCGCGCCCGTCCCGACGAGCCACCCGGGGCCCGGCGGCGGCTGGTCCGCCGTACGCGCCAGGGCGCCGGCCACCAGGTCGATGCACTTGCCGAGCCCGTCCTCGTTGAACATCACGTCGTCGGGGCCGTCGTGCATCGCGACGAGCGGGTCTCCGGGCCGGACGATGTTGCGCCGCCGCAGCTCCAGCGGATCCATGTGCAGGGCCAGCGCCAGCTCGTCCATGGCCGACTCCACGGCGAAGGCCGGCTGGGTCATCCCGTAGCCGCGCAGCGCCCCGCTGGGAACGGTGTTGGTGTAGACGGAGTAGGCGTCGTACTTCTTGTTGGGGCAGCGGTACATCATGACGGCGGCGCCGCCCGCGTACAGGGTCTCGCCGCCGTGGTTGCCGTACGCGCCGGTGTTGGACATGTTGCGCACCTGGAAGGCGGTCAGCGTGCCGTCGGCCTTCGCGCCGAGCCTGACCGTCAGCTTCATCGGGTGGCGCGGCGAGGCGGTGGTGAACTCCTCCTCGCGCGTGAACTCGTAACAGACGGGACGTCCGGTGTCGAGCGCGGCCAGCGCGGCCAGGTCCTCCGAGATCACCTCCTGCTTGCCGCCGAACCCGCCGCCCACGCGCTTGCAGAACACCCGCAGCTGGTCGGGGCGGAGCGCGAACAGGTAGGCCAGCTTGACCTTCGCGATCGAGGGGGACTGGGAGCTGGTGCGGACGACCAGCCGGCCGTCCTCCATCCACGCGATCGAGCCGTGGGTCTCCAGGTGCGCGTGCTGCACGCGCGGGGAGGAGTACGTGCCCTCGTGGACGACGTCGGCCGCCGCGAACCCGGCGTCGACGTCGCCGATGTGCGAGTGGATCTCCAGCAGCAGGTTGTGGGCGCTGTCGCGGACGAACGGGTCCTCCGAAACGTGCAGTTGGGGCGCCCCGTCGGCCATGGCCTCCTCGGGGTCGAACACCGCGGGCAGCACCTCGTACTCCACGGCCACCTTCCGGCAGCCCTCCTCCGCCGCGCCGGGCGTCTCGGCCAGCACCGCCACCACGCGCTGGCCGACGAAGCGGACGGTGTCGTCCAGGATGCGGGTGTCGTCCGGATCGACGAGGTGGTCGGTGTGGATCGCGGTGGTGAAGCGCCTGCGGGGGACGTCCTCCCAGGAATAGACGCGGAGCACGCCGGGCACCGCGAGCGCGGCGCTCCTGTCGACGGAGACGATCCGGGCGTGGGCGTGCGGCGAGTGCAGCACCTTGAGGTGCAGCATGCCCTCCACGCGGGTGTCCATCGTGAACTCGGCGCGCCCGGTCACCACGTCCTCGGCCGCCGGGGCGCCGACGCTCGCCCCGACCGCCCTGCCCGGCGCGGCCGTCTCCACGTGCGCGACGCCCTTCACCGCGTCCTCGATGGCCCGGTAGCCGGTGCAGCGGCACAGGTTGCCCTTCAGGGCCCGGGGCAGGTCGGCCTTCTGGGCCTCGGTGAAGGCGGCCGAGGTCATGATCATCCCGGCGGTGCAGAAGCCGCACTGGAAGCCCGGGGCGTCGCGGAACCGCCGCTGCACCGGGTGCAGGTCGCCCGGTGAACCGAGCCCCTCGACGGTGGTCACCGCACGGCCCTCCGCGCGGAAGGCCGGGGTGATGCAGCTGTGCACGGGGACGCCGTCCAGCCAGACCGTGCAGGCCCCGCAGTCACCGGCGTCGCAGCCCTTCTTCACGCCGAAGTGGCCGAGGGAGCGCAGGAAGGTGCGCAGGCACTGGCCGGGAGCCGGCTCCTGCTCGAAGTCCCTGCCGTTGACGAGGTAGGTCATGCCGGGCCCCCGGTGAGGAGTTCGCGCCGGATCTCTTCGGCGAAGTGCCGTGTCAGGTGCCGGCGGTGGTCCGGCGTCCCGTTGGGGTCGGCGAACCAGACGTCGGCGGGGATGGCGTCGACGCTCTGCCGCAGGGTCGGGGCGTCGGGCATGTGGTCGAAGGCGAACCGCACCGGCCGGGTGGTGCCGGCGGTCACGGTGAGCAGCAGGTTGTCCGTCCCGGGGGCGTGCGTACCGATCAGGAACACCGTCGAGCGGCCCAGCCGGGTCAGGCTGAAGCGGCGGTGCGCGGCGCGCTTGCCGAGGGCGTGCGCCGGGACGTCGACCCGGCGCAGCAGCTCCCCGGGGGCGAGGACGTTGCGGTTGTTCCCGGTCACGAAGTCGAGGGCGTCGACGGTGCGCACCGAGCCGTCGGCGGCCCACAGCTCGTACCGGGCCTCCAGGGCGACCGTGAGCGTGATCATCGGGCCGGCCGGGAGGGACATGCAGATGTTGCCGCCGACGGTGGCGGCGTTCCAGACCTTGAAGGAGGACAGGAAGGCCTCGCAGGCCGCCGGGATCAGTGCCGCCGCGGTCCACTCGGGCGGCGGCCGGAAGGCGTACAGGTCGCGGACGGTGCAGGTCGCTCCGATCTCCAGGCCCGCGTCATGGGGGACGAGGTGCTCCCAGGGCAGGGCCGTCAGGTCGATCAGGCGCCGCAGGTGCGGCTGCTCCGCCGAGTACAGCCAGGTGCCTCCGGCGAGCCAGGCGTCGCCTTCGCGCCACTCCCGGCCGGGCTTTCCGGAGGGGCGGCGGACGACTTCGGTGACGGTGCTGAGATCCATGGGGACCGGTCCCCCTCACGACGGAGATCGCGGACGGTCACCCGCGGGGCCGGTGGGACGCGGCATCGGCGTCCGGCGCCCGTACGCCGTGGCGGGAGGTCACGGGAAGGGGGCGGCGGCCCGCGGGCGCGGAGATCCTTTTTCAGGATAGGGCGGCGGGGACGGCCCCGCCACGCCTGGCCGGGGGCCCGCCGGCCGGTCCCCGGCCGAGCCACGGCCGAGCCACGGCCGAGCCACGGCCGGTCCCCGGCGGGGTCCGCCGACCGGAATTTCTTGATCGACGGGCGGGTTCGTGTGTATCGACCACACAACCAGGAGGCGTCACAGGCATGACACTTGAACACCACCGCGTCGTCATCACCGCGGCCGGGCGCGACTTCGGGCGGACGCTCGCCCTCAGCTTCGCCGCACGGGGCGCCGAGGTCCACCTCTCCGCCCGCACGCAGGAGGCCGCCCAGCGGGTCCGCGAGGAGATCATCGCCCAGGGCCACGACGCCGCCCGGATCCACGCCCACGCCTGCGACCTCACCGACCCGGCCTCCGTACGGGCCTTCGCCGAGGCCGTCGCCGCGCGCGCGGACCACGTCGACGTCCTGGTCAACAACGGCTCCCGCTACCAGCACGGCACGGACCTGCTCTCCGCCTCCGACGCGGACGTCGTCGACACCCTCGCCTCCGGGGCCACCGGCACCGTCCTGGTGACCAAGGCCTTCCTCCCGCTGCTGCTGAAGTCCGCGAAGCCGGACATCGTGACCATGGTCTCCGGCTGCGGCGAGGCCGGGAACCACCGCTCCGACGCGCACGACGCCTTCTACGCGGCCAAGAGCGCCCAGGCCGGCTTCACCGAGAGCCTCTCCCGCCGGCTGCGCGGCCAGGGCGTCCGCGTGATCTCCCTCTACCCCCCGGACTTCGCCAACCACGATCCGCTGTCGCCCGCCTGGGAGAACGCCCCGCGCACCGCGCAGGACCCGCTGACCGCCCAGTCCCTGGTGGACTGCGTCTTCTTCGCCATCGGGCAGCCCCGCGACTGCTTCATCAAGTCCTTCTACTTCGAGCAGACCGGCACCGAGCTGACCCACTGACCCCACCCCACCCCCGCCCCGGGCCGGCGCGGGGCGGTCGTGTGGAATAGGTGCCATGGGTAGCCCAGGACACCAGATACGCCGCGCGCCGTCGGCCGGCCCGACGGCCACGGCCCGGCCGCCGGAGCAGGCCGTCGCCACCGACCGGTGGCGGTACGCCCACCACCTCGACCGGCTCGCCGCCGCCGGGGCGGCCGGCGTGGCTGGCGAGGCCGCGGTGGTGGCCGAGGTGCTGCGCGACCGCGACCCGGTGATGGCGCAGAGCGCCGTGGTGACCCACCTGGACCGCCGCGCGGTCCGGCTGCGGCCCGGCGCCGCGTTCCAGGACTGGGCCCGCGCCCTGCACCCCGTACTCGACGGCCACGCCTTCCCGGCCCGCCGGCTGCGCGAGTGGACCCTGCTGAAGGCCGTCGAGGCGGGCGCGGAGTGGTCGCGGGCGGAACTGGCCGCCGCCTCCGACTGGTGCCAGCGCACCGCGGCGCAGTCCCCGGCCCCGGACGAGGCGCTGGCCCTGCTCGCCGCCTCCGGGCGCACCCGGAGCGTACGCAACGCCGCGGCCAGGAGGCTGGACCGGCGCGCCACATCCTAACCGGAATGATCACGGCAACGAGTTCTCGCCATAACCCTGTTCGGGGGTTTAGGGTCTGCGTACCCTGCCGGGTATTCAGAGTTGGACCGATGCCGTTCCGCTGGAGGATGACTCTCTGTGTCGCACGTTTCGCAGGCCCCCGTCAGCACCCCCGACGCCGGGTCGCCCGAACCGCCCGCGCCGCCCGCGCCCAAGTCGTTCAGCGAGGTGGAGGGCTGGTTCTCGGCGTATGACCAGGTCCTCTTCGACTGGTTCCTGACCCGCCAGAACGAGGCCGCGCCGGCGGCGGGCGACATCCTGGAACTGGGCGCCTTCATGGGCAAGAGTGCGATCTTCCTCGCCGGATACCTCCGCGAGGGGGAGGCGTTCACGGTCTGCGACCTGTTCGACTCGCCGGCCCCCGACGACTCCAACGTCGAGGAGGTGCAGGGCTCGTACCCCACCCTCACCCGCCGCGGGTTCGAGACGAACTACCTGGCCTTCCACGAGGCGCTGCCGACGGTCATCCAGGCCCCGACCTCCGTCGTGGCCGACAAGGTGCGCGCCGAGAGCTGCCGCTTCGTCCACGTCGACGCCTCCCACCTCCACGAGCACGTCGTCCAGGACATAGCCTCCTCGCGGACCGTCGCCACCCCCGACGCCGTGGTGGTCTTCGACGACTACCGCTCCGCCCACTGCCCCGGCGTCGCCGCCGCCGTCTGGGCCGCCGTGGCCACCGAAGGGCTGCACCCGATCGCCGTGTCCGCCTCGAAGCTGTACGCGACCTGGGGCGACCCGGCGCCCTGGCAGGAGGCGCTGCGCACCTGGCTGGAGGGCCGCAACGACCTGTGGCACGGCGTGGACGTCATCCACGGCAAGCCGCTGGTGCGCATCGGCGACGAGGGCGTCTCGGCGCCGCCCGCCCCGAAGCTGCTGCACCCCCCGGCTCCCGAGCCCGCCCCGGCCCGTCCCGCCCCCAAGCCCGCGCCCCGGCCGGGCGTGCGCTGGCGCAGGCTGGCCAAGGACCTGCTCCCGCCGGTGGTCACCCGCGCCATAGTGGCCCGGCGGCGGCGCGCCCGGGCCTGACCCGGGCCGTGACCCGGGCCGTGACCCGGTGTCCGGCGGGAACCCCGCCGGACACCCCGGCCCGGTGCCTCAGAGGCCCTTGCGGACCCGGGCCGCGCGCCGCGCCTCGGCGGCCTGGCGCGCCTCGATCGTCTTGCGGGACTCCTTGCCCCGGCCCGTCCGGCCCGGGCGGGTGCCGAGGCCCCGGAAACCGAGCTCCGTGCCGCTCGGGCGGCCCTTCGCGTCGGTCGGCAGGGCCCCGGACAGCGGGACCCCGGAGGGCTTCCTCGCGCCGGTGATCCGGCTCAGCGCCGCCTCGCCGGAGCGCACCTGCGTGATGGTGGGCCGGATCCGGGCATCGGCCATCAGGCGCACCATGTCGCGCCGCTGGCCCGGGGTGACCAGGGTGACCACCTTGCCGGACTCGCCGGCCCGGGCGGTGCGGCCGCCCCGGTGCAGGTAGTCCTTGCTGTCGGCCGGCGGGTCCACGTTGACCACCAGGTCGAGGTCGTCGATGTGGATGCCGCGGGCGGCGACGTTGGTCGCGACCAGGACCGTGAGCAGGCCGTCCTTGAACTGGCCGAGGGTCTTGGTGCGCTGCGGCTGGGACTTGCCGCTGTGCAGCCCCTCCGCCCGTACGCCCATGGCCCGCAGGTGCTTCACGAACTGGTCCACGCCGTGCTTGGTGTCCAGGAACATGATCACCCGGCCCTCGCGGGCCGCGATCTCCGTCGCCGCCGACACCTTGTCCGCCGCGTGGATGTGCAGCACGTGGTGGTCCATCGTGCCGACGGACGCCGACTGCGGGTCCACGGAGTGCGAGACCGGGTCCTTCAGGTACTGGCGCACCAGCTGGTCGACGTTGCGGTCCAGGGTGGCCGAGAACAGCATCCGCTGCCCGTCGTGGTGCACCTGGTCCAGGATCTCCGTCACCTGCGGCATGAAGCCCATGTCGCACATCTGGTCGGCCTCGTCCAGCACCGTGATCCGCACCCGCTCCAGATGCACGTCACGCCGTCCGACCAGGTCGCTCAGACGGCCGGGGGTGGCGACCACGACCTCGGCGCCGGTGCGCAGCGCGCTGGTCTGGCGGCCGATGGAGAGCCCGCCGACGACGGTGGCCATGCGCAGCTTCAGCGCCTGCGCGTACGGGGTCAGCGCCTCGGTCACCTGCTGCGCCAGCTCGCGCGTCGGTACGAGTACCAGGGCGAGCGGCCGCTTGGGGTCGGCCTTGTGCCCGGCCGTGCGGGCCAGCAGGGCCAGGCCGAAGGCGAGGGTCTTGCCGGAGCCGGTGCGGCCGCGGCCGAGGATGTCGCGTCCCGCGAGGGAGTTGGGCAGGGTGGCCGCCTGGATCGGGAAGGGCTCCCGCACCTCCTGCTCGGCCATGGTCCTCACCAGCTCAGCGGGCAGGCCGAGTTCGTCGAACGAGGCCACCGGGGGCAGCGCCGGGGTGCTGGTCCGGGGCATGGCGAACTCGCCCTGCGGACCGAGGGTCCGGGGGGCCTTGCCGGCCGCGGCTCCCTTGGCGCCCCTGGCTCCCGGCTTGGAGCCCGCCTTCGCCCCGGCCTTGATGCCGAAACGCCCGTGAGCTGACGGGTTCTTCATGCAGGACCTTCCGTGAGGAGAGTGAGGCGGGCGGGGGCCGCAGCGGGGGGAACGGCGACGAGCCGGGGCCCGTACCCCTCGGTACGGGCCCCGGCTCGTCGTACGCGTCCGCACCGGGCGACAGCGCCCCGCGCCTCAAGTTTCCCGGCCATTTTACCAGCCGGTCACCGGCCGGGCCTGGGGTCGAGCTCCCCGGAGCGCACCCGGGCGAGGTGGGCCCGCATCTCGACCGCCGCCCGGCCGAACCAGTCGGCGATCACGGCGATCTCGTCGGGGGTGTACTCGGCGAACACGGCGCCGAGCCGGTCGTAGAACGGCTGGTAGGTGGCGATGACCCGGGCGGCGGCCTCGGGGTCGGCCACCACCCGTACCCGCCGGCGGTCGGCGGGGTCGGGCTGCCGGCGGGCGTACCCGGCCTTCTCCAGCCGGTTGAGCACGCCCGTGACGGCGCCGGTGGTGAGGTTCACCAGCCCGGCGAGGTCGCCGGCCGAGAGGGGCTTGTCGCAGGCGGCCAGGATGTGGGCGAGGCAGGTCAGGTCGGTGACGTTGATCCCGAGGAGCTGGGCCACCTCCTGCTGGCCGACGAGGCCGAGCGCCACGTACTGGTCCATGCGCGCGATCGCCTCCCCGGCCGTGGCCGCGGGGCGGGGCTTGCCGTGCACCGACATTCTCCTTAGTATCTAAGCTACTTAGCTCGTGAGATAAATGATCCTGCTCCGAGCGTACTGCCGCCTGCCCGAAGAGGGGGAATCATGAGCGCCCACGGCGACGTCGACCTCGGCCACACCGTGGCCGGCTGGACCGGAACCACCCTGGCCCTGCTGGGCTCCGCCGGAGCGGGGGCCGCCCTGTGCGCGGCCTGGACCCCCGGCATCTGGCTGGGCCTCGGCCTGGTCGCGGCCGCGGGACTGGTCACCTGGCTGCTGCACCTCGCCGGCTGGGGCAAGCCCAGCGGCCCCCGCCCGCGCGGGCAGTGGGACTGGCGGGTCCGGGACACCGGGGCCCGCACGGGACACGCCGACTGCCTCGGCTGCCGGGTGAGCGGCCCGCGCCGCGCGGCGGCCGCCTCCGCGGCCCGGCCGGCCGTCGGCGGCCCGTCCGCCGCCCCGCTGCCCGCCGGGGACGGCGGCGCCTGACCGGGCCGCCCGGGCCTCCCGCCCCGGTTGGCCGCGTTCGGCGTGTGGCGCGCGTGACGCGTGGGCAGTATCGAGACGGCCGCGCGCGTGCGGCCCGAGCGGAACGTTGAGAAGGATCAGTACCGATGGCAACTGGCACCGTGAAGTGGTTCAACTCGGAGAAGGGGTTCGGCTTCATCTCGCAGGACGACGGCGGCCCCGACGTGTTCGTGCACTTCTCCGCCATCCAGGGGACGGGCTTCAAGTCCCTGGAGGAGAACGACCAGGTCTCGTACGACGTCACCCAGGGGCCCAAGGGCCCGCAGGCGGAGAACGTGGTCCGTCAGTAGCGCCGGCCGCCTCGCGGTGCCCGTCGCCGGGAGCCCCCGCCGGTCGTCCGGCGGGGGCTCCCGCGCGCCGCGGGCCCGCTCAGTCCGCCGGGCCCGCCCCGGCCTCCCGGGCGTCCCGCACGGTGATCGCCGACACCGGGCAGGCGCGGGCGGCCTCCCGCACCAGCGGGCTGCCGTGGCCGTCCTCGCGGCCCGCGAGCACCTCGCTGAGGCCGTCGTCGTCCTGGGTGAACACCCGCGGCGCGGTCAGCACGCACTGTCCGGCGCCGATGCACACCTCCCGGTCCACGGAGATCCGCACGCCGCTCACCACGTCACGGGCAGTTCGAGCATGCCCTGGATGGTGTCGCCGGGCTTGAACGGGATCCGGTCCGGGTCGGCCGCCAGGCGCAGCCCCGGCAGCCGCTCGAACAGGGTCCCGAGGGCGATCTCCATCTCGGCGCGCGCCAGGTTCTGGCCCAGGCACTGGTGGATGCCGAAACCGAACGCCAGGTGGTGGCGGGCCGGCCGGTGCCAGTCGAGCGCGTCGGGGTCGGCGAACACCGCCTCGTCGCGGTTGATGACCGAGGTGGAGAACACCACCCCGTCGTCCGGCCGGATGGTCGCCCCGCCGACCTCGATCTCCCGCGTGGCCACCCGCAGCATCCCGTCCGCGATGGACAGGAACCGCATCAGCTCCTCCACCGCCTCCGGCATCAGCGACGGGTCGGACCGCAGCTCCGCCAGCTGCTCCGGGTGCCGCAGCAGGGTGAAGGTGCCCAGCGAGATCATGTTCGCCGTGGTCTCGTGCCCCGCGATCAGCAGGATCGCGGCCAGCGACACCAGCTCCTCGACGTCGGTCTCGCCCGCCGCCAGCCGGGTCGAGACCAGCTCGTCCAGCAGCCCGTCACCCGGCGCGGTGCGCTTGCGCCGGATCAGGCCCTCCAGATAGGCGTCCAGCCGCTCCAGGGCGTCCTCCACGTCGGCGGTCGAGGGGCCGCGCAGCAGCCGCCGCGACTGCTCCTCGAAGAAGTCGTGGTCCTCGTACGGGACCCCGAGCAGGGCGCAGATCACCATGGACGGCACCGGCAGCGCGAAGTCGCCCACCAGCTCGGCCCCCGGTCCCCGGGCCTCCATCGCGTCGATCAGCCGGTCCACGGTCTCCTGGATCCGGGGGCGCAGGGCGGCCGTCCGCTTGACCGAGAAGCTCGGGATCAGCATCCGCCGCTGCGCGTTGTGCTCGGGGTCGTCCACCCCGAGCAGGGCCGTCCGCCGGTTCTGCAGCCCCTTGAACCGGGCGGTGGGGGCGGGGAAGGCCGCGTTGGTGCGGTCGGTCGACAGCCGGGTGTCGGAGAGCAGGGCCCGCGCCTCCGCGTGGCCGGTGACCACCCATACGGAGCGGCCGTCGAAGAGGGTGACCCGGGAGAGCGGGCGGGCCTCCCGCAGTGGCCGGTAGGCGGCCGGCGGGTGGTAGGGGCAGGTTCGGTCCTGGGGGAAGGCAACGGCTTCGGACATGGAAAGCAACACCTCGCAAGCGATGGTTCCGTCTCGCCGGACTCCATTACATGCCTGAGGCACCTATCCCACCTATGCCACTTTCGGCCAGCCTGCCCGAGTTCACCCGCCGGGCCGCGCGGAGCCGGACGCGGCCTACAGGTGCGCGTCCAGGAAGGCCCGCAGCTCCGCCCGTCCCATCGGGCCCGCGTGCGTCGCCACCGCCTCGCCGGACCGCAGCAGCACCACCGTCGGGGCGCCCGTCACCGCGTGGCGCCGCACCGTCGCGGGACAGCGGGTGATGTCGGCGCGCACGGCGGTGAACCGCGCGCCGTACTCCGGGTCCAGGGCCAGCTCCGCGACCAGGGAGTCCAGCTCCCGGCAGGCCTCGACGGCCTTGGGCCAGGTGCCGGTGAAGTACGCCAGGACCGGCCCCGGCACCATCCCGGTGATGAAGTCGAATTCCTGGTCCTCCAGGGGCCGGTGTACCCGACTGGCCATGGGCGGTGCTCCTCGGTTCGCATGCGGCGTGGCCCGCCAGCCTATGGGGTGCCGCGCGGACACCCTCCCGCGCAGGCCCCGGACGGATCACGCGGGCCCGCTGTCAGTGGCGGCTGTGAAGCTGGGCCCATGGACCACAGGATGCCGCGCCGCCGTGTCTACGGCGCCGACCACGAAGACCCCGACCCGGGCCCGCGCCCCGGCCACGCGTACGGCGAGCTCGTGGGCGGCCCCCTCGACGGGCTCCTCCTCGACGTCACCGGCTGGAGCGCCGACCGGCTGGCCGAAGAGGCACGGCTGCCGACCGAGATAGGCCGCTACGGGGCGGGCGGCCGCGCCCACTACCGCCGGCGGGACGCGGACCCGGGCCGCTGGGACTGGGCCGGGGACAGCCGCTAGGGGGTGTCCGCGCGGCCGAAGGTCGTCTGCGCGGCGGAAGGCCGTCTGCGCGCGGGGAAGGCCGCCGCCTCCGCCCGGAGACGGCGGCCGGCGAGCCCCCGGACCGCCGACGTGTGACCGGGGGCTCTGCCCCTCTCTTCGGCGGCCGGGGCCCGACCGGATGCGGCGGCGGCGCGCCCGGTGGCCGGTTCCGCGCGATCTCCGAAGAATTCTCCGGAGAGCTGTCGATCCGGGCGACCCCCGTTCGACACACAGGTGAGAGGCGGGGGAAAGGCCCCCGCCCTCACGACCGAGGAGCCACCATGCCGCGCTTCCTGACGCTGATCCGCATCGACGAGCAGAACCTGACCCCCGACACCCCCTTCCCCGCCGACTTCGAGGAGCGCATGGGCGCCCTGATGGAGGAGATCACCAAGGCCGGCGTGATGCTCGACACCGCCGGACTGCTCCCCACCTCCGAAGGCACCCGCGTCACCTGGTCGGGAGGGAGGACCAGCTTCACCGACGGCCCCTTCACCGAGACCAAGGAAGTCGTCGGCGGATACGCCTTCCTCCAGTGCAAGGACAAGGCCGAGGCCCTGGAATGGACCCGGCGGTTCCTGGAGACCCACCCGGCGGAATGGACCGTCGGCGCCGAGGTCCGCGAAGTACAGGAGATGTGACCCGGCCGCCGCGGCCCGCGCCGGGCGCCGCGTTTGCCACACCCCGCCACGGCTGCTCTGATGGGTGGCCGTGACGGCGGTGAGCGCGGCCCGGGCGGTCGAGACGGTGTTCAGGATCGAGTCCGCGCGGATCATCGCCGGCGTCACCCGCATCGTGCGGGACGTCGGGATCGCCGAGGAGATCGCACAGGACGCCCTGGTCGCCGCCCTCGAACAGTGGCCGCGCGACGGGATCCCCGACCGGCCCGCCGCCTGGCTCATGGCCACCGCCAGGCACCGGGCCGTCGACCTCGTCCGCCGCAAGGAGACCTACGCGCGCAAGCTCGCCGAGGTCGGCCGCACCCTGGAGGACGTACCGCCGCCGCCCGAACCCGCCGAACCCGACGACATCGACGACGACCTGCTGCGCCTGGTCTTCACCGCCTGCCACCCGGTGCTCGGCACCGACGCGCGCATCGCCCTCACCCTGCGCCTGGTGGCCGGACTCACCACCCAGGAGATCGCCCGCGCCTTCCTCACCTCCGAACCCACCGTCGCCCAGCGCGTCGTCCGGGCCAAGCGGACGCTCGCCAAGGCCGGGGTCCCCTTCGAGGTACCCCGCGGAGCCGACCGCGCACAGCGCCTGGCCTCCGTGCTGGAGGTCATCTACCTCGTCTTCAACGAGGGCTACTCGGCCACCGCCGGCGACGACCTGCTGCGCCCCGCCCTCTGCGAGGACGGCCTGCGCCTGGCCCGCGTCCTGGCCGCCCTGATGCCCGACGAGCCCGAGGTCCACGGACTCGCCGCGCTGTTGGAGTTCCAGGCCTCCCGCACGGCCGCCCGCACCGGCCCCGACGGCGAGCCCGTCCTCCTCGCCGACCAGAACCGGGCCCGGTGGAACCGCCTGCTCATCCGGCGCGGCGTCGCATCCCTGCACCGGGCCGGCAGCGGCCCCTACGCCCTCCAGGCCGCCATCGCCGGCTGCCACGCGGCCGCCGTGCGCTACGAGGACACCGACTGGCGGACCATCGCCGCCCTCTACGGAAGGCTCGCCCGGCAGCTGCCCTCCCCGGTGGTCGAGCTGAACCGGGCGGTCGCCGTCTCCATGGCCGAAGGCCCCGCGGCGGCCCTGCCGCTCGTCGACGCCCTCGCCCGGGAGCCAGCCCTGCGCTCCTACCACCTGCTGCCCAGCGTACGGGGGGACCTGCTGGAGCGGCTCGGGCGCGGCCCCGAGGCCCGCACCGAGTTCGAGAAGGCGGCCGCCCTCACCCGCAACGCCCGCGAACGGGACCTGCTGCTGGCCCGCGCCGCCGCCCTCGGCAAGGAAAGTCCTGCTCAAGGCGATTGACGACCCATCACAAGGCTTAGGCTGGCGCGGTGATCAACGGCAACGACGACATACTCACCCCGCTCGGCCCCCTCGACCCGCGGGAGACGGCCGGCTACCGGCTGCTGGCCCGGATCGGCGAGGGAGGCATGGGAACCGTGTACCTCTCGCACACGCGCGGCGGCCAGCCCGTGGCCTTCAAGGTGATCCGCCGCGAGTACGGAGAGGATCCGGACTTCCGGCGCCGCTTCGAGCAGGAGGTCCGCGCGGCCCGCCGGGTGCAGGGCTACCACCTGGTGCCGGTCGTCGACCACGACACGACCGGGCCGCTCCCCTGGATCGCCTCGGAGTTCGTGCCCGGGCTCTCGCTCGCCGACGCGCTCACCGAGCACGGGCCGCTCCCCCCGGCCGCCGTCCACCAGCTGGTCGGCTGCACCGCCCGGGCCCTGGGCGCCATCCACGCGGCGGAGGTCGTCCACCGCGACCTCAAGCCCGCCAACATCCTGCTCGGCTCGACCGGTCCGTACGTCATCGACTTCGGCATCGCGCGGGCGGCCGACACCACCCAGCTGACCCGCAGCGGCGGCGTGGTCGGCACCCCGCAGTACATGTCGCCCGAACAGGCCCTGGGCGAGCCCGTCACCGCGGCCGCCGACGTGTTCTCGCTCGGCCTGATCGCGGCCGTCGCGGCGACCGGGCGACACCCCTACGGCGAGGGCGGCGCCACCACCCTCGCCGTGCGGATCGCCAACACCGAGCGGGCGGCTCCCGATCTGAGCGGCTACCCGGAGCCGCTGCGGAGCCTGCTGGAACGCACCCTCACCGCCGACCCGGCGCAGCGCATCACCACCGCCGAACTGGCGGAGTTGTGCGAACGGGCGGCGGGCAGGCCGCTGCGCGCGTTCGACGGCTGGCTGCCGGCCCCGCTCATGGACCGGATCGCCCGCCGGGAGGTGGGCGCCGCACACCCCCCGGAGCCCGCCCAAGTCCCGGGCGCCACCCCCACGGAACCCGACGCCGGCGCGTACCGGTCGGCGCAGCCCACGGTGACGGCCCCGCCGAGGCCTTCCACGCCGCCTCCCGGCCCCGCCCACCCGCCGCGGCCCACCGCACCGCCCCCGGCGCCACCCGCACGGTCCGTCCGTCCCGCGCTGCTGGCCGGCGGGGGAGTCCTCGCCGTGGCCCTCACCGCGCTGGTGACCTGGGCGCTCGTACGCCCCGACGGTGGTACGGCCGCCACCGGCGGCTCCCCGTCGGGCGGCGGGCGGACGGCCGCCGCAGCCCCGGCCGCCCCTCAGTCCACGGCCACCGCCACGGCCACCGCCACGTCCAAGCAGCCCACGTACACCCTCCTCTTCGAGGACAAGCCCTTCACCCTGCGCGGACCCGCCTCCAGCACGGGCACGCACGTCGACCTGGACGCACCGAAGCTGTTCCCCGGCGGCAAGATCGGCCAGGTCGCCGGCATGGAACTCACCTACCAGGCCTGGGGAGACGCGGACCTGCGCTTCCTCACCCCCATGGGCAGGAGCGGCGGCACCACTCCCGAAGCGTGCAGGGCCGGGGTCGACACCGACACCTTGCCGGTCGCGCTCCCCGCGAAGGAGCTGAAGACGGGCGGGACGCTCGCCAAGGGCACGGTCCTGTGCACCGTCACCAGCGAACGCAACCTGGCGATGCTGCGGATCACCGATGTCCAGCCCCACTCGGGAGGCGGTCTCTCCCCGGACATGCCCGACTACGTCACCACGCTGACCCTCTGGAAGATCACCTGACGAGGGTGGTCATCAGGACCTCCTGACGCGCGCCACCGCCGGCTCGGGCCGGCGCGGCGCCGTCAGCGCCACGGGCCTGCGGAACCCGCCGGTGCGCGCCACGCTCTGCACGGTGAGCCGCAGCGCCTCCTGGAAGTCGCCCATCGTGCGGCGCGCCGCCGGGGTGTCCACGTACAGCGAGTTCATGTGCAGCCCGTCCGAGTCCCGCTGGAACCACGAGCAGGTCCCGTTGGCCCGCGCCGACCACACGTGCGTGGCGGGCCGCCACTCGTCGTGCCGGTCGGCGCCCCGGCAACGGCGCATGTCGATGTACGAGAAGAAGTTCACCGGGTACGGCCAGGACCGGCCGGCGAACTCCTCGGGCGCCAGCAGCTGCCAGGCCCGCACGAACGGCACGTCGAGGTGGCGCATCATCTCGGTGAACCCGGCCCGGACCTCGCCCATCACCTGGGCGAAGTCCTTGCCGGGCGAGGCGTCGAACTCGATCGGCAGGGTGTTGACGAACCAGCCCACGGAGTTGTTCCAGTCCTCGCGCCCGCGTTCGCTGACGGGCATGAACCCCCGGTACACCCCGGGCCCGCCCGCCTCGCGCAGGCACACGCCCACCGAGCCGAGCACCCCCATGAACGGCTTCCCGCCGGCCTGCCCGCACACCTTCTCGAAGACCTCGGTCTCGGCGGCGTCCAGCAGCGTGGACGCCTCGTTGACGATCGGGTACATCCGGTCCGGCTCCACGCCGAGGTCCAGCGGGAAGCGGGGGAAGAACTCCCCGCCGCGTTCCGTGAACGACTTCCAGTAGCCGAGGCGCTCGTCGTCCGCCCCGATCGACAGGTAGCGGCGGCGCTGCGCGTCGGCGAAGTCCAGGTAGCTGGGCGCGGGCGGCAGCACGGGCTCCTCCCCACGCCGCAGCGCCTCGTAGCCGGTCAGCACGTCGTGGACGACGACCGGCATCGACATGCCGTCGCAGACGATGTGGTCGAAGGCGAGGTACACCGTCGCGGAGTCCGGGCGCAGCACCGCGCCCATCGTGAACAGCGGCCACGACAGGGTGTCGATGCTGCGCGTGAACCGCTCCGCGAGGAACTCGCGCTGGCGCTCCACGTCGTCGAACTCGGCGACCTGGTGGGCCTCCAGGGAGAGCACCTCGGGTGCGAGGGGCTCACAGGACAGCTCCCCGGCCAGCCGCCGGAACGCGCAGCGCAGCACCTCGTGCCGGCGGACGAAGCCCAGCAGGGCGGCGGCCAGGGCCGGTTCGTCGAGGGCTCCCTCGATCTCGAAGGTGACGGCCACGTAGGACGCCATGGGGTCGTCGTCCGCGCGGCTCTCCTCGGCGACGGCGAAGTGCTTGTCCTGGTTGAAGGACGCCTTCTTGCCCTCCTCGTCACCCCGGTCCGGTCCCTGCGCTCCGGTGGCGGCCCGCAACCGCCACTCGACCAGGCGCCCCGGCTCCATGTGGTGCATCTGCAGAGGAAACTGCCGCATTACGTCATCCCTTCGCCCCCCGGTTCAGCCCCGAGCCCCTAACGACACCCGGGCCGCGGAAGTGACGCCCGAACCCCCGGCGCCGGTCGGGACGGTGAACGGGACGGCTCCTAGGAGGCGTCGTCCGGCCCCGCCCCGGCCGCCCCGTCGGCGTCGTCGCGCCGGACTTCGATGCGGTCGGCGGCCAGGTCCACGGCGACGCGGTGCTCCATGCCCAGTGCCTCCAGGAACTTGTGCGGCAGCTGCACCCGGCCGGTGCGGTCCAGCATCACGTACTCGCGCTCGCTGACCGACTCCGTGCCGTCCTCGCCGGTCACCGTACGGCGCAGCACCTCGCTGCTGGTGCGGCCGTCGCGGATGGCCACCGTGCGGCGCACCTCGCCCGCCACCATCGGGTCGTGGGTCACGATGACCACGGTGGCTCCCAGCTCCCGGTTCACGGTGCGGAAGGCCTCGAAGACGGCCGCACCGGTCTCGGAGTCCAGCTCGCCGGTCGGCTCGTCGGCCAGCAGCACCGCCGGGTCGTTGGCCATGGCCACGGCGATGGCCACCCGCTGCTGCTGCCCGCCCGACAGTTCGGCGGGGCGGCGGCCGCCGAGGTCGCCGATCTCCAGCGCCTCCAGCAGCTGTGCGACCCGCGCCGGCCGCCGGGCCCGGGCGCTGCGCCCGCCGCCCTTCAACTGCATCGGCAGAGCGATGTTCTGAGCTGCCGTCAGGAATGGCAGCAGGTTGCGCGCGGTCTGCTGCCAGACGAACCCCACCGTCTCGCGCCGGTAGCGCAGCCGGTCCCGCGCGGACATCTCCAGCAGGTCGTAGCCGCCGACGGTCGCGGTGCCGGCCGTGGGCACGTCCAGCCCCGCGAGGATGTTCAGCAGGGTGGACTTGCCGCTGCCGGAGGCCCCGACCAGCGCCACCAGGTCGCCCTGGGCCACCGTCAGCTCCAGCCCCTGCAGCGCCTGCACCTCGACCCCGTCGCTGGTGAAGATGCGGACCAGCCGGTCGCAGGCGATCGCCGTGCCGGCGGCGTGCCGGCGCGGCGCGGCGGCCGCCAGGGCCTGCCGCCGCAGCTCCTCGTACGTGGGCGCTTCGGTGTTCAACGTCGGTCTCCCGCTCTCAACTCGGTGGTGATCTGACGCCGGCCGTTCACCGCCGCCTCCGCGAGCACGGCCGCGGCCACCAGCCCCGCCAGGCCCAGCGCCTGCACGAGCACCGGCCGCAGTCCCAGCCCCAGCCCGGCCGGCACGGTGGCGCCGACCAGCGTCGACAGGTCGACCGACGGGCCCAGCAGGGCGATCGCGGCGACCGCCGTCAGCGCGCCGCCCAGCGGAGCCGCCAGCACCTGCGGCAGCGACTCCGTCAGGACGAGCACCAGGCCCTGCCGGGGCCGCAGGCCCATGGTCCGCAGCCGCGCCAGCAGCGCGGCCCGCTCCGGGGCGGCCCGCACCAGGGTCAGCAGCACGGCCAGCAGCGCGAAGCCGGCCGCCGCTGCCAGCGAGGTCCAGAACAGCTGCCCCGCCGCGTGCTGGAGGGGGTCGCCGGCGAGCTTCGCGGAGACCCCCGCGCTGGTGTGGACGAAGGTCCGCTCGGCGACGGAGGGCGACGCGTGGGCGCGGACCAGCTCGCGCAGCCGGTCCTCGTCGACCGGGCCGAGGGCGAACCAGTGGTTGGGGTGCGCCGCCTGGGGCACCCGGGCGGCGACGGCCCAGGCCGGCACCACCACGACCGCCGCCTCCGCGGACGGCTCCGCCGGGGTCCCCTCGACCAGGCCGGCCGGCCGCGCCCGCAGTTCGACGCCGCCTGCGAGATGGATCCGGAACTCGCCCCCGGCATCCTTCCCGGAGAGGTTCTTGCTGATCAGCACCGGGACGGCGGCGCCGGCCGCACCGCCCTGGGCGAGCCGGGCCGGATCGAACCGCCCCCGCCCGGCGGCCCCGGACAGCCGGGCGTAGGCCGCCGGGTCCGCGACCACCGCCCTGACATGGGTGCCGGTCGGGTCGTCCGCCGTCAGGAGGGCGTCCCGGTCGGTCCACACCCCCAGGGAACTCCGTACGCCGGGCAGCGCGTCGGCCGCCCGCAGGAACTCCGGCGTCAGCGCCTCCCCGAGGGGCGTCGCCACATGGGCGTCGCCCCCGACATCGCCCCGCGCCGCCTGCAGACGGGCCCCGTCCACGGAGGCCAGTACGGCCGACCCGAACCCGCCCGTGGTCACCGCCAGCAGCAGCGCGACCAGGGGCAGTACGGAGGGCCGCGCGCCGCCCGCGCTGCCCCGGGCGGCGCGCGCCAGCCCGAGGAAGCCGGTCAGGCCGCGCCCGCGTCCCGCCGCCCGGGCCGCCAGCCGCGCCAGCGGGGGCAGGATCCGGGCCAGCAGCAGCCCCCCGGACAGCGCGATCAGCAGCGGGGCGGCGACGAGCAGCGGGTCCAGCCCTGCCCCCGCCGGGGCCACCCCGCGCCGGCGGACCTCGGCGACGGCGGCCGCGGTGGCGGCGAGGACCAGCAGCTCCGCCACCAGCCTGCGCCGGGGTGCGGCCGCGCGGCGGGCCGACAGCAGCACGAAGGCCCGTACCGGGAACGCCAGCAGGGCCGCGAGGGCGACGGCCCCCGCCGCGAGCAGGCCGGGCGCCGGGCGGGGGGCGGGCAGCAGCAGGACGCCGAGGGCCGCGGCGAGCACGGCGGCGGGCAGCACGGTGACGGCCCCCTCGCCCAGCAGCCGGCGCAGGACGCCCGCGCGGGAGCCGCCCCGGGCCAGCAGCAGGGCCAGTTCGGCCTCCCGCCGGTCACCGGTGAGCCCGGCGGCCAGGCAGAACACCACGAGGGCGACGCCTGCGACCCCGGCCGGGCCGATCGCGGCGAGCGGCGCGGCGGCCTGCCGGCGGGCCTCGGCCGCGGCGAACAGCTTCGGCAGCTCGGAGGTGATCAGGATGTCGGCGCGGCCGGTCTCGGAGACGAGCCGGCCGGCCGTGGGACCGGCCACGTACGAGGCGATCTGTCCGCTGACCTCGGGCAGCCGGTCGGTGCGCAGGGCGCCGGTGTCCACCGGGAGCCGCCAGAAGTCCGTGGCGCGGGTTCCCCAGCCCGCCAGCCGCTCGATTCCCTCGGGTCCGACCAGCGCGGCCGCGTCCCACCAGGACTTCTCCTGCTTCTTGTCCCACTTGAGGCAGGCCTTCAGGAGGCAGGTGGAGGTGCTGTCGGTCCAGTAGACGTCGGAGGGGTCGGCCGGGGCGAACAGGCCGACGACCTCGATGCTCATGGGTGGGGCGATGCCCGAGGTGCCCTCCAGGACCGAGCCCACCTTGGCGCCGATGCTGGCGGCGGTGCTCTTGGCCAGGACGACGGGGACGGGGCCCTCGCCGGCGCCTCCGGAGGGCCAGCGCCCCTCGACCAGCCGGCCGTGCGAGGCGACCTGGGGCAGGTGCAGCAGGCCCAGGTTGGGCGCGATGTCCGACGGGCGGACCAGTCCGGGCCCCGTCAGGGGCCGTGCGTCCTTGGCGCGGACCCCGTACACGGGACCGGAGTCCGCCAGGCGGTAGCCCGGTCCCACGGCGGCGGTCAGGGCGGCCAGCACGTGGTCCAGGGAGGCCGGGAGGTCCCCGCCCGTACGGCCCCGCCCGGTCTGGGCGGTGGCGGTGAGGCTGGTCCGTTCCGGTCCCTCCTCGGCCAGGTAGGCGCGCAGGGCCCGGTCGGCTCCCCGGTCGACGGCGCGCGGCAGCGCGGTGGCCAGCAGGACGGAGACGAAGACCAGTACGGCCGACAGGAGCGTGGCCAGGGGAGCGGCGCGCAGCCGCGTCCGCACCCAGCCGGCCCCGCCGCGGCCCCTGGGCCCGGTGGTACGGGGGTCGGTGGTCGGGCCGGTCATATCTCCTCCACGTGGCGCAGACGGGCGGCGGCGCCCCGGGACGTGCGGTCGCCGCGCCCGCCGAGCACCGCCGACAGCAGCGGGACGGCGGCGATGGCGGCGGCCAGGAGCAGGGTCCGCAGGCCCGGCAGGTCCACCAGGACCTCCGGGACCGGGCGCCGGGCGGCCGGGGTGAGCACCGTCAGCGGCACCGTCAGGTGGACGATGGCCGCGCCCACGGCCAGGCCGACCGCGGTCCCGAGGGCGACGAGGACCAGACCCTCGGCGGCGGCGGCCCGGGCCAGGCCCCGGCGGGGTGCTCCGAGGGCCAGCAGGACCGCGGACTCCCGGGCCCGCTGGCGCGCGGCCGCCGCCGAGGAGGCGGCGAAGCCGATGGCGGCCAGTACGGCGCAGGACAGGGCGAGGGCGGCCAGCGCGAGGCGGGGGCCCGCGCTCAGCGGGTCGTCCAGCAGCCCGGCGGCCACCTCCTCGCGCAGCAGCAGCCGGTGGGAGCCGGCGCCGGCGCGCAGTTCGGCGGCGGCCCGCGCGGGCACGGGGTCCGCGGCGGAGGCCGCGGGCAGCCACCACTCGTCGGCGGCCGGCAGGGCCCGCCCGTCCGCGGCCGCGAGGAGCCGCCCGGCGGTGGCGAGGTCGACGGCCACCGCGCGTTCGCCGGCGGCGGGCAGCGCCGCGACGGCGGCGGTGATGCGCACCGGGACGGTGGCCGAGCCGAGCAGCACCGGGATCCGGTCGCCGACCCCGGCTCCGACGGCGGCCAGGTAGGCGCGGGTGGCGATGCCCGGCAGCTCGGCGGGGGCCGGGCCGGCGGCGAGGCTGAGGGCGTAGCTCCCCACGGGGGCGCCCGCGTACCGCAGCCGCATCAGCGCCCCGTCGGCGGGCAGCAGCCGGGCGGCCGGGGCGTTCCCGTCCAGGGCCGGGGCCACCAGGTTCCAGGCGGGTGCGGGAGCCTGGACGGGGACGGCCGGCCCGTCCGGGGTCTGCGCGACCGAGACCCGGCGCAGCGCCACCTCCGCCTCGACCGCGGCCTTCCCCTCGGGCCGGTACCAGCCGTTGTCGGACCCGTACGACAGGGCGAGCCCCGCGATGGACAGGGGTTCGGCGGCTGTCCCGAGCGGGGCCCCGGCGAGCTTCGCGACGTCCACGGAGAAGGTGTGCTCGCCGTTCTCCGGCAGCGTCTCGACCGGCACCCGGTAGGTCAGCCCGAACCGGTCGCGCAGCAGGACGCCCAGCCGGGCGGAGCCGCTCGCGCCGACGGCCCGTACCGACACGTCGACGTCGATCCGCCGGGGCCGGCCCGGCAGCACGATGCCCGCGCTGCCGGGGGCGTCCACGGCGAGCGGGGCGAACAGCCCGGCCATGGGCCGCCCGTCCCGCAGGTCGGCCCGCAGCGGCACCCGCCGGGCGACGGCGGAGGCGTCCAGCGCGAGCAGCTCCCCGTCCGCCCCGCCCGGCAGCCCGTGCGTGGAGCGCACCACCGGGATCACCCGGTCGCCGCCCGGCAGGGACGCGTACCGCCCGGCCCGGCCGGCGGCGGCGACCTCGCTGCCGGTGACCCGCAGGCCCCCGGCGGTGGCGAACTCCGCCTGGTCGCGCTGCGAGGCGGACCAGGCGGTGTGGTGGCCGAGGGCGAGGACCCCGCTGGCCACCGACAGCACCAGCAGCAGGACCGGGCCGGTGGCCCGCCCCGGACGCCGGGCGAGCTGCCAGCCCACCAGCGCCGGGCCGAGCCCGCGGCCCCGGGCGGCGATCCGGCCGCCGAGCCGTGCCGCGAACGGCAGCAGCCGCAGCACGAGGAGGGTGCCCGCGCACAGTGCCAGGGTGGGCGCGGCCACCAGTACCGGGTCGACGCCGAGTCCCTCGCCCGGGCCGTCCGGGGCGCCGCTGTAGCGGTCGAGCTGGCGGTAGGCGAGGACGGCCAGCGCCACCACCGCGAGGTCCAGTCCGGAGCGGGCCGCCCCCGACACCACGGCCGCGCGGCGCCCGGCCCGCCGCAGCACGGACGCCGCGGCCCCGCGGAGCACGGCGGGCAGGGAGGTCAGCAGGACGCACGCGAGGGCGCAGGCCGCCGCGGCCGGCCACAGCAGCCACGCCCCGCCGGTCTCGACGGGGGCCTTGGACAGCGGCCCGTAGTGGCCCGCGAGGCGCAGCAGCGGCGGGGTGAGCAGCGGGGCCAGGACCGCCGAGGGCAGGGCGAGCAGCAGCGCCTCGGCCGCCGACAGCATCCCGAGCCGGCGACGGGAGGCACCGCGCGAGGTGAGCAGGACCCGCTCGGGCTCCTGACGCTCCGTCAGTAGGTGGGCGACCAGCAGCAGGGCGGCCCCGGCCAGGACGGCCAGCTGGAGCGCGCCGACCAGCAGGGTCGAGCGGGCCACCCGCTGTCCCGTCTCCAGTGCCGCGGTGTAGTCCTTGAGCCCGGTGGTGACCGTGAGCCCGGCGGGGCCCTTGGTGTCGGTCTCCGGGGCCAGGGGGCGGAGCCGGCGGAGGTCGGCGGCGCGGGCGGCGCGGAAGTCGGGGCTCAGCAGCGTGGCGCGGCTGTTCTGGACCAAAACGCCGCCGGTGAAGGCGGAGTCGTGGACGAGCAGCGGCCCGTAGTTCGTGAAGGAGCCGACCTGCACCTCGCGGCCGCCGAGCGGATCGAGCCGCCAGTACGGCGCCTCCGGCTCGGCCGCCCGGTAGACGCCGGTGACGAGCACGTCCAGCGGGGCCCCGCCGTAGCGGTCCTCCAGCCGCACCTCGGCCGGCAGGGCCTGCGGGCTCAGGCCGAGCCGGTTCAGGGCGGCCTCGGGCGCGGCCACTTGGAGCTGCCCGGGGCGCTCCCCGGCGGCCTCCGGCAGCCGGCCCGCGAGGAGCCGTACGCGGCCGGGGTCGAGGGCGGCGAGCAGGGTCAGGTCCGGTTCCCGGCCGGGGGCGCCGGGGCCCGGCAGCCCGTACGAGCGGCTGCGCGCCACGCTCTCGACGCCGACGGGCAGGCTCCCGAACAGGCCCTGCGCGAAGCCCCGTACGGCCGCGTCGTCGCCGGCCCGGGAGGTCAGCGCGTGCTCGCCGGTGAGGACCACGGCGGTGCCGGCCCGCCCGGCGGGGCCGGTCAGCGCCTGCCGGAGGCCGGCGTCCCCGACGCCCCGGGTGAACGCCAGCAGCGCGGTCAGCGTGGTCGTGGTGATGAGCGCGGTGAGCAACACGGCGGCGGCGAGCGGCAGTCGCCCGCGCAGCCGGCGCACGACGAAGCCGATCATGTGCCTGTTCCCTCCCCCGAACCGGACCTGGGGCACCGGATAGCGGACGATGCTGTCAGATTCGGTCCGCAAGAGGAAGGTACTTGCGTGATTGATGTGACAGATGAGCAAATTCGGACGCGAAGGTAGCGAACAGCGCCGGCCGAGGGGGAGCCCACCATGACGCAGCAACCGGACCGACAGCCCGCGGCGGAGGGCGCCGGCCCCGCGGACGCCGCACCGCCCATGATGGCCGTGCGCGACCTGCGCCGGAGCTTCGGCACGGGGGCGAACGCCGTACACGCCCTGCGCGGGGTGTCGTTCGAGGCGCGGCGCGGCGAACTCACCGCGCTCAAGGGCCGGTCGGGCTCCGGCAAGACCACCCTGCTCAACCTGGTCGGCGGCCTCGACACCCCGAGCGGCGGAACCGTCGAACTCGACGGCACCGACCTCGCCACCCTCGACGAGAACGGCCTCCTCGCGCTGCGCCGCGACCGGATCGGCTTCGTGTTCCAGTCGTTCGGACTGATACCGGTGCTCACCGCCGCCGAGAACGTCGGCGTCCCCCTGCGCATGCGCAAGGTCCCGGCAGCGCAGCGCGAGGAGCGCGTCCGCACCCTGCTGGCCCTGGTCGGCCTCGCCGAACACGCCGAACAGCGCCCCGGGGAGCTCTCCGGCGGTCAGCAGCAGCGCGTCGCCCTGGCCCGTGCGCTCGCCAACGAACCCGCCCTGATCATCGCCGACGAGCCCACCGGCCAGCTGGACTCCGAGACGGGCCGCTCCATCATGCGGCTGCTGCGCGCGGTCGTCCGCAGCGAGGGCGTCACGGCCCTGGTCGCCACCCACGATCCGCAGCTGATGGAACTCGCCGACCGGGTGGTCGAGTTGCGCGACGGCCGGATCGTCGAGCCGGCCGCGGCGGACCGCTGACCGGCGGCAGCGGGGCCCGCACCCGGTCCCAGAGCGCCAGCAGCAGGCGCACCGACCGCGAGGCGGCGGCCAGCTCCCAGCGGCGGCCGCCGCGGGACCACCGCTCCAGGACGTCCAGCAGGGCCGAGTCGCAGAACTCGACCTCCGCCGCGTCGAGGACCAGGAGCCGGACGCCGAGGGCGGCGGCCCCGTCGAGGAGGTCGCGCAGCGGGGCGCAGCTGTAGTGGTCGAACTCCCCGGCCAGGCTGACGGAGAGGACCCCGTCGCGGACCGTGGAGCGGATGCGGGGGAGCGGCGGGCCGTTCACGCCCCTCCAACGGGCCGCGCCCGGCACGGGAACCGGCGGCCCGGCGCCATTCACCCGCGTGGCCGTGGGGCGCGGGCGCCCCGGGCGGGCGGCCATGGCGGACAGTGGGGCGCGTGGATGCCGATGCGGAACTGGATCTGGACGAGATCGTCGACGCGCTGTACCTGCCCCACCCGGCCTCCTTCACGGCGGCGCGGGACGAGGCCGCGGCCCGGGTGAAGGAGGCCGGCGACCCGGCGGCGGCCAAGCGGATCGCGGCCCTGCGGCGGCCGACCCTCGCGGCCTGGGCGTCCAACACGCTGGTACGGGCCAAACCGGACGAGACGCAGCAGTTCCTCCAGCTCGGGCAGACCCTGCGGGCGGCGCACCGCTCCCTGGACGGGGAACGGCTGCGGGACCTCTCGCACCAGCAGCACGTAGTGATCGGGGCGCTCGCGCGGGAGGCCGCACGGCTGGCCGAGGAGGCGGGGACGCCGGTCTCCGAGGCGGTGGTGCGGGAGCTGGAGCAGATCCTGCACGCCGTCCTCGCCGACCCGGACGCGGCCCGGGAGTGGGCCTCGGGCCGGCTGGTACGGGCCCCCGCGCCGGTGTCGGAGTTCCCGGCGGTCGACCCGGACGCGGCACTGCCGCCCCCCGTCCCCCCGACCCGGCCCGGACGGGAGCCCGAACCGGAACCCGGAGCGGAACCGGTACCGGAGTCCGGACGGGAGCCCGGACCGGAGCGCGGACCAGAGTCCGGACGGGAGTCCGGATCGGAACCCGGACCGGGGCCGGAGCCGGGGCCCGGCGCACCCGGCCCGGCCGCGCCGCCCGCGCCCGAGCCCCTCGTCGACCCCGCCCGCGCGGCCCGGCTCGCCGCGGCCCGGGCGGCCGCCGAGGACGCGGCCTGGGCCGTCTCCGCCCGCGAGGAGGAGCTGCGCCTGGCGGAGGAGGCCCGGCAGCACGCCGTGGCCCGCGCGGCCGACGCCGACGCCGCTGTCGAGCGCCTGCTGGGGGAGGCCGAACAGGCCCGGGCCGCGCGGGACATGGCGTACGCGGCGGTGTCCGAGGCGGAGGCCCGCCACCGCGAGGCCGACCGCGCGGCCCGAGCGGCCCGCCTCGCGGCAGCGGCCGCCCAGCGCCGCCTGCGCCGGTTCTAGGGGGTGTCCGCGAAGTGGCGCCGTCCGCCCGGACGCCGCGGGGCTGGGGCACCTCCCAGCGGTAGCCGGGGGAGCCACTTCGCGGACACCCCCTGGGACGGCCCCGGCGGGTCACTCGGTGTGCAGGGCCGCCGCGATCGTGGTCCGGGCTGCCGCACGGGCCGGAAGGAGCGCACCGAGTACGGCGATCGCCACACCCGCCAGCAGGAGCCCGGCCAGCTGCGGCGCGTGCCACACGTCCTTCATCCGCCCGGTGAAGGCGACCACGCCGACGTGGTCGACGACCAGCCGGTGGGCCGCGATCCCGAGCGGGATCCCGAGGAGCCCGCCCGCCGTGCCCAGGCCCGCCACCGAGGTCACCGTCATCACCACCACCTGCCGCGGGGTCATGCCGATCGACTTCATCGTCCCGAGGTCCCGGCGGCGCCCCCGGGTGTTCAGCAGCACGGTGTTGAACACCCCCAGCGAGGCCACGGCCGTCAGCAGCACCGTGAACACCGAGGAGAAGGCGACGACCGTGCCGGTGCCGGCGTTCGCGCCGCCCAGGACCCGGACCTCCAGCCCCGGGTCCAGCGCTTCCACCGCCTCGGCGTAGGCCCGCGGGTCGGAGCCGGGGGCGAGGCGGACCGCGTACTCGGTGGCGCGCAGGTCCGGGGCCAGCAGGTCGCGGGTCCCCCAGGTGGCCTCCAGCGCACGGGCGTTGCCCTCGACCAGCATCCCCACGACGGTCGCCGGCAGCCGCCGGCCTTCCAGCTCCAGCGTGACCCGGGAGCCGACCTCCAGCCCCCGCTGCCGGAGGAACGAGGGCCCGGCGACGACCTCGCCCGCCGCCCGCGGCGCCCGGCCCCGGGCGATCTCGTCCTCGTACACGGAGTCGTCCCCCCGGTAGAAGTCGGCGAACACCGGCTGGCTCTGGCCCACCAGGCCCGCCTGGGAGAGCGCGCGGGCCCGTACGGCCTCGGCACCGGGCAGTTCCCCGAGCCGCCGTTCGAGTTCCTCGTCCCCCAGCGGACGGACGCCCGGACCGCCGGCCGACACCTGGACGGTGGGGCCCGCTCCCGGCCGGCCGGCGCCGTCGAAGGCCAGCATGGTGCCGGTCAGCCCGGTGGCGAGGGTCACCGTGGTGACACCCAGGACGATGGCGGCCAGCGTCAGCAGGGACCGGCCGGGCCGGGCGAAGGGCTGGCCGAGGCCCATGCTGACCGCGCGCGGCAGCCGGGTGCCGGCGAGCAGCCGCTGTACGCGCCGGCCGCGCCCGGTGCGGGGCGCGCCGCCCGCGCTGATCGCCCGGGCGGCCGGCAGCCGGTGCGCGCGCAGCGCCGGGACCAGGGCGGCCAGCAGTACGAGCGCGGGTACGCCCAGCAGGCACACGACGGACACCCAGGCTTCGACCTCGCCGGTCATCGCCCGGCCCGTCTCGATGCCCGTGAAGGCCACCTTCAGGACGGGGCCCGTGAGCAGGTTGCCGGCCACCGTGCCGAGCACCGACCCCGCGGCCGCCGGCACGGCCAGCATCGTCAGGTACACGGCTACGACCTGGTTCGGGGTGAAGCCCAGCGCCTTGAGCACTCCGATGTGGCGGAAGCCCGAGACCACCGCGCCGCTGACCACGTTGCCGACGATCAGTACGGACACCAGCAGACCGAGGACGCCGAAGAGGGTCATGAAGGGGAGGTAGGAGTCGGCCATCGCCGAGAAGGCCCGTTCGAGCGCGAAGTACGTCTGGACGCCGGTCGCCGCGTCCCGCGGCAGCTCCCGCGTGGCCGTCTCCAGCCGCTCGCCGAGCCGGTCCTCGGTGGAGGCGTCCGTGAAGCGGTACAGCATCTGGGCGGCGGACGGGTGCAGCGCCGCCACCTGCGCCGGCGTCACCCAGGCGCTCGCCGACCGGCTGACGCTGTTGGCGAAGCCGACGACCCTCAGGGTGCCCGCTCCGGGCACCTCCAGGCTGCTGCCCAGGAGTCCGGGCCCGGGGCTGCCGCGGCCGGGCCAGTTGACGACGATCTCGCCGGGCGCGGTGGCCCAGCGGCCCTCCAGCAGTTCGAGCCGGTCGACCGGGCCGCCGGGGTCGGGGCGGCCCACCACGGTGAGGCTGCCGCCGGGCATCCAGAGCCAGTCCCGGGGGACGGCGACCACGGCCTGTCCGAAGGGGCCGGCGGCGGCCGCGACACCCGGCTGCCCGGCGGTCCGGGCGAGCCGGTCGTCCGTGGTCCTCGCGGGGTCGAAGGAGACCACGGCATGGGCGCCCCGCTGTCCCTCGAAGGCCTTCTCGAACGGGCCGGAGGTGACGGAGAGCAGGGCGAGAGCGAGCAGGACGGTGGTGGTGGAGCACAGGACCACCAGCCCGATGACGAAGGTCTGGACCCTGCGCCGCTTCACGGCGGCGCGCGAGGCCCGCCACACGGCCCTCATGCGGAACGCCCCGGGTTCCGGCGGGCCCGGTACGCCCCGTGGGCCCCGTGCGCCCCGTGCGCCTCGTGGGTCTCGTGCACCTCGTGGGTCTCGTGCACCTCGTGGGTCTCGTGCACCTCGTGCGCCCCGTGGGTCTCGTGGCCCGTGGCGTCGAGGGCCCGCTCCCGGGCGACGCGGCCGTCGGCGACCTCGACGAGGCGGCCCGCGCACCGGTCCGCCAGCCGGGGATCGTGGGTGACGATCAGCAGGGTCTGGCCGATCTGGTTCAGATCGATCAGCAGGTCCATCACCTGTTCCCCGGCGCGGCTGTCGAGGGCGCCGGTCGGCTCGTCCGCCAGCAGCAGGGCCGGCCGGTTCATCAGGGCCCGGGCCACGGCGACCCGCTGGCGCTCGCCACCGCTGAGGGTGGCCGGGTAGTGGTTCCGGCGGTCCGCGATGCCGAGTTCGTCGAGGAGCTCCAGGGCCCGGCGGCGGGCCTGCCGGGCCGGGGCGCCGGTCAGCTGGGCGGCCAGGGCGACGTTGTCCAGGGCGGGGAGGTCGTCGATGAGGTTGAAGAACTGGAAGACCATGCCGACGCTGCGCCGGCGGAACAGGGCCAGCCCGGTCTCGGACAGGCTCCCGAGGTCCTGCCCGTGCACCTCGACGCGGCCGGCGGTGGGCCGGTCCAGGCCGGCCACCAGGTTCAGGAGCGTGGACTTCCCGCAGCCCGAGGGACCCATCACGGCGACCGCCTCCCCCTTGCGGACCTCCAGGGACAGCCCGTCGAGGGCCTTGGTGTCGCCGTACTCCTTGTGCACGCCGTCCAGACGGACGACGACCTGCCGGTCCGCATGCCGGTCCGCGTCGTGATCGATTGTCATGTCACGAACCTAGAAGGCGTCCCGTGGGCCGGACGTCACCCCCCGGATGTAGACCCGGGGCGGGGTCATCCCGGGGATGTACGCGGGAGGGGAGCTCCGGGGAGTGATGCGTACTACGGCCGCGGCCTGCGAAGCTTGTGGGGATGGATCTTGGTGAGCCGGGGGTGGGTGGCAGAAATGGGATGGGCGACGGGCGGTGCCGTGGGCACCGCGTGCGCGGCGGCCGTGGCCGCGCTCTGGCTGGGGGTCGCGCTGGCGCGTGAGCGGCGCGCGCACCGGGAGGCGCTGGGGGAGCGGCGCTGGCTGCTGGAGCGGGAGCGGGAGAGCGCGGCCCGCGGCGCGGTCGACGCGGAGCGGGCCAGGATAGCGGCGGAACTGCACGACATCGTCAGCCACAACGTGAGCCTGATGATCGTTCAGGCCGGGGCCGCCCGCGAGGTGCTCGCGACGATGCCCGAGGAGGCGGCGGCCGCAATGGGAGCCGTGGAGAGCGCCGGACGGACCACGATGACCGAGCTGCGCAACCTGCTCGGCCTCCTCGCGCCCGCCCAGGACGGCAAGGACGAACCCTACGGCGGCGCCGCGGAACTGACCCCGCAGCCGAGCCTTGACGGGCTGAGCCGGCTGATCGACAAGATGGTCTTCGCCGGACTGCCGGTGGAGGTACGAATATCCGGCGAGCCGCGCCCGTTGCCCGCCGGGATCGACGTGACGGCGTACCGGATCATCCAGGAAGCACTGACGAACGCGCTCAGACACGGCGACGGCGCGGGCGCCGAGGTGACGGTGCGGTACGCGGACAAGGCCCTGCGGGTGGAGGTGCTCAACGGCGGCGCGAGCGTGCTGACCGGAGACCGGCCCGCGCCGCGCGGCTCCGGCGAGGGCACGGGCCGCGGGCTGACCGGCCTGCGCGAGCGCGTCGCCGTCTACGGCGGCGACCTCGACGCCCGCCGCCGCCTCGGCGGAGGATACCGGGTGCGGGCCCGGCTCCCCCTGGACCGGCCGTGACGGCGCCCCGGCCCGAACCCCGGGTCCTGATCGCCGACGACCAGGAACTCGTGCGCACCGGGTTCCGGCTGATCCTGACGGCCCGTGGGATCGAGGTCGCCGGGGTGGCCGCCGACGGGGTGGAGGCGGTCTCGATGGCGCGGGCCCTGCGCCCCGACGTGGTCCTCCTCGACATCCGCATGCCGCGCATGGACGGGCTGGCGGCCGCCCGGCGGATCCTCGCCGAGCTGCCGGAGTGCCGGGTGATCATGCTGACCACCTTCGACCTCGACCAGTACGTCTACGCCGCCCTCGCCGCCGGAGCCAGCGGCTTCCTGCTCAAGGACGTCACCCCCGAGCACCTGGCCGCCGCCGTACGCCTGGTGGACACCGGGGACGCCCTCCTCGCGCCCTCCATCACCCGCCGCCTGGTCGAACGCTGCGCCCAGCCCGCCGCAGCCTCCGCACCCCCGGCCCCGCACCGCGACCTGGCCGCGCTGACCCCGCGCGAGCGGGAGGTCCTGACCCTGATGGGCCAGGGCCTGTCCAACGCCGAACTGGCGCGGGAGCTGACGCTCAGCGAAGCCACGGTCAAGACGCACGTGGCCCGGATCTTCGCCAAGCTGTCCCTGCGCGACCGCGCCCAGGCGGTGGTACTCGCCTACGAGACGGGCCTGGTCACGCCGGGCGGTCGGTGAGGGAGCCCGAAGCGAAGGCGAGGATGTCACCGACCGCTTCGCGCAAGGTGCCGAAGTGGCGGTGCACGCCGTCCACCGCGGTGACGGCGTTGACTCCCCACACCGTCATCCCGGCACGCAGCCCGGCCTGCACCCCGGCCGGGGCGTCCTCGATGACCAGGCAGTCCTCCGGCCGGGCACCGAGCCGCGCGGCGGCCCGCAGGTACGGCACCGGCGACGGTTTGCCCTCCTCCACGGCGGCCGCGTCCACCACGACCTCCGGGACCGGCAGGCCCGTCCGCGCGAAACGGCCGCGCACCCGGTGCTCGTAGTTCGACGTCACCAGTGCCCAGCTCCCGGGCCGCAGGGCGGCGAGCAGTTCCGGGCCCCCGTCGAAGGCCCCGTAGGCGCCGGTGCGGACGTCCTCGTCCTCCAGCGCGTGCAGCGCGGCGAGGCACTCCTGGGGGTCCCGGTCCGGAGCGACCTGCGCGAAGGTCTCCACCGGCCGGGTGCGCAGCGCCACCCGGTGGACCTCGTCGGGGTCCAGGCCGTACCGCTGCGCCCACGTCCGCCAGACCAGGCGCTGATTGTCCAGGGCGTCGATCAAGGTGCCGTCGACGTCGAACAGGACGTACTTCGCCGTACCGGACGGGCGGGGTTCACTGATCATGTACCGATCATGCCATCAGGCCCTGAACGGGCGGTTCGCGGTGGGCCGGCGCTACCGCATCGGCTGACCCGCCGGCCCGGGCGGCGCCGTCGGGGCCGGGGGCTGGGCCGGGATGCCGGCGCGGGGGGCCGCACGGCCGGCCACCGGCATCAGCTGGCCGGTCGCCGCGAGGGCGAGGCGGGAGAACAGGGTGCCCGAGAAGCCGAACAGGAGGGCGATCGCCAGGGCGATCGGCCGGGCGGGCGCCCCCCAGGAGTTGTCCAGGAACACCTGGCCCAGCAGGTTCAGCTCGGGGTCGGCGAGCATCCGCACCAGCAGCAGCCCGCCCGGCGCGGCCAGCGCACCGCCGACCGGCGCCAGCACGAGGACGCCCCAGGACGCGGGCCGCTGCGCCCGCATCACACCGATCAGCGGTGACAGGAACCCGCCCAGCCCGCCGAGGAGCAGCGACAGGCGGTGGTCGAGCACCAGGCCGATCAGCAGGACCGCGCCGAGGCCGGTGAGCGCCAGCCACAGGGCGATCCGCTGGAGCTCGTACTCCCGCTCGAAGGCTTCGTCCTCCTGCCGGGACAGCTGCTCGGTGACGGCGATCAGCAGGGCCCGCTCGGCGGCGGGGTCGCCGTGGCGGGGTGTCAGCTCCGCCGCGAGGGAGCCGAGTTCCGGGTCGTGGCCGGAGGTGAGCCGCAGCCGCAGGGCGTGGACCCGCAGGGCGATCTCCTCGGGCCCCTCCAGCCGCAGCAGCTGGCTCTCGGCCTCGTGCAGCACCCGCCAGGCGGAGGCGAGTTTGGAGAGCGGGATGGCGACCACCCAGCGCCGGGGGAGCAGCCGCCAGGCGACCTGCCCGTTCCGTTCGAGCCGGTCCAGCCGTTCGGTGACCGCCCCGAGGGCGGCGGACTCGCCGGCCGGCCCGGCCGCGCACACGGCGATCCGGGCGCGGCAGTCGTGGATGCGCGCCTGGAGCATGCGGTAGCGGGGAGCGGCGATCAGACCCCGGCTGGTGATGTACACCACCACCAGGTAGCACCCGCAGACCAGCCACAGCGCCCAGCGCCCCTCCCGGACGAGGTACTCCGCCACGCCGTCCCCCCTTCGCCGCCCGGGCCGTTGCCCACGGCCACCGGCCCGGGACCATCCTGCTACGCGCGGCGGGGTCCTGTCAGAGGTTCCGGCCCGGCGGGCGCGTGGAGTGCGGCCAGCTCCCGCATCACCCGTACCGGCAGCGAGGGGTGCGCGGCAGCGGCCCGGGCCACCCCGGGACCCGGGTCGTCCAGCAGGGTGAGCAGGTCCGCGAGGGCCAGCGCCGGGTGCCCGGCGGCCCGGGCCCGGGCCTTCGCGTCGGTCAGGCAGCCCCGCAACGCGGCGGCCGTGGCGCGGGGATGCCCGGCGACGGCCCGCAACACCCGTACCGGCACCGGGTCGTGCCGCACGAGTTCCTCCAGCAGGTCCGGCGGGGCGTCGGGATTGGCCGCCAGCTCCGCGAGGACCCGTACGCCGTGCCGTGCGGCCATCGCGCGCAGCAGCTCGGGGGCCAGGCCGGGGTGGGCGGCGACGGCGCCCGCCACCTTCTGGTCCGGATCGGCGGCGAGGGCGTCGCGCACCCCGGGCGGCAGGTCCCGCCGCCAGGCCACCAGCCTGCGCACGCCCGGGTGTACGGATCCCGCCAGTTCCCCGGCCTCGGCGGCCGTGGCGGAGGCGATCCGGGGCAGCGGCTCCCGTCCGGCCCGGAGCGTACCGGCCAGGCCGGCGAGCACGTCCAGCGGCAGCCGGGGGTGCCGGGCCAGGCCGCGCAGCACCTCCGGCTCCCCGGTGGCGGCCAGTTCCCGGATCAGGGCCTCGCCGATGGAGGGGTTGGCGGCGACGTCCCAGCGGACTCCGGGGACCTCGTCGCGCGCCAGCCGCGCGTACACCTCGGGCGGCAGACCGGTGCGCCGGGCCACGGCACCGCGCAGCAGGGACGAGGGGTCGGCGGCGAAGCCGGCCGCCGCCCCGGCGGGGGTGGCCGGGTTGTCGAGGGCCGCCCAGCGCGTGTCGTGCAGCGTGGACTGGTGGGAGCCGTCGCAGGCGGCGCCGCCGGGCAGGTCGCAGTCGGTGCGGGGGCAGTGCGGGTCGTGGACGAACGGGACCGGCTCACGGTCGCAGACCTGGCACGAGACGGCCGCCGGCAGCCCCTCCCCGGTGAGCAGGGCGGCGAGCAGCGCCGGGGGCATCGCCGGGTTGGCGGCGGCCGCGCAGCGCACCCCGGCGTGCGGGTGCGAGGCGAGGAGCGCCGCGAGCCCGGGGTCCGGGGAGCCCCACCGCGCCAGCTCCGCCACCACCTCCGGCTCGGGGTCGGCGGCCAGCACCGCCGTCACCTCGGGCGGCAGGCCGGGACAGGCCGCGAGCTTCTCCCGCAGGGCGGGGTCCGGATGCCCGGCGAGGAGCCGCGGCCACCCGGGCAGGCCCCGGCCCTCGTCGATCAGGGCGACCGCGGCCAGAGGCCGGACCGCCGGGTCGACGTCGGCGGCGTCCAGCCGGCCCCTGTAGGCCAGGGAGACGGCGGTGGCCGCGTCGTGCGCGGCCAGGGCGAGGACCTGGTCACGGCTCAGGTCCTCGCGGTCGCGCAGGTCCAGCCACAGCGGCTCCTCCCCGCCGGTTCCGGGGGAGCGCACGGCGAGGCGGACCAGCCGGGCCAGCAGGTCGGGCGGCAGGGCCGGGTTGGCGGCCAGACCCTCCAGGACGGCGTTCACCGGTCACCGGCCGGGTGGCGCTCCAAGGGGGTTGCTACCGACGAGTTGCTCACACTGAAGGTGACGCTTCCCGCTCGGTAGCGGTCGTCGGACCATTCGATGGGCCGCCCCGTGCGGGTGGCCGAGACATGGCGCTGGCGCAGCAGCGGGCTGCCGCGCCGGATCTCCAGCAGGCGGGCGTCCTCGCTGCCGGCCGGGAGGGCGTCGATGAGGTGCTCGCCGTAGTGGGCGGTGATCCCGGCGTCCGCCGCCAGGCTGTCCATCACCGAGCGGCAGTCCGCCGGGAGGGCCTCGACGGCCGCCGCGACCCAGTCGGCGTACGCCGTCCGCTCCACCATCGTGGGCTCCCCGTCCAGCAGCCGCAGCCGCAGCACGGCCAGCACCTCCGTGCCCGGTGCCAGGGCGAGCCGTTCCGCCTCCTCCGCCGTGGCCGGCCGCCGGGTCCGGGACAGGAACCGGCTGCGGGCCTCGTGCCCGACCCCCTCGGCCCACTGCGCGAAGCTGTTCAGCTCCCCGAAGCTGTGCCGGCGCTCGTGGCGCAGGACGATCCTGCGGGCGCCCTGGCTGGAGCCGATCAGCCCCTCGGCGGCGAGGGTCGCCACGGCCTGGCGGACCGTGCCGCGCGAGACCGACCAGCGGGCCGCGAGGTCGCTCTCCGAGGGCAGCCGGGCGCCCACCGGGTACTCGCCGGACAGGATCGCCGCCCGCAGGGCCTGCGCGATCTCCAGATACCGGACCGTTCCCATGCCGTTCGCCCCCTGATCGCCGTGTGCTCCTGATCGACTCATGATCATCCCAGCAGGTTCTGTCACGACTTCTTCCGGCCATTCTCGGGTCTTCGTCGAGCCGTGCTCCGCGGTCCAGCCGCCGTTCACCGGCCGTACAGGCGGCCCGGGCGAACTGGAGCCAACTTGTTCAGACAAGTGATGCCTGGGCAAGTGAAACCCCCCTTCGTCTCCGGGAGAGACCGTGTTCAGTTCCTCCGCCCGTCGCGGTGCGGCCGTTCTGCTCGGCGCCGCCGTCCTCACCACGCTCAGCGCGTGCGGCGCCGCTCCTGACCAGCCCGCCGCGGGCACCGCGGCCGACGGCAAGGCCAAGGCCCAGCCGGCCACCGCCGCCTCGGTCGCCGACCTCGGCGGCATGGCGGCCCTCGTCGCCGCCGCCGAGAAGGAGGGCAAGCTCAACGTCATCGCCCTGCCCCCGGACTGGGCCAACTACGGCGAGATGATCAAGGCCTTCCAGGCCAAGTACCCCAAGGTCAAGATCTCCAGCGAGAACCCGGACGCCTCCAGCTCCGACGAGATCGCCGCCGTCAAGACCCGCAAGGGCCAGGACCGCGCCCCCGACGTCCTCGACCTCGGCATCGCCTTCGCCCGCAGCGGGGCCGCCGAGAACCTCTTCGCCCCCTACAAGGTCACCGCCTGGGACAAGATTCCCGCCTCCCAGAAGGACGCCGACGGCCGCTGGTACAACGACTACGGCGGCTACGTCTCCATCGGCTGCGACGCCGCGAAGATCCCCAACTGCCCGCAGACCTTCGCCGACCTCCTCAAGCCCGAGTACAAGGGCAAGGTCGCCCTCAACGGCAACCCGACCAAGTCCGGCTCCGCCTTCGGCGGCGTCTACGCGGCCGCCCTCGCCAACAAGGGCTCCTTCGCCGACATCCAGCCCGGCATCGACTTCTTCGGACAGCTCCGCAAGAGCGGCAACTTCATCCCCGTCGAGTCCACCCCGGCCACCGTCGAGAAGGGCGAGACGCCCATCTCCATCGACTGGGACTACCTCAACGCCGGCTACGCCGAGCAGTTCAAGGGCAAGGGCGTCGACTGGAAGACCGTCGTCCCCACCGACGGCGTCTACGCCCAGTACTACTCGCAGGCCATCAACAAGGACGCCCCCCACCCGGCGGCCGCCCGCCTGTGGATGGAGTTCCTGTACAGCACCGAGGGCCAGAACATCTGGCTCAAGGGACACGCCCGCCCGGTCCTGCTCCCCGGCATGACCCAGGACGGCACCGCCGACAAGGACGCCGTGACCAAGCTCCCGCAGGTCCAGGGCACCCCCTCCTTCCCGGCCTCCGCCGAACTCGACAAGGCCAAGGCCACCCTCGCCGAGAAGTGGGACAAGGCCCTCAGCTGATGTCCGCCCCCACCACCACCCCCCTCACGACGGGGACCGCCGGCGGCACCACCCCCCGCCGCCGGCGGCGCGGCCCGCGCACCTGGCTCGCCGCCCTCCCCCTCCTCGCCTTCACCGGCCTCTGCTTCGGCATCCCCCTCGGCGCCATCGCCTTCGGCGCGGTCACCCGCACCGACCCGGCCACCGGCTCCACCCGCTTCACCGGCGAGCACCTCGCACGCTCCCTCCAGGGCCCCTACCTCGGCTCCCTCACCGGCAGCGTCCAGCTCTCCGCCCTCACCGCCCTCCTCGGCGCGGTCCTCGGCGTCCTGGTCGCGCACGCGGTGGCCACCTCCCGCTCCACCGCCCTGCGCTCCGCGGCACTCACCGCCTCCGGCGTCCTCGCCAACTTCGGCGGAGTACCGCTCGCCTTCGCCTTCATCGCCACCGCGGGCATCTCCGGGGTCGTCACACAGCTCGCCGACCTCACCGGCCTCGGCTGGAACCTGTACTCCTTCACCGGCCTCACCGTGGTCTACCTGTACTTCCTCATCCCCCTGATGGTGATCGTGACCGTCCCCGCACTGGACGGACTGCGCCCCCAATGGCGCGAGGCCGCCCGGAACAACGGGGCGAGCACCTGGCAGTTCTGGCGCCACGTCGGCCTGCCCGTCCTCGCACCCTCCCTGCTCGGCGGGTTCGTCCTGCTCTTCGGCACCGCCTTCGCCGCCCACGCCACCGCGGCCGCCCTCGTCGGCGGCTCCGTGCCCCTGGTGACGCTGAAGATCGCCGACGCCCTCTCCGGCAACGTGCTCACCGGCCAGGAGAACGTGGCGCTCGCCCTCGGCCTCGACATGATCCTGATCGCCGGCCTGGTCATGGCGGTCTACCTGCCCCTCCAGCGACGGAGCGCCCGATGGCTGCGATGACCGAGACCGCCCCGCAGACGTACGCGGCCCGGCGGGCGGAGGCCCGCCGCCGCCCCCGGCCGCGCGTCTGGCGCGGAGCCGTACTCGCCCTCGCCGGCGCGTACTTCCTGCTCCCGCTGATCGCCTCCTTCGTCTTCACCGTCCACGTCCCCGGGCAGGGGATCACCTTCGAGGCGTACACCCGGCTGCTCGGCGCCGAGGGCTTCACCGAGAGCCTGCTGCTCTCCCTCGGCCTCGCCGCCGCCACCATCGCGCTGTGCCTGCTGCTCGCCGTGCCCGCGCTGATCGCCGTACGCATCGGCTCGCCGAGGCTGCGGCCCGTCGTGGAGGTGATGTGCACCCTGCCCCTGGTGGTGCCGCCCATCGCCCTGGTCACCGGCATCACCACCGTGCTGCGCTGGGGACCCGAACACCTCTCGCGGACCCCGCTGTACCAGACCTTCCTGGCCGTGCAGAACGAGAAGTTCCCCGTCGTGCTGGTCCTCGCCTACACGGTGCTCGCCCTGCCCTTCGTCCACCGCTCCCTCGACGCGGGCCTGCGCGCCGTGGACGTCCCCACCCTGGTCGAGGCCGCCCGCAGCTGCGGCGCGAGCTGGCCCCACGTGGTCCTGCGGGTGCTGCTGCCCAACCTGCGGGCCTCGCTCGCCGGCGCGGCCTTCCTCACCCTGGCGCTGGTCCTCGGCGAGTTCACCATCTCCTCGCTGCTCGGCTTCAGGCCCTTCGCGGTGTGGATCGTCTCCATCTCCGGGGCCCAGGCCCGGATGTCGGTGGCCGTCTCCATCCTCAGCCTCCTTATCACCTGGCTGCTGCTGCTCGCCCTCTCGCGGGCCGGAACCACCCCGTCCACCGCGGCCGCCGCCCCCGCCACCTCCCGCAAGGAGCCCTGACCCACATGTCCACCACCCTTCCCGCGGCCGGGAAGCCGGCCGCCGGAACCGAAGCCGCCGAAGCCGCCGCCGGAGCCGCGGCCGCCGGGGGCGCCCGCGTCGAGTTCCGCGGACTGCGCCGGGCCTTCGGCACCACCGTCGCCCTCGACGGCCTCGACCTCACCGTCGAACCCGGCGAACTCCTCGCCCTGCTCGGCCCCTCGGGCTGCGGCAAGACCACCGCCCTGCGCGTGCTCGCCGGCTTCGAACAGCCCGACTCCGGTGAAGTCCTGGTCGACGGAGCGGACATCACCCGGGTCCCGGCCAACCGCCGCGACGCCGGGATGGTCTTCCAGTCGTACAGCCTCTTCCCCAACCTCAACGCCCGCGAGAACGTCGCCTTCGGCCTGCGCGTACGGAAGGTCCCCGCGGCCCGCCGCCGCGAACGCGCCGCCGAACTCCTCGACCTCGTCGGCCTCCCCGAGCACGGCGACCGCTACCCGCACCAGATGTCCGGCGGCCAGCAGCAGCGCGTCGCGCTCGCCCGGGCCCTGGCGCTGCGCCCGCGCGTGCTGCTGCTCGACGAACCGCTCTCCGCCCTGGACGCCAAGGTACGGGCCGGCCTGCGCGAGGAGATCCGCAGGCTCCAGCTGTCCCTCGGCATCACCACCGTCTTCGTCACCCACGACCAGGAGGAGGCCCTGTCCATGGCCGACCGGGTCGCCGTGCTCAACGCCGGGAAACTGGAGCAGTGCGCCGCCCCCGCCGAGCTGTACGAGCGGCCCGCGACCCCCTTCGTCGCCGAGTTCGTCGGCACCATGAACCGGATCCCCGGCCGGCTCACCGGCTCAGGTGACGTCGAGGTCGCCGGCGTCCGGCTGCCGGTCGACGGCCCCGCCCCCGTCCCCGGGACGTCCGGGGTGCGCGTGCTGGTCCGCCCCGAGAACCTCACCGTGGCCGCCGACCCCGAGGGCGGAGCCACCGTGGTGTCGGCCTCCTTCTTCGGCGCCGTCACCCGCCTCCACCTCGACCTCGCCGACGGCACCCGGGTCAAGGCCGACCTGCCGTCCCGGGAGGCCGCCGGGCTGGAGCCCGGCGCGCGGGCCCGCGTACGCCCGGTCGAGCGGCCCGTGCTCGTCGAGGCGGGCACCGCGTGAGGGCGGCACCGGCCGCCGTCCTCTTCGACATGGACGGCACCCTCGTCGACACCGAGGTGCTGTGGTGGCGGACCGCCGAGGAGACCGCGGCCCGGCTCGGCCACGCGCTCGGGCCGGCGGACGCCCCCGAGGTCGTCGGCCGCGCCGTCGCGGACACCGCCGCGCACCTCGTACGGACCGCCGGAGCCGGCGCCCCGGCTGCCGGGGCCGTGGCCGCCGAACTCACCGACGGGTTCTTCCGGCGGGTCGCCGCCGGAGCACCCGTCCGCCCCGGCGCCCGGCGGCTGCTGGCCGCCCTGGAGGCCGAGGGCGTGCCCTTCGCCCTGGTCAGCGCCTCACCCAGGCTGGTCGTCGACCAGGTCGTGACGGGCGCGCTGGCCGGGGTCCCCTTCGCCTTCACCCTCTCCGTCGACGACACGGACCGGACCAAGCCGCACCCCGACCCCTACCGGGCGGCCGCCGAGCGCCTGGGACTCGCGCCGGGGGAGTGCGTGGCGGTGGAGGACTCCCCGGACGGCGCCGCCTCGGCCGAGGCGGCCGGCTGCCCGGTCCTGGTGGTGCCCTCGCTGCTCGGCGTGCCGTCCTCGCCGGCCCGGACCTTCGCGGCCTCCCTGGAGGAGGTCACCCCGGCCCTGCTGGGCGGCCTCACGTGCACAGCGCGATGAGGTCCACGATGCCCTCGGCGTAGGCCGCCGACACCGAACCGGGCCGGCCCGCGAGGCCGCCGCGCAGCAGCGGCAGGCCGGCCCGGACGTGGGCGGCGCACTGGCCGTAGAGCCCCGCCTCGTACGGGGTCCCGTCGTCCTCCGAGTTCAGCAGCGCCAGCAGCGTCCACAGCAGGGCCTCGCGGGTCGCCAGCCGGGGCGGGCCGGCCGACCAGACGGCCATCAGCACCGCGCAGGCCGCCGGGGCCGGGGGCCACAGCCGCGACCGGGTGAAGACGTGCCCCTCCAGCGCGTGGTACGCCGCCGGGTGCCCCTCGGCCGCGTCCCACAGGGTGCCCTCCAGATGCCCGGCCGAGCGGCCGCAGCCGCAGACGACGGACTCCCAGTCGTACCGCGCGATGGTCTCCACCACGGCCCCGGGCACCAGCGGGCTGGTGCGCGGGGGTTCCTTCCCTCTCATGGGGCCCAAGTATGGGAGCGGGGTGCGGGCCGGGTCGAGGCGGCTGTCCGAACGCCCCCGGGCGGGCCCGCGAAACCCGTTTGACCTGCCGGAATCCGGCTGACAGGGTCCGGCCCGTGAACGTGATCACCTTCCCCGCGTACGACGGGACCCGCCTCGCCTGCCACGTCCGGGGCGGCGGGACCCCGCTCGTCTGCCTCCCCGGCGGCCCCATGCAGGACTCCGCCTACCTCGCCGGCCTCGACGGCCTCCTCCCGTACCGCCGCGTGATCCGCCTCGACCTGCGCGGTACGGGCTCCTCGGCCACCCCCGACGACCCGGCCGGCTACCGCTGCGACCGGCTCGTCGACGACGTCGAGGCCCTGCGCGAGCACCTCGGCCTGGAGACGCTCGACCTGCTCGCCCACTCCGCCGGCGCCAACCTGGCCGCCCTGTACGCCGCCCGCCACCCCGGACGCGTGGGCCGGCTGCTGCTGGTCACGCCCAGCGTGTTCGCCGTCGGCATCCCCGTCACCGGCGACGACCGGCTGGAGACGGCCCGGCTGCGCGCCGCGGAGCCCTGGTTCGCCCCGGCGTACGCGGCACTGGAGGAACTCGTCGCGGGCCGGGCCACGGCCGGCACCTTCGGGGCCATCGCCCCCTTCTGGTACGGCCGCTGGGACGACGCGGCCCGCGCACACCGGGCCGCCGAGGCCGGGCAGAAGAACCAGGAGGCCGCGGCCGCGTACGGGGCCGAGGGCGCCTTCGACCCGGACGCCACCCGCGCGGCCCTCGCCGGGCTCGCCGCCCCGGTGCTGCTGCTCGCGGGCGGGGCCGACATCGCGGCCCCGCCGCGCGCGATGGCCGCGTACGCAGGCCTGTTCCCGGACGCGGCCCTCACCGTCCAGCCCGGAGCCGGCCACTTCCCGTGGCTCGACGACCCGGAGGCCTTCGCCGGCGCGGTCGCCGCGTTCCTGGGCTAGGGGGTGTCCGCAAAGTGGCGCCGTCCGCCCGCAGGCGAGACTTTGCGGACACCCCCTAGGCCGTCTCCGACGCCTCCCGCGCCTTCGTCAGCCCGTCGAGCCAGGAGGGCGGCAGCTCGGCGGCGTCCCACTCCTCGCGCAGCGCCGACGGCGACGCGGCGAGGCGTTCCAGGACGGCGAGGCTGGTGGGGGAGTGCAGCAGGGAGTAGCGGCCGTGGAGGGTGATGGTGCTGCCCGGCCCGTACTGCGCGTACAGCCGGGTCAGGTGGGGGCGGTGGTCGGCGGCGAACCGCGTGAGGCGGCCCGCGTATCCGGCCCGCTGCCTGGGGCTCATCGTCCCCAGGACGGCGGTGAGCACCTGCTCGGAGACCTCCGGGTCGAGGTCGGAGACGGTGCTGAAGGACAGGTAGAGCGGTGTCACCGCCACCTTCGCCCGCTCCACCTCCATCCGCCGGACGGGCGGCCGGGCTTCGGGGGAGTCCTCCGCCGGGCCGGCGCCGACCGCCCGGGCCAGGGCCCGTTCGGCGATCCCGCCGAGTTCCCCGGTGAGGGCGCGGGCGCCGTCGAGCCAGCCCGACTCGTAGAGTTCGCCCTTCCCGGCCGGAGCGGTCTCCGCGGCCTCCTCGGCCTCACGGTGGGCGGCGGCGAGGACGCCGGCCTCGACCAGCCCGATCAGTTCCTCGGCGGAGCCGGCGGGAACCCCCGCCCGGCCGAGGAGCTGGACGATCGTCGTCCTCGCGTTGTGGAGGCTGGCCGGGTCCAGCCGCTGCGGGTCTTCGTCGGCGGGGTGCATGGAATCCTCGTCGTCATGGGTCGCGCCGATGCGAGTCTACGCACACCGCCCCGCTGACCGGCCGTCCTCCGCCCGACTTCCCCGGCCGCTACACCGGCCGTCCGGCGCGGCGCAGGGCCAGGGCGGCGAGGGCTTCGGGGGCGCCGGACTGGCCGCGGATGCCGGGGAAGGCGTTGACGTCGACGATGAGGGGCCCGCCGCCGTCCGTGGCGATGACGTCCACGCCGTACACGTCCAGGGCGAAGACGGCGCCCACCTCCAGGGCCAGTTCGGTCCAGCCGTCGGGCAGCGCCCCGAGCGGGCGGGCCGGCTCCTTGCCGCCGACGGCGAGTTCGGAGCGGCGCAGGCCCGCGAAGACCCGGCCGCCGATGACCCACAGCTTGTGGTCCCAGCCGTCGTTGGGGGCGAACGGCTGCACCACGACCGGCTCCCGCTCCCAGCCCGCGGCGGCCAGTGCGCGCAGTTCCCCGGGGCCGTCGACGCGGGCGACCAGGTCGTGCTTGCGGCTGAGCCGGCTCTTGACCACCACCGGCCGGCCGGGCCGGACCTCCGCCCCCAGCCCGGCGAGCGAGGCGTAGGTGCGGGTGGCGGCGAAGGGCAGTCCGGCGCTCAGCGCCAGCTCGGCCATGCCGGTGCGGTCCTGGCAGCGCTCGGTGGCCGCCGCGGAGTTCAGTACGGGCGCCCCGCGCCGTTCCAGTTCCCGGGCGAGGGCGAGGGCCGAGGGGGTCCGTGCCTTCAGCAGGTACACGTCGGCCCGCGCCCCGGCCGCCGCGGCGGGTCCGGCCCCCGGGTCCAGCACCCGTACCTCGTGCTCGGGCGCGAGCAGCGCGGCGGTGGCGGCCAGCAGCGGGTGCCCGGCGTCGGGGGTGATCAGGCCGACCCTCACGCGCCGTCCCCCGCCCCGGCCGCCGCCTGCGCGGGAACGGGCACCGGGCGGGCGTACGGGCGCTCCGGCGCGAGGGGCGCGGCGGCCGGGTGTCCGCCGCCCGAGCGGGCCAGGTCCAGTACGGCGCGCGCGACCCGCGCGGCCGCGTCCGGCACCTGGCGGAAGCTCGGGAAGTCGTTCACGTCGACCACGACGGGCCCGTCGGGACCCAGCAGCACGTCCACCCCGTAGAGGTCCAGCCCGTACACCTCGCCCACCCGGGCGGCGATCCGCGCCACCTCGGCCGGCAGCCGCACGAGGCGTTCGCGGACGGGGGATTCCGGATGCAGGGGGGAGCGGCGCTCGGTGGCGTGGAGCTCCCCGCCGACGCAGTACACCTTGAGGTCGGTGCCGGAGTTCGGGACGTAGGGCTGCGCGATGAGCATGCCCTCGCCGGCGAGTTCGGGCAGCAGCGCGGCGAGCCGGTCGGGCGAGGGCACCAGGTGCACGCCCCGCCCGGAGCTGCCGTCGGCGGGCTTGACCACGAGCGGGTACGCGCTGTCCGGTACGCCCGCGAGGAGTTCGGGCCGGGCGAGGGCGTAGGTGGGCGGCAGCGGCAGCCCCCGGGCGCTGCCGAGTGCGGCGGCCAGCGCCTTGTCCCGTACCCCGCGGATGGAGCGGGCGTCGTTGACGGTGGTCGTGCCGGCGGCGGCCGCGGCTTCCAGCAGGGTGAGCCCGGGGCCGCCGGACACCGTCTTGAGCACCCAGGCGTCGTGCGCGCCGGCCCGGACCAGGCCGTCCATGCGCAGCAGGGAGCCGCCCGGGCGGACCACGTCCACCTGGTGTCCCCAGGCGGTCAGTTGCCGGACGACCTCGTTGGGCATGCCGTCGTGGCGGTAGTGCTCCTCCACCAGGAAGCAGAGCCTCATGGATCTTCCCCGTTTTCCCGGACGTCCGCCGATTCCGTCCGGCGAGTGGTGACGTCACAGGATGCCATGAGATAGCCCCGAAACCGCTCCAGAAGCAGCCTTAGTGGGCACTACTCAACGTAATGTTTATCAAGACCTTTCCTAAACGATCAACAATCCTCTTATAGTTGTGCCCCGTTGCCACAGGAACCTTCTCTTCCATTTACGCCCGGTTTGAGGCCTTGATTGATGACGGCGTCGCTCTCCCCCCTCCGCCCCTCCGCGCTCGCCCTGCTGGTCACGGCAGCGGCCGCGGGTGCTCTGTCCACGGCGGCGGTGGCCGCGGCCCCGTCGGCCGTCCAAACCCCCCTGGCCTGGTTCTCCTTCTCCGGCTCGCTGCTGCTCGCGGTCGCCGCGGGCGCCGTCACCTGGTGGGCGCGCAGCGCCCGGGAGCTGCGCGGCCGCCTCTCCCGCCTGACCGGCGAACTCCACACCCGTGAGGCCTACATCGCCCGGCTGACGGCCGACGGCGCCCGCGACGCGGCGGCCCGCACCGCCGACCACAGCCGGATCACCACCGCCCACGCCACCGAGGTGGAGCGCCTGACGACGGCCCACGCCGCCGAACTGCACCACCTCACCACGGCCCACGCCGCCGAGCTGGACCGGCTCGCCACCGCCCAGCAGGCCACCCGCGAACGGCTCGGCGAGGAGCTGCGCCGCGCCCGCTCGGGCCGGGCCGCCGCCATGGCCGCCGCCGCCAACGCGGCCGGCCGGATGCAGGCCCTCGCCACCGGAATGCTGGCCGACCTGCGGGAGATGGAGCACAAGCACGCCGACGAGGAGGTCCTCGGCGACCTGCTCCACCTCGACCACCGCACCGCCCAGGCCGGCCGCCTGGCCGACTCCATCGCCGTCCTCACCGGAGCCCGCTCCGGCCGCCGTTGGGCCAAGCCCATCGTCATGGAGTCCATCCTGCGCGGAGCCATGGGCCGCATCGGCGGCTACCAGCGGGTCCGGCTGCACTTCACCAGCGAGGCCGCCGTCGCCGGGCACGCCGCCGAGGGCGTCATGCACGCCCTCGCCGAACTCCTCGACAACGCCGCCAACTTCTCGCCGCCGACCGCCGAGGTCCACGTCTACGTGGAGGAGGTGCCGGCCGGGGTCGTCATCACCGTCGAGGACAGCGGCCTCGTCATGAGCGAGGTCCAGCTGCGCCGCGCCGAACAGGCCGTGACCGCCGAGTCCCTGGACCTCGCCGGGCTCTCCGGCACCCGCCTCGGCCTCGCCGTCGTCGGCCGCCTCGCCCGCAAGCACGGCCTGACCGTCTCCTTCCGCCCCTCCGCGCGCGGCGGCACCGGCGCGCTGATGATGATCCCGGAAGAGCTGATCAGCCACGCCCCGGCCGAACCCGTGCCCGCCCCGGCCCTCCTGACGGTCCCCGAGCCGGCCCCGGCGGCCCCCGCCCCGGCGGCTCCGGCAGCTCCCGCCCCCGCCCCGGCGGCCGTTCCCGCGCCGCGGACCGAGGCCGAGCCCGTCCACGACACCCCCGTAGACTCCGGGGAGTCCGAGACCACCGGCCGGATCCCGGTGCTCGGCGAGAGCGGACTGCCCCAGCGGCGGCGCGGCCGGACCCTGGCCGCCGCCCACCCCGAAGGTCCCGACGCCGCGAGCGCGGCGGCCCGTACCCCGGCCGCCCCCGGCGGCGCGTCCCGGTCCGCCGCCCGCTTCGGCAGCTTCCGCCAAGCCGTACGCGGCACCGCGGCCCCCGCGCCGCAGCAGCCCACGAACCCCCCGCACCCGGAAGGCAACGACACCCCATGACCGGCCCCACCACCGACGAGACGCTCAGCTGGCTCCTGGAAGGACTCCTGGAGCGCACCCCCGGCGCCCGGCACGCCCTCGTGCTCTCCCGCGACGGCCTCAAGCTGTGCCGCACCCCCGAGCTGTCCGTCGACCAGGCCGACCAGCTCGCCGCGATCTCCGCCGGCATCCAGAGCCTGTCCCACGGGGCGTCCATCGAGTTCGGCGACGGCACCGGCGGGGTCCGCTCCGCCATGGCCGAGTTCTACGGCGGGATCCTCTTCATCGTCGAGGCCGGCGAGGGCGCGCACCTCGCGCTCGTCGCCGCCGAGGACGCCGACGCGGGCCTCGTCGGCCACAACATGTCCGAGCTGGTGGAGCAGCTGAGCGAGCACCTGATCGCCCGGCCCCGGGGATGAGCCGCGTCAGGCCGGGCCGGGACGACTCCCCGGACCGGCTGTACACCCTCACCGGCGGCCGCAGCAGCTCCGGGAGCGACGCCTTCGACCTGGTGACCCTGATCGTCGCCGAGTGCGACCCGGTTCCCGGCATCCAGTCCGAGCACGCGGCGATCCTGCGGATGTGCCGCTACCCGACCGCCGTCGTGGAGGTCGCCGCCGAACTGGGCCTGCCCGTCTCGATCGTACGGATCCTCCTGGCCGACCTCCTCGCAGCCGGGCGCATCAGCGCCCGGCACCCGCGCGTCACGACGTACCGCCTTCCCGACCCCGACATCCTGGAGCAGGTGCTCGTTGGACTCCGCAACCTCTGACCCGGGCGAGCCCCGGCAGAACCTCAGCAGCACCGCCGACAACGGCCTCAAGATCGTGATCGTGGGCGGTTTCGGCGTCGGCAAGACCACCATGGTCCGCTCGGTCAGCGAGATCCGCCCGCTGAACACCGAGGAGACGATGACCAAGGCGGGCGAGGCCGTCGACGACACCGACGGCATCGGCGCCAAGACCGCCACCACCGTCGCCTTCGACTTCGGCCGGATCACCCTCGACGCCCACAACGTGCTCTACCTGTTCGGCGCCCCCGGCCAGGAGCGGTTCTGGTTCCTGTGGGACCGCCTCTTCTCCGGCACCCTCGGCGCGGTCGTCCTCGTCGACACCCGCCGCCTCGCGGACTCCTGGTACGCCATCGACCGCCTCGAACACCACGGCACGCCCTTCGTCGTCGCCTGCAACGACTTCGGCGGACCCGCCCACACCCCGGAGCAGATCCGCACCGCCCTCGACCTCCCCTCCGAGGTGCCCCTGCTCTTCTGCGACGCCCGGTCCCGCGCGTCCAGCAAGCAGGTGCTCATCTCGCTCGTCGAGCACCTCCAGCACCTCCAGCACCGCCACAGCCACCGGCCCGACCGGCCGGACGCCGTCCCGCACCCCATCCCGGAGCCCACCCCGTGACCACCCCCGAGCCGCAGCCCGTTTACCTCGGCGGCCCGCGCTTCCAGAGCGACCCCGCCGAGCTGTACCGGGAGATGCGCCGCGACCACGGCCCCGTCGCCCCGGTCGTCCTCGACGGCGACGTGCCGGCCTGGCTGGTCCTCGGCTACCGCGAACTGCACCAGGTCACCAGCGACCCCCAGCTCTTCTCCCGCGACTCCGACCTGTGGAACCAGTGGGACCGCATCCCCGCCGACTGGCCGCTGCTCCCGATGATCGGCCGCAAGCAGCCGTCCATCCTCTACACCGTCGGCGAACGCCACCGCGAGCGCGCCGCCGTCATCTCCGACGCGCTGGAGTCCGTCGACCCCTTCGAACTCAAGGGGCACGCCGAACGCTTCGCCGACGAACTGATCGACGGGCTCTGCTCCAAGGGCAGCTGCGACATCGTCGGCGAATACGCCATGCTCCTCCCCCTGCGCGTCCTCGCCCGCATCTACGGGTTCTCCGACGAACAGGGCCCCGGCCTCGTCACCGCCATGAACGACATGATCAACGGCCGGGAGGGCGCCCTCGACGGCCAGCGCCACCTCGCCGAGTCCATGTACGCGCTCCTCGCCGCCAAGGCCGCCGAGCCCGGCCCCGACGTCGCCTCCCGGATGCTGGCCAACACCGCCGGGTTCACCGTCGACGAGATCGCCCAGGACCTGATGGTGATGATGGCCGCCGGCCACCAGCCCACCGCCGACTGGATCGGCAACTCACTGCGCCTGATGCTCACCGACGACCGCTTCGCCGCCTCCCTGGCGGGCGGCCGGCACAGCGTCGGCGAGGCCATGAACGAAGTGCTCTGGGAGGACACCCCGACCCAGAACGTCGCCGGCCGCTGGACCACCCGGGACACCCACCTGGGCGGCCGGCGCATCGGCAGCGGCGACCTGGTCCTGCTGGGCCTGGCCGCCGCCAACGGGGACCCGCACGTACGCACCGACGCGGGCGCCCTCACCGGCGGCAACAACGCCTTCTTCTCCTTCGGCCACGGGGAGCACCGCTGCCCCTTCCCGGCCCAGGAGGTCGCCGAGGCCATCGCCCGGACCGGCATCGAGGTCCTCCTCGACCGCCTCCCCGACGTCGACCTCGCCGGGCCCGCCGCCGAACTCACCCGGCGGCCCTCGCCCTGGCTGCGCGGCCTCAGCGCCCTCCCCGTGACCTACACCCCGACCCCCGCGCTTGGAGCCACCCCGTGACCTGCCCGATCGACCACACCGGCCCCGCCCCCCTCACCCTCGACCCCTTCGTCACCGACCTCGACGCCGAGAGCGCCGCACTGCGCGCCGCCGGCCCGCTGGCCCGCGTCGTCCTCCCCGGCGGCGTCGCCGTGTACGCCGTCACGCACCACGCCGAGGCCCGCAAGCTCCTCACCGACCCCCGGGTCGTCAAGGACATCAACGTGTGGGGCGCCTGGCAGCGCGGCGAGATCCCCCTGGACTGGCCGCTCATAGGTCTCGCCAACCCCGGCCGCTCCATGCTCACCGTCGACGGCGACGAACACCGCCGGCTGCGCACCCTCGTCGCCCAGGCCCTGACCGCCCGCCGGGTGGAGAAGCTGCGCGCCGGCATCGAGGCCCTCACCGCCCGCTCGCTCGACGGGCTGGCCGCCCTCCCGGCCGGGGAGACCGTCGACCTCAAGGCGCACTTCGCCTACCCGCTGCCGATGAACGTCATCAGCGAGCTGATGGGCGTCGACGCCGCCGAACACCCGCGGCTGAAGGCCCTCTTCGAGAAGTTCTTCTCCACGCAGACCCTCCCCGAAGAGGTCCCCCAGATGATGGCGGACCTCGGCACGCTCTTCTCCCGGATCGTGGAGTCCAAGCGGACCGCCCCCGGCGACGACCTCACCAGCGCGCTGATCGCCGCCTCCGAGGACGGTGACCACCTCACCACCGAGGAGATCACCAACACCCTGCAGCTGATGGTCGCCGCCGGACACGAGACCACCATCAGCCTGATCGTCAACGCCGTTGTCGCCCTGGAGACGCACCCCGGGCAGCGGGACCTCGTCCTGAAGGGCGAGGTCCCCTGGGAGAACGTCATCGAGGAGACCCTGCGCTGGTCCACCCCCACCTCGCACGTCCTGATCCGCTTCGCCACCGAGGACATCGAGGTCGGGGACCGGGTCCTCCCGGCGGGCGAGGGCCTGATCGTCTCCTTCGGCGCGCTCGGCCGCGACGAGGCCCAGCACGGCGAGGACGCGGGCGAGTTCGACATCACCCGCACCCCCAACCGGCACATCGCCTTCGGCCACGGCCCCCACGTCTGCCCCGGCGCGGCCCTCTCCCGCCTGGAGGCCCTCGTCGCCCTCCCGGCCCTGTACGCCCGCTTCCCCGGCCTCACCCTGGCCGTCCCCCGCGAGGAGCTGCGCAACAAGCCGGTCCTCACCCAGAACGACCTGCACGACCTCCCGGTACGGCTGCACGGGTAGGGACCGGCGGGGAGCGCACCGGAAAAGAAATGGTGGTCGTACCGGAGCCGTTGCTACGTTGATCGCGTGCCGAAGCTGAATCAGATCATCGCAGTCGAAAAGGGCGTCAAGTCCAAGTCCCTCCAGGAGCTTTCGCAGGCTCACCACGACGTGCAGAAGCCCGCCCTGCTGGCCGGCCTCTCGCGTACGTACCAGCCCAAGGACGAGGAGGGCGAGCAGCTGCCGCCCGAGTCCACGCGGGTCCAGGTCAAGGCGGAGGACGTGCTGCGGGCGACGGCGAACACGCTGACCCGGCTGTTCGACGTGGCGGCCACCAAGGACTGGGCGAACCGCACCGCCGCCGCCGACGTGGTCGTCGACGGCAGCGTGCTGCTCGCCCAGGTTCCGGTGCCCTACCTGCTCTTCCTGGAGAAGCAGCTCACCGACCTGAACACGTTCGTGCGCAAGCTGCCGGTCCTCGACGCCTCGGAGTCCTGGAACCTGGACCCCTCCACGGACTCCTGGAAGACGGACCCCGTGCGCACCATCCGCACCAAGAAGGTGCCGCGCAACCACGTCAAGGCAGAGGCCACGGAGAAGCACCCGGCCCAGGTGGAGGTGTACTACGAGGACGTCGCGGTCGGCTACTGGACGACCGTGAAGTTCTCCGGCGCCCTCCCGGCCCGCCGCGTCAACGAGCTCCTCGACCGGGTCGAACGGCTCCAGCAGGCCGTGAAGTTCGCCCGCGAGGAGGCCAACGGCACCGAGGTCACCGACCAGCGGGTCGGCGACGCGGTGTTCGGCTACCTCTTCAGGTAGCCCCGAGAACGCCCCCTGCGCGATCAGGGGGTGCGCGAGAGCGCAAGCTGAAACTGACGTTGAAGCTGAAACAGGGGTGCAGTTGGGGGTTCGAATCCCTCCCCCGGCACACGTGCCGGGGTGGCCCAAGCCGGCAGAGGCGGCCCCTTGAATCTCAGATTATCGCTCCAGTCTCAGCATTCGCCGCCGAACACCGGATCGACCGAGCAGGGACGATCACCGACGGATGGGGGTTCAAGTCCCCTCTGCGCCTCTCCGCGGCGCGGTAGTTCAATGGCAGAACACGTCGGCCTCAGGATGATCCCCGCTCTTAAACGCCGTCGGTGTGCGCAATTGGGTGGCACTCAGGGGCCCGGGAACTGGACATGTTCCCGGGCCCCGTCACGTGCGCCGACGGCCCGCGCCCCCGCCCGGCGGGTCCGTACGACTTGAGCATGCCGGAGCTGCGACCAGAGGGTGACGGGGGATCAGCCTGCGAGCCGACGAGGGGCGGCGCGGGCGTGCCTAACGTGGGGCGCATGACGATCATCCGACGCCGTACCGCCGCAGCCGTCGCCTTACTCGCCCTGCTGCTCCCCGTCCCGGTCATGGCGGCCTCCACCGCCTCCGCCGCCCCCTCGGCGGCCGCCGACGCCCCCGTGAAGGCTGCCGAACTGCCCGCTCCCACCGGGCGGTTCGCGGTCGGACAGGAGGATCTGCACCTCGTCGACCGCGGCAGGACCGACCCCTGGGCGGGCAGCGGACCCCGCGAGCTGATGGTCACCATGCGCTATCCCGCGCAGCACGGCACCGGCCGCGCCCCCGCGCCCTACCTGAGCACCGAGGAGGCCCGGCTGATCCTCGCCGACAAGCACCTCGACCAGTTCATCGACCCCGCCGCCTTCGCCGCCACCCGGTCCCACGCCAGGGCCGGCGCCCGGCCCGTCCAGGGCCGCTACCCGCTGGTCGTGCTCTCGCCCGGCTTCACCGTGCCCCGCGCCACCATCAGCTCGCTCGCCGAGGACCTGGCCTCCCGGGGCTACGTGGTCGCCGCCGTGGACCACGCGTACGAGAGCGCCGCCACCGCCTTCCCCGGCGGCCGGATCCTGACCTGCCTGGCCTGCGACCGGTCACGGGAGCCCGGGGGCCACGCGGCCGTCGCGAGGGTCCGGGCCGAGGACGTCTCCTTCCTGCTGGACCGGCTCACCGCCCGCCAGCCGGCCTGGCGCCACGCCGGGCTCATCGACCAGCGGCGCATCGCCATGGGGGGCCACTCCATGGGCGGCTCCGCCGCCCTGGCGGCCATGACCGCCGACCAGCGGATCCGTGCGGGCTTCGACATGGACGGGGGCCTGCCCGAGCCCCTTGCGGCCGGCGGGACCGGCGGCCGCCCCTTCATGCTGTTCGGCTCCGCCGCCAGCGTGCCCGGAAGCCCCGCGAACGGCGACTGGTCGGGGGCGTGGCCCCAGCTCGACGGCTGGAAGCGGTGGGTCACCGTCGACGGGACCGACCACTTCGGCCCCACCGACTTCCCCGCCATCCGCGACCAGCTCGGCCTGCCCCACCCCGACGCGCCGCTCTCCGGCTCCCGCACCATCGAGCTGACCCGGACCTACGCGGCGGCCTTCTTCGACCAGCACCTCAAGGGGCAGCCCAGGCCGGTCCTGGACGGCCCCCGCGCCGACGCCCCCGAAGTCCGCTTCCACAACCCCTGAGAGGCCGGTACGGGGACCCGTGCGGGTCCCCGTACCGGGCGGGCCCGGCGCGGCTACACCGGGACCGACACGAACGTCCGGCCCGCCTCGTTCACCACCAGGACCTCCTTGACGTCCGCGGGGTCCACGGCCGCGGAGCCGTCCAGGGAAGCGCCCTTGCCCTCGCCGTGCTCGGCCGTGCCCACCACCCAGCCGCCGGCCGTGGCGCGCGTACCGTCCCGGGAGACCACCACCAGGCGGCACCGCTCGCCCGCCGGCACCCCGGTCACCGCCGCGCGCAGCCGCACCCACTTGGCGGCCGGCGTCAGCTGTACGGTCATCCGCGCGCCCGTACCCGCGTCCGTGGCGGAGGCCACCCGGGTCCCCGCCACCGGCGGCGACGGCGCCGCGGACACGGTCGGCGACGGCGGCGGGGGCAGCGCCCCGGTGCTCCCGTCGTCCGCGCCCACCCGGGCCCCCGCCCAGAACACCGCTGCCAGCGAGGCCGCCGCGGCCAGACCCACCACACCGGTCCGCCACCGCGCGGCCGCCGCCCGCTCCCCGCGCACCTGCCGCAGGGTCCGCTGGAGCATCAGGTCCCCGCCCTGCGGGGGCCCGTCCAGGAAGGCCTCCTCGGGGACCTCCCCGAGCGCCCTCTCCATCTCCCGCAACGCGGCCACCTCCTCCCGGCACCGCACGCAGTCGCCGAGGTGCTCCTCGACGCGCCGCACGTCCTCCTCGTCCAGGACGCCGAGCACGTACGGGCCGAGCAGTTCCATTTCCTCCTCGTGCCGCTGCCGGTTCACGCCACCACCTCCCGCAGTCCGCCGGGCTGCTGGGGCGGCCGGCCGCTTCCTCTCCTCCTGGCGCCGTCACCGGCGCCGTCCCCGAACACCTCGCGCAGTGCCTTCAGCGCGTAGTGCGAGCGCGACTTGACCGTGCCCGCCGGGATGCCGAGCCGGTCGGCGGCCTCGGCCACGCTGTGCTGGCGGTAGTACAACTCCGTCAGCACGTCCCGGTGTTCCGGCGACAGCCGGTCCAGGGCGCCGAGCACCGTCATGGTGTCCACCACCGCGTCCGCGTGGTCCCCCTCGACGGGGGGAGCCGCCGCGGAGCCGGAGACCTCCGGCGGCCGCGCGGCCTTGGCCCGGTACCGGTCCGTGATGATGTTGCGGGTCACCGTGAGCAGCCAGCCGCGCACCGAGCCCTTCCCGTTGACCAGGACCTCGGAATGCCGCCAGGCCCGGATCAGCGTCTCCTGGACGACGTCCTCGGCCGCGGCCCGGTCCCCGGTCAGCCGGGTGGCGTAGGCGAGCAGGGCGTTGCCGTGCTCCTCGTACACCGCCCTGATGAGCGCCTCGTCGGTAGAGCCCCGCCGATTGCGGGGCCACAGTGGTCCGGGCATACAGGTTCTCCGTCCGCCGCGTGTTGCCGTCGTGCGGTCGGAACACGCCTTTGCGCGCCCGCCGGTTCATGTGACCTGCGCCACATTCCGTTCATGTGCGGCAGGTGCGGCCCTCGTTGAGGCAGGCCACCACCTCGGCCATCCGCTCCTCGGTCATCACGTCGACGAACATCGCGTGGTCCGTCTTCGGGCTGTGCAGCTGCTCCGGGAAGGAGTCGAGGGCGATCGGCACCTGCGGCGGCACCGCGTAGGCGAGGGACAGCCGCAGCTCGGGGATGGGGAACGTGCCCTGCGGGCAGACGCCCTGGGCCGAGGCGAACGCGAGGTGCGAGCGGTGGTCGGCGGAAGCCTCCTCCAGCCCGTTCCAGCAGCCGGGGAAGACGAGCGTACGGGTCACCAGCTCGCCCGCCGGGCAGCGCGGGTAGCCCGTCGTGGACCGGTCGGGGGAGCCCGAACAGCCCCAGCGGGCCCGGACCCCGGCGTCCGTCCCCGCCGTGTGGGCCACGGCGTCGCCGGTCATCGCGCGCAGGAAGCGGGGCATCGGCACCACCTTGCCGGCGGGGCTGCCCCGGAACTCCACGCGCACCGAGGCCTCGCGCAGGATCTCACCGGTGTTGCCGTGCCCGGCGGCCCCCTCGTGGGAGCGGTCGCCCGGCCGGTCGGTGCGCCGCAGGACCGGCCAGTAGTACGTGGAGCGGTCGCCGCCGACGCAGCTCGTGGCGGCGGCGGCCAGGGAGGCGTCGGTGGACATGGCGTCCGTGGACAGGTTGCCGACGTACGCGTGGGTGTGGTGGGCGCCGGCCCGCAGGCCGGGCGAGACCACCAGGTTGTCCTCGTTCCAGTGGCCCTCCTCGTTGCGCCCGCAGTCCACCGTCACCGTGCCCGTGGAGGCGTCGGGCCCGGCCGGGGGCGGGGCGGGACCGGGCGGTACCCGGGCGATGTCCACGCGGTCGGCGGCGGGGTCGTGGCGCGACCCGGCCGCCCGAGAGGCACCCAGCACGGCGGCGGCCAGCCCGGCGCCGAGCACCAGGCAGACGAGCAGCGCCAGCAGGCGGTTTCCGTTCCCCATGACGGTCACGGTCGTCGGTGCCCCGCCGGACCGTCAACCGGGCGTCCGCACCAGGGCGCTGCCGCGCGTTCGGAGGTGTGCACCGTTGCCTGCCCGGCGGGCCCCGGTCCGGGATACCGGGCCCCGGCCCGGCTCCGATACCCCGGCCCGGTCCCGGGTCCACCGGTCCCGGGTCCGCCGCGGTCGCGGAAGCCCGCCGCGGTCGCGGAGCCGGCTCCGGGGCGGTGTTCCGGCCCGGGCGTTCCCGGTTCGGCCCCCGGGCCCTGGTCGGCCGCGGCCCCGGGTTCGCCGGTCGCGGAGCCCGCCGCGGTCCCGGAGTCCGCTCCGGGGCGGTGTTCCGGCCCGGGCGTTCCGGTCCGGCCCCCGGCCCCGGGTCGGCCCGGCCCCGGGTTCGCCGGTCCCGGCGTCCGCTCCGGGCGGTGTCCCGGCCGCGACGTCCGGCCCCGGCCAGGCCAGGCCCAGGTTGGCCCGTCCGGGGCTTGTCCGGCCGCGAACCCGGGCCCGAGAGTTCTCGTATGACACCGGAAGAGCTCCTGCACGCCTTCGCCCGCACCCGCGCCTCGCTCGACGGCGAGGAGACCGTCTTCTGGTGGACCGGCGACATCCACTCCTGGGCCCCCGGCGAGCCCTACCGCCGCCTCTTCGGCTTCGAGGGCCTCAACGCGGCCCGCCTGGAGGCCGACGAGGAGGGCGGCGGCTACCGGATGCTATCCCGCGAGGCGGCCTTCTACCTCGACCCCGGCACTCGGGAGATCCTGGAGACCTGGCAGGACAAGCCCGTGGTCCACGTCTGGAACGATCCGGCCAACCAGCGGTGGCGGCCCTTCCCCGTCCCGCGCACCGAACTCGGCGACCAGGTCTGCTTCAGCCTGGAGATCCCCCTCGCCTACCCCTCCCCGCTGCCGGTCGCCGACTACCCGCTGAACTCCGCCGACGACACCTACCGGGCCCTGGAGCTCTTCCAGTTCTTCACCTCGGCCGCCGCCCTGGCCGGTGACGCCCCGGGCGTCCCCGCCACCATGTCGTGGACCCGCATGTCCCCCTGGCTGCCCTGGATGGAGCAGGGGCAGCGCCCCGGCGGCCTCGCCTTCCACTGCCGCGGCGTCAAGCTCGCCTCCTACGCCGAGGTCCCCGAACGCACCCGCGCGTACATCGCGGCCCGCCACCCGGAGTTCGCCCGCGCCCCGGAGAAGTGGACCGAGCCCAACGAGTCCAGCTGGACGTACTTCCGCCGGCTCAACCCCCGCTGACCCCGCTGACCCCGATGAACCCGCAGGCCTGCGCCGACCCCCGGTAACCCCCGCCGGGGGAGGGGCCCCGCAGGGTCCGGACAAGGGTTTTCCCCGTATCGGGTTCACTCCCGCGTTGCCTACTGTCTGCCCACCGGCGATCTTCCGCGCCCCGGGCGGCCCCGCACCAACCCCACATGGTGTGAAACGACCGCGGACGCGCTGATCGCCGGGGTACGCCGTCGCCCTGCCCCGCCGTTGCGGCCGGGCGACGTGGCGCGCGGCGGTGCCGGGGCGGGTTCGACCAGCCCGTCCAGGCCCGCTTCCGCCGGTTCCACCTCCCACACTGCACCGACCGGCCGCTCCGGCATGCCCGGAACCGGCCCGTAAAGGGGAACAACGTGCACGCACCCAGACGTCGGCTCATATCCGTCGTGGCCATGTCCGTCACCCTGCTCGCCGGCGCCGCCACCTCCGCGGTGGCCGTGACCCCCGCGAACGACCCGGCCGCCTCCACCCTGCCGGCCGCCGCGGCCCCCGCCGCCCCGGCCGCCGCCCCGGTCGAGAACCTGATCGTCGGCTACAAGTCCTCGGCCTCCGAGGCCAGCTCCAACGACGCGGCCGCGACCGACGCCGCCGCCAAGGGCCAGAAGGCCGGCAAGAAGGCCAAGTTCGACCGCCGCCTCGGCACCGGAGCCGCGCTCGTCAACCTCGGCGGTGCGACCGCCCCGGCCGACGCCGCGAAGGTGATGGACCAGTTCCGCGCCGACCCGGACGTCGCCTACGTCGAGCCGGACTCCCGCGCCTACGCCATGGCCACCCCGGACGACACCGAGTACGCCAAGCAGTGGGACCTCTTCGAGCCCACCGCCGGCATGAACGTGCCCGCCGCCTGGGACAAGACCACCGGCTCCGGCGTCACCGTCGCCGTCATCGACACCGGCTACGTGGCCCACTCCGACGTGGCCCCCAACATCGTCGCGGGCTACGACTTCATCAGCAGCTCCACCGCCGCCCGTGACGGCAACGGCCGCGACAACAACCCGGCCGACCAGGGCGACTGGAGCGCGGCCGGCGAGTGCGGCACCGGCTCCAAGGCCAGCGACTCCTCCTGGCACGGCACCCACGTCGCCGGCACCATCGGCGCCGCGACCAACAACACCAAGGGCGTCGCGGGCATCGCGTACAACGCCAAGATCCAGCCCGTCCGCGTGCTCGGCAAGTGCGGCGGCGCCACCTCGGACATCGTCGACGCCATCACCTGGGCCTCCGGCGGCACCGTCGCGGGCGTCCCGGCGAACGCCACCCCCGCCAAGGTCATCAACATGAGCCTCGGCGGCTCCGGCGCCTGCACCACCAGCTACCAGAACGCCATCAACGCGGCCGTCGCCCGCGGCACCACCGTCGTGGTCGCCGCCGGCAACAGCAACGCGGACGCGGCCGGCTTCTCGCCCGCCAGCTGCAACAACGTGATCAACGTGGCCGCCAGCAACCGCACCGGTGACCGCTCCTTCTACTCCAACTACGGCGCGATCATCGACGTCGCCGCCCCGGGCGGTGAGACCCGCCGCGCCACCGACACGCCCGGCACCGTCACCACCCCCGAGAACGGCATCCTCTCCACGCTGAACGGCGGCACCACCACCCCCGGCGCCGAGATCTACAAGCCGTACCAGGGCACCAGCATGGCCGCCCCGCACGTCGCGGGCCTCGCCGCCCTCCTCGTCGCGGCCAAGCCCTCGCTGACCCCGGCGCAGATCGAGTCGGCCATCAAGGCCAACGCCCGCCCGCTGGCCGGCACCTGCACCGGCGGCTGCGGCGCCGGCCTCGCCGACGCCACCGCGACCGTCAACGCCGTGACCTCGACCCAGCCCACCCCGGCCTTCGAGAACACCGCGGACTTCGCCATCGGCGACAACACCACGGTCGAGAGCCCGATCACCGTCACCGGCGTGACCGGCAACGCCCCGGCCACCCTCCAGGTCGGCGTGAACATCCAGCACACCTACATCGGCGACCTGAAGGTCGACCTGGTCGCCCCCGACGGCACCGTCTACACCCTGCACAACCGGGCCGGCGGCAGCACGGACAACATCAACCAGACCTACACCGTCAACGCCTCCTCCGAGGTCGCGAACGGCACCTGGAAGCTCCGTGTGAACGACAACGCGGGCGGCGACACCGGCAAGATCGACTCCTGGAGCCTCGGCTTCTGACCCCGGTCCCGCACCGGTCCCGGCGGAGCCCCCCAACTCCGTTCTGACGGACCAAAGGTACGGACCAATCCAGTGCGCGGGTCTGCCGGTACCTCCCGTACCGGCAGACCCGCCGCGCATTCCTGCCGCCCGACTGAATTCTGCGTCACAATCCGGGTCCGCCGGGGGGCTGACCTCGTATTGTCGCGTCTCACAGGAAGGGCACAGGAGCAGGGGCGCGAAAGGCTGGTGGCTGTGCGTGGCGGCGACGGGGAACGCTGACACCAACGTCGGACACGGTGCACTCATCGAGGCGGTCGACCGGGCGCTGACCACGCACGGCCGCGCCGTCCTCACGGGCTGCGCGGGATCGGGGAAGACCGAGGTGGCGCGGGCCGTCGCGGCCGCCGCCGCCCGCCGGCGCGAAACCGTCCTGCACCTCGCCCCCGAAGCCGCCGACCGGGAGATACCCGAGGCCGCGGCCGCGGCCCTCCTCGCCTCCGTCCCCCGCACCGCCCTCGACCGCCTCGCCGGACCCCAGCGCACCGCCATCGCCCTGCTGCGCCGCGAGGCCGACGCCCCCCGCGCCGGCCGCGACCACGTCGCCCTGCGCCTGGCCGTCGTCGAAGTGCTCCGCGGCCTCACCGTCCCCGGCCCCGTCCTGCTCGTCCTCGACAACGCCCAGTGGCTCGACCCCGAGAGCACCGACCTGCTCCGCTTCGTCCTGCGCCTGACCCCGCCGCGCGTCCGGGTCCTCGCCGCCGAATGCGTCCAGTCCGCACCCGTCGCCGAATCCCTCTGCGGCCCCGGCACCCCCGTCGTCCACGTCCCCGCGCTCGGCGCCGACGAGGTCGCCGAACTCCTCCTGCGCCACGGCCTGCCCGCCCGCCTCGCCGGCCGCATCCACCAGGCCAGCGGCGGCAACCCGCGCCTCGCCCTCGCCCTCGGCCACTCCCTCGCCGAAGCCGCCGGCCAGGGCGGCGGCGCCCACCACGCCGACACCCTGCCCGTCACCGGCCAGGCCCGCGAGGTCGCCCGCCGGCTCCTCGCCGCCGCCCCCGGCCGGACCCGCCCGACCCTGCTGCTCGCCGCCCTCGCCGCCCGCCCCACCACCGCCCTGCTCCGCCGGGCCGGACGCCCCGACGCCGAGGCCGAACTCGCGCAGGCCGAACGGGCCGCACTGGTCACCGTCGCCGAGGACGGCACCGTCGCCTTCACCGCCGGCGCGCTGCCCGCCGCCCTGGCCGCCGACGCCGGCTGGCCCGAGCGCGCCGCCGGCCACGCCGCGCTCGCCGCCGCCGTCGACGACCCCGTCCAGGCCGTGCGCCACCGCGCGCTCGCCGTCGACACCCCCGACGCGGACCTCGCCGCCGAGATCACCCGGGCCGCCGACGCCTGCCGCCGCCGGGGCCAGCGGGCGCTGGCCGCCGAGCTCGGGCTGCTCGCCGCCGAACGCACCCCCGCCGCCCTCCCGCAGGAGGAGCTCGCCCGCCTCGTCGGCGCCGCCGAGGACGCGGGCTGGGCCGGCCGGGCCGACCTCGCCCGCCGTGCCACCCGCGCCGTCCTCGCCCGCGACGCCTCGCCCGCCCAGCGGGTACGGGCCCGGCTCGCGGTGATCGACGCCGCCGGGCAGGCCCTGGCCGACCTCGACGAGACCATCGCCCACGCCGTCGCCGACGCCGCCGGGGACCCCTCCCTGCAGGCCGCCGTCCAGCTGCGGATCGCCTGGAAGCACAACATCGGCGACGGCGACCCCGTCCGCGCCCGCGACGCCGCCGCCGAGGCCGGGGCGCTCGCGAAGGCCGGGGGAGACCAGGTCGCCGAAGCCATGGCCCTGACCGTCCGCGCCCGGATGGGACGCATCCTCGGCGACCCCGACGCCGAGGACATCCTGGCCGAGGCACTCGCCCTGCCCGCGCCCGAGGTCCCCCTCGGCATGCGCAACGCACCCCAGTTCCTCGCCGTCCGCCACGCCCTCTTCGACGACCGGCTCACCGACGCCCGCCGCCAGCTCCTCGTCCTGCTGCCCGCCGTCCAGCGCACCGGCTCCGCCGAGGACGTCTTCGAGGTGCTGCGCAGCATGACCGAGGCCGAACTGCGCCGCGGCCGCTGCGTCCGCGGCACCGCACACGCCCGCCGCGCCCTGGAACTCACCATCGAGGCGGGCCTCTCGCCCGGGCCGGCCTGGTACGTGGCCGCCACCGCCGAGGCCGCCGCCGGCAGCTTCGCCCGCGCCGCCGCGTACGCCCGCCGGGGCATCCGCGCCTCGGAGGAGGAGGGCGACCAGGTCTTCCTGTCGCGGGGGCTCTACGCGCTCGGCACCGTGGAACTCGCCACCGGCGAGGCCTCGAGGGCGGTCGCCACGCTGAGCCGGGTCGCCGCCCTGGAGGAGGCCCAGCAGGTGGTGGACCCCTCCGTCCTGCGCTGGCACGGGGAGCTCGCCGAGGCCCTGGTCGCCGCCGACGCACCCGGCGAGGCGGCCGGGCTGCTGGACCGGGTCACCCCGGTCGCCCGCTCCCTCGGCCGGACCACGGTGCTCGCGGCCCTGGACCGGGCCCGGGGGCTGTGCCTGTCCGCGCGGGGCGAGCCGGAGCGGGCCGTGGCCCTGCTGGAGGCCACGGCCGAGCGGTTCGGCGGCTTCGGCCTGCCCCTCGAACGCGGCCGTACCCTGCTCGCGCTGGCCCGCGTGGAACGCCGGCGCAGGCGCCGCGCCCCCGCCCGGGCCGCGCTGCGGGCCGCCGCCGAACTGTTCGAGGCCGCCGGGGCCGGGCCCTGGCTGGACCTGGCCCGGGAGAACGCGCCCGAGAGCTGCGGCCCGCACCCCGGGGTGGCGGCCCTGACCGAGGCGGAGGCCCGGCTCGCGCTGCTGGTCGCCGGGGGAGCGAGCAACCAGGAGGCGGCCGCGAAGCTGTTCCTGAGCGTCAAGACGGTGGAGGCCCGGCTCACCCGGATCTACCAGAAGCTCGACGTCCGCTCCCGCGCCCAGCTGGCCACGGCGCTGCGCGGCCAGTGAGCCGGGTCTCCGGGCCGGTCAGCAGCTCAGGTTGGCGCCCGGGGTGACGCCCAGCAGCTGGGTGAAGCTCTGGTACTTGCTCACCCGGCTCTGCACCTGCGCCGGGTTCCCGCCGTTGCACTCCAGGGCCCCGTTGATGGAGCGGATCGTCTCGCCGAAGCCCGCGCCGTTGACCATGGCGGCGTGCGCGGTCATCGTGCCGGGGCCGTTCTGGGTGTTCCAGTACCAGAGCGCCGTCTTCATCGCGACGGCCGGGTCCTGCTCCACCAGGTAGGGGTTGGCGAGCAGGTTGATGCCGAGGGCGTCGCCCGCCGCCTTGTAGTTGAAGTTCCAGCTGAGCTGGATCGGGCCGCGGCCGTAGTACGCGGCCTGGCCGGCAGGACAGCCGTAGGGCTGTGAGGCGTCGCAGTAGTGCGGGTAGTTGGCGGTGTTCTGCTCCACTATGTACACCAGCCCGCCCGTTTCGTGGGAGACGTTCGCGAGGAAGGCGGCCGCCTCGCGCCGCTTGACGGTGTCGTCGCCGGTGTTGGCGAAACCGGGGTACGCGGAGAGCGCCGCGACCAGGCCGTTGTAGGTGTAGAAGGGGTTCCGGTTCGGGAACATCTGGTTGAACTGGGCCTCGCTGACCACGAAGCCGGAGGGGTTGCCGGTGCCCGGGTCGGGGTCCTGGCCCCCGCCGCCGCAGGCGCCCTGGTCCGACCAGACGCCCCACTGGCCGGTGGTGCCGGGCGTCTCGCCCTGGGTCCACCACTTGGCCTGCCAGTTGTGGCCGCCGTGCGAGGCGTTCATGCCGCCCGTGTAGACGGCGGAGGAGCTCCAGGCCCCGGCGCAGGCGGGGGCCGCGGCGGCGGGGGAGGCGGGCAGGGCGACGGCCAGGCCGAGGGTCGCGGCGGCGGCCGCGGCGAGGGAGAGGGCGCGGCGGCGAAGCGTGCGTATCACGTAACTTCTCCTGGGGTGGGGGGAATTGTCGCGGGACGGTGGGGGGCGACAACTACCGCCACTGAACCGAGAATGGTCTGGACCTGTCAAGGTCTAGACCAAATCCTTTGCCGTCGGGCCGTCGGGCCGACGGACCCTCCACCGGGCCCCGGACACGCCGGAGCGGGGGGGGGGGGGGGGGGGGGGGGGGGGGGGGGGGGGGGGGGGGGGGGGGGGGGGGGGGGGGGGGGGGGGGGGGGGGGGGGGGGGGGGGG
>NZ_JBWKEZ010000004.1:0-6490 GCF_056434525.1 Streptomyces sp. NPDC044002
TCCCTGCGCGACGAGTTCTCCCAGTGGGACCCCCGCCGCCAGCGCCCCGAGCTGTGGCAGCTCTACAACGGCCGCCACGCCCCCGGCGAACACGTGCGCGTCTTCCCGCTCTCCAACTGGACCGAGCTCGACGTGTGGCAGTACATCGCCCGCGAGGAGATCGAACTCCCCGAGATCTACTTCGCGCACGAACGCGACGTCTTCCAGCGGGGCGGGATGTGGCTGACCGCGGGTGCGTGGGGCGGGCCGAAGGACACCGAGCCGGTGGAGCGCCGCAGGATCCGCTACCGCACCGTCGGTGACATGTCCTGCACCGGCGCCGTCGACTCCGACGCCGCCGACCTCGACGCCGTGATCGCCGAGATCGCCGTGTCCCGCCTCACCGAGCGGGGCGCGACCCGCGCCGACGACAAGCTGTCCGAGGCCGCGATGGAAGACCGCAAGCGCGAAGGGTACTTCTAACCATGGACGACACGACGACGCTGCTGCGCTTCGCGACCGCCGGGTCCGTGGACGACGGCAAGTCCACCCTGGTCGGACGCCTCCTCCACGACTCCAAATCGGTCCTCGCCGACCAGTTGGAAGCCGTGGAGCGGGTCTCCGCCGACCGTGGCCAGGAGGCACCGGACCTCGCGCTGCTGACCGACGGCCTGCGCGCCGAACGCGAGCAGGGCATCACCATCGACGTGGCCTACCGCTACTTCGCCACCGCCCGCCGCCGGTTCATCCTCGCCGACACCCCCGGGCACGTGCAGTACACCCGGAACATGGTCACCGGCGCCTCCACCGCCGACCTCGCCGTGGTCCTCGTCGACGCCCGCAACGGCGTCATCGAGCAGACCCGCCGGCACGCCGCCGTCGCCGCCCTCCTGCGCGTCCCCCACGTCGTCCTCGCTGTCAACAAGATGGACCTCGTCGGCTACGACGAGGGCGTCTTCGCCGCGATCACCGCCGAGTTCGGCGCCTACGCCACCGGCCTCGGCCTCCACGACATCACGGCGGTCCCCATCTCGGCCCTGGCCGGCGACAACGTCGTCGAGCCCTCCGCCCACATGGACTGGTACGGCGGCCCGACCGTCCTGGAACACCTGGAGACCGTCCCCGTCAGCGACGAGCTGACCGCCGGCCCCGCCCGCTTCCCCGTCCAGTACGTGATCCGCCCGCAGACCGCCGAGCACCCCGACTACCGCGGCTACGCGGGCCAGATCGCCTCCGGCGTCCTGCGCGTCGGCGAGGCCGTCACCGTCCTGCCGTCGGGCCGCACCTCGGTCATCGAGGGCATCGACGCCCTCGGCGAGTCCGTGGACACCGCCTGCTCCCCGCAGTCGGTGACCCTGCGCCTCAAGGACGACGTCGACGTCTCCCGCGGCGACCTCATCGCCCCTGACGGCGCCGCCCCGGCGACCACGCAGGACGTCGTCGCCACCGTCTGCCACGTCGCCGACCGGCCCCTCACCGTCGGCCAGCGCGTCCTGCTCAAGCACACCACCCGCACGGTCAAGGCGATCGTCCGGGAGATCCCGTCCCGGCTGACCCTCGCCGACCTGTCCCAGCACCTCGACCCCGGCCGGCTGGTGGCCAACGACATCGGCCGCGTCGTCGTCCGCACCGGCGAGCCGCTCGCGCTCGACGCGTACGCGGACTCCCGCCGCACCGGCTCCTTCCTCCTCATCGACCCCTCGGACGGAACCACCCTGACCGCGGGCATGGCGGGCGAGGCCTTCACCGGGCACGAGAACGAATGGACCCTCTGACGATGTCCCCACCGCACCGCCGCCCCCGCACCCTTCGCCGCAGCCGCACGGCGGCCCTCGCCCTGCTGCTCGCCGCCGCCCTCGCCTCCTGCGGCTACGGATCCCGGGCGGTCAGGGTCCCGGACGCCGCACCGGGGGCCGCCGACGGGGCCCGGAAGCTCTCCGCGTCCGAGGTCCGCGTCGGCTACTTCCCGAACCTGACCCACGCCACCGCCCTGGTCGGCGTACGCGAGGGCCTGATCCAGCGGGAGCTGGGCGGCACCGCCCTGAAGACCACCACCTTCAACGCCGGGCCTGCCGAGATCGAGGCCCTGAACGCGGGCTCCGTCGACATCGGTTTCATCGGCCCCTCGCCCGCCGTCAACGGGTACGTGAAGTCCAAGGGCTCCAACCTGCGGATCATCTCCGGCTCCGCATCCGGCGGCGTCAAGCTCGTCGTGAACCCGGACAAGATCAAGACCCTCGACGACCTCAAGGGCAGGAAGATCGCCACCCCGCAGCTGGGCAACACCCAGGACGTGGCGTTCCTGCACTGGCTCGCCGCGCGCGGCTGGAAGGTCGACGCGGCCGGCGGCCGGGGCGACGTCTCCGTGGTCCGCACCAACAACACCGTCACCCCCGACGCCTACCGCTCCGGTGCCGTCGACGGAGCCTGGGTGCCGGAGCCCACCGCGTCCAAGCTCGCCGCGGAGGGCGCGGTGGTCCTGCTCGACGAGCGGGACCTGTGGCCCGGCGGGAAGTTCGTCATCACGAACGTCGTCGTCTCGCAGAAGTTCCTCAAGGAGCACCGGGACGTGGTCGAGGCCGTGCTGCGCGGCACGGTGCGGACCAACGAGTGGATCAACGCCGACCCGGAGCGGGCCAAGGACTCCGCCAACGCGGCCCTGAAGACCCTCAGCGGCAAGGAACTGGAGCCCGAGGTCGTCGACGCGGCCTGGCCCGGGATCCTCGTCACCGACGACCCCCTCGCCGCCACCCTGAAGGCCCAGGCCGAACACGCCGTCGCGGCCGGACTCCTGGAACGGCCCGACCTCACGGGCATCTACGACCTCGGACCGCTCAACGAGGTCCTCTCCTCCCTGCACAAGCCCACCGTCGACCACGCGGGTCTCGGCACCGCCGACCAAGGAAGGTGACCCGCGATGGCGACCGCCCTCATCAACGCGGAGCACGGCACCGCCACGGCCCGCGCGGCCGTCCGCATCGAGCACGTCTCGAAGTCCTTTCCCGGCCCGGCCGGACCGCAGCTCGTCCTGGACGGCATCAGCCTCGACGTCGCTCCCGGAGAGTTCGTCACGCTCCTGGGGGCCTCGGGGTGCGGCAAGTCCACCCTGCTGAACCTGGTGGCCGGCCTGGACTCCCCGACCGCCGGGTCGATCGAGACCGTCGGCCGTCCGGCCCTGATGTTCCAGGAGCACGCCCTGTTCCCGTGGCTCACCGCGGGCAGGAACATCGAGCTGGCGCTGCGGCTGCGCGGGGTGCCCAAGGCCGGGCGCAGGACGGAGGCCGAACGGCTGCTGGAGCTGGTCCGGCTCGGCGGCGCCTACGGCAAGCGCGTCCACGAACTCTCCGGCGGCATGCGCCAGCGCGTCGCCCTCGCCCGGGCCCTCGCCCAGGACAGCCGCCTCCTGCTGATGGACGAGCCCTTCGCGGCCCTCGACGCCATCACCCGAGACGTCCTGCACGGCGAACTCACCCGCATCTGGCAGGAGACCGGGGTATCGGTCCTGTTCGTCACCCACAACGTGCGCGAGGCCGTCCGCCTCGCCCAGCGCGTCGTCCTCCTCTCCTCCCGCCCCGGCCGCGTCGCCCGCGAATGGGCCGTGGACCTCGACCAGCCGCGCCGCATCGAGGACGCCGCGGTCGCGGACCTGTCCCTGGAGATCACCGAACACCTGCGTGGGGAGATCCGCCGCCATGGCCGTCACTGACCCCAGGCCCCGGGCCGCCGCCAACGAGCTGGCCGGGCTGGACGCGCTGGAGACCCGCCAGGGGACCCGCGCCCCGCTGCGCCGGGTGCTCCTGGCCAAGGCACTGCCCCCGCTCACGGCCGTCGTCCTGGTGCTGACGGCCTGGCAGGTCCTCGCCCTGGCCGAGGTCACCGAGGACCACATGCTGCCGCCGCCGTCCGCGGTCTGGGACAGCCTGGCCGACCTCTGGTTCAAGGGCACCCTCTTCGACGTCCTCTGGACCAGCGTCTGGCGCGGCCTGTCGGGGTTCCTGCTGGCCCTCGCGATCGGCACCCCGCTCGGCCTGCTCGTCGCCCGGGTGAGGTTCGTCCGCGCCGCCGTCGGCCCGGTCCTGTCCGGCCTGCAGTCCCTGCCGTCGGTGGCCTGGGTGCCCCCGGCGGTGCTCTGGCTGGGCCTGGACAACTCGATGATGTACGCCGTCATCCTGCTCGGCGCCACCCCCTCCATCGCCAACGGCCTGGTCTCCGGCATCGACCAGGTCCCGCCGCTGTTCCTGCGGGCCGGCCGCTCGCTGGGCGCAACCGGCCTGCGCGGCGCCCGGTACGTCGTGATGCCGGCCGCCCTGCCCGGCTACCTGGCCGGGCTCAAGCAGGGCTGGGCCTTCTCCTGGCGCTCCCTGATGGCCGCCGAGATCATCGCCAGCTCGCCCGACCTGGGCCTGGGCCTCGGCCAGTTGCTGGAGTCGGGGCGCGAGACCTCCGACATGGCCCGGATCTTCCTGGCCATCATCCTGATCCTGCTGGTCGGCATCGCCGTCGAACTGCTGGTCTTCGCCCCGGCGGAGCGGCGGATGCTGCGCCGCCGCGGCCTGCGCGGCTGACCGTCGCCCGCAGCGCCCGCAGCGCCCGCAGCGCCCGCAGCGCCCGGACCGCCCGGCGCCCGCGTCAGCCCGTCAGGGCGAGGGCGCCGGCCCGGGCGGCGTCGTACCGGAGCAGGACGAGCCGCGCCAGTTCCGGGGCGGCGCCGAGCACGGCGCCCAGGTGGTCGGCCCCGGCTTCGGCGGCGCCCGCCGCGATCCGGTCCGGGAGCCGGCCGGGGGCCAGGACGTAGGGGGCCACCGCGATCCGCTCCGCGCCCCCGGCGCGCAGCGCCCGTACGGCGTCCTCGGTACGGGGGAAGGCGCCGCCGGAGGCGAACGCGGGCCGTACGTCCCGCCATCCGGTGCGCTGCCACCGCCGGGCGATCCCGGCGAACGAGGCGGCCGCGTCCGGGTCGGTGGTGCCCGCGGCCGCGAGGACCACGGCGGTCTCCGTACGTGCCTGCGGGCCGAGCCCGGCCTCGTACAGCCGGCGTTCCAGTACGGCGGTCAGCAGCGGGTCCGGGCCCAGTACGCGGGCCTGTCGCACCGTCAGGGAGGCCGGCGCCCGGCGCAGTACGCCGGGCAGGTCGACCGAGGCGTGGAAGGCGCGGGTCAGCAGCAGGGGCTGCACCACCACGCGCCGGGCGCCGAGACGGGCCAGCCGCTCCAGCCCGCCCGGTACGGAGGGCCGGTCGAAGTCCAGGAAGGCCGCGGTGACGGGCAGTCCGGGCCTGGCCGACCGGATCCGCCGGGTCAGCGCGCGTACGGTGCGCGCGTGCCGGGGGTCACGGCTGCCGTGCGCGACCAGCAGCAGGAAGTCGCCCATCGCGGGGCTCCCGGCTAGCCTGCGACGAGGGCCGGCACCGGCCAGTAGGGCTCGTCCTGGAGCAGCATCGGGTCGTGGGTGAGGATCGCCCGCTCGTACTGGCTCAGGACGGGGGAGGGCTCGATGCCCTGGGACTCGATCATGTTGTGCCGGCACTGGCGGTAGACGGTCAGCGCGTCGAGCTGCCGGCCGGAGCGGTACAGGGCCCGCATGAGGAGCATGCAGAACTGCTCGTGGTTGGGGTTCCGCGAGTACAGCTCGGTCAGCTCCGGGAGGATCCGTTCGTGGCCGCCGGTGCGGAGTTCCAGATCGTAAAGCAGAATGAGTGCCGAATTCCGTGCCTCCAGATATCGGGTGGAGGCGGTCCGGCAGATGGGCCCGCCGGTCAGTCCGCCGAATACCGGGCCGCGCCAGCGCGCTAATTGCTCGCGGAGGTCGGTGATGTTCCGGCGGTGGTCGGAGAGGGTGTCCGTTCCCGAGCGCGCGTGGATCGCGTCCACGGTGTCGAGGAAGACGTAGGCGTCGAGTTCCCACCGGTCGAAGAGGAACTGGTAGCCGGAGGTGCTCGTCACCACCCGCGAACCCTGGCGTTCGGGCTCCACGGCGGCGAGGGTCCTGCGGACCCTGCTGACCTGCGCCTGGAGGGCGTTCTCGACCTTGTTGGGGGGTGTGGTCCCCCAGAGTTCGAGGATGAGGGAGTCGACGGTGACGAGCGATCCGCCGGCCGCGAGCAGGGTCGCCAGGAGCGTCTGCTGCATCGCGCCGCCGAGCCTCACGGCGACTCTCTGTTTCATTATTTCTATGGATCCCAGGACTGAGAACAGCAACACAAACATCTCCCCGCGAGATGGAAAGAGAACGGTGTCGTGTGCGAACTGGTGATGCTCTGAATTCTTAGTGGACCGATCGGTCCCGACCGTACTTGCTCAGATGGGGGCGTGTCAATGACACGCCAAAGGCCGTGCAGCACGGCCGGCACCGGATGCGGGGGATCCAATGGGTGCGCCGGACGTGCTGCACGGCCGATCGGGGGAGGGGGGGCCGCCGCGGCGGCGCCCCCCCCCGGCAGGCGGAGGCCCTCTGTTGGTAGCGTGTGGGGTCCGCCAAGGGCAAAAGGGTCGCACCAAAGGGGGGGAGTGTG
>NZ_JBWKEZ010000004.1:6500-20455 GCF_056434525.1 Streptomyces sp. NPDC044002
CAACAAACGCTACCCCCCCCATCTCTGGGGGGGGGGGGGGGGGGGGCTCCCCCCCCCCCCCCCCCCCCCCCCTCCGGTCAGGCGGAGGCCTTCTGGCGGTAGCGTGCGGCGCCCGCCAGGGCCACGAGGGTCACGCCGAGGGTGAGGATCGTGACGGTCCACAGGCCGGCCCGGTAGGGGGCGATCCCGCCGGTGCTGAGCGAGAAGACGGTCGCGGTGAGCGCGATGACCACGCCGTTGCCGATCTGGGCGCCGGCGTTGAACAGGCCCGAGACCAGGCCCTGCTCGTCCGGCGCGGCCGTGCCGACGGCGGCGATGTTCAGCGCGGGGTAGACGGCGGCGAAGCCGAGGCCGCCGAGGAGCTGCTGCGCGAACAGGGTGACCAGCGGGTCGACCTGGCCCATCAGCAGGACCCAGCCCAGGTAGCCGATGCTCAGCAGGACCAGGCCGCCGGTCGCGACCGGCCAGGCGCCGTACTTGGTGACCAGCGCGGCGCCGTAGCGGGCGGTGCCCGCGGTCAGTACGCCGCCGAGCAGGAAGGCGAGGCCGGCCTCCAGCGGGGTCCAGCCCAGCTGCTCCTGGTAGTAGAGGGTCAGGACGAACTGGAAGGAGACGTAGGCGCCGAAGAAGAGCATCGCGATCAGGGACCGGGTCAGCTGGCCCTTGCGGAAGACCGACAGCGGCACCAGCGGGGCCGGGTGGCGGCTCTCGACGACGGCGAACAGCGGGAAGAGGACGGCGGCGGCGATCAGCGAGCCGATGGTCTGCGCGTCGCCCCAGCCGTCGCTGGCGGCCCGGCTGAGTCCGTACACCAGCGCCACCGCGCCCGCCGTCACCGTGACGGCGCCGAGGATGTCGAGGCTGCCGCTCTTGCCCTTCTCCTGCTGCGAGGGGACGACCGACGCGGCGAGCAGCGCGACCAGCAGACCGGCGACGGCCGGGGCGAACAGGACGAGCCGCCAGGAGACGCCCGCCATCAGGCCGCCGAGGATCAGGCCGAGGGAGTAGCCGGCCGAGGCCACGGCGAGGAAGGTGCCCAGGGCGCGGTTGCGTGACTGCTCGTCACGGAAGGCGTCGAGCAGGATGGCCATGGCGGCGGGTGCGGTGATGCCGGCGCTGACGCCCTTGAGGAGGCGGGCGATGACCAGGACCACGCCGTCGTCGGCGATGCCGCCGAGCACACTGGCGACGACGAACACCACCAGCCAGCCGATCAGCAGCTTCTTGCGGTTGTAGAGGTCGGCCAGCCGGCCGCCCAGGAGCAGGAACCCGCCGAAGCCCAGCGCGTACGCCGAGACGACCCACTGGAGTGCGGAGGTCGACATCCCGAGGTCCGCCTGGACCAGGGGGAGGGCCGGTCCCATGCTCGCGATGTCCATCGCGTCGAGGAACTGCACCGCGCACACGACCAGGAGCAGCAGCGGCAGGCTCTTGACCGCGGGGGCGGGCGGTAACACCCGTGCGATGGGGGGAGAGGTCGGGGATGCCTCGGTCATGATCAGACTCCGATCGGAGTGTCGACAAATGACGGACCGATCAGTCCAGGACTGATCGGTCCATTTCTAGCGCTCACAAACCCCGGTGTCAAACGTATGCTGGGAACCGCGGGGGAGAGGCGAAGGAGTTGAGACATGGCGCGCACACCGGCACCAGGCACGAGGCGGCGGATCCTGGAAGCCTCGGCCAAACTCTTCGGTGAGCAGGGGGTCCGGGCCGTCGGCATGCAGCAGGTGATCGACGCGACCGGAGTGGGCAAGAGCCTGCTCTACCGCGAGTTCGCCAGCAAGGACGAGCTGATCGCGGCCTGGCTGCGCGAGAGCGACGCGAAGTGGTGGGAGCAGGCCGAGGAGGTCACCGCCCCCCACTCCGGGGACCCGGCCCGCCAGATCCTCGCGCTGATGGAGTTCTTCCACGCCAGCGTCCGCGAACCCGACTTTCACGGCTGCATCTACTACAACACCTCCAGCGAGTTCCGCGAGCCCGGACACCCGGGCCGCCAGGAGGCGAAGCTGCACCTCAAGGGCCTGCGCAACTGGTTCCGCGACAAGGGCGTCGAGGCCCGAGCCGAGGACCCCGACGCCCTCGCCGACACGCTGATGCTCATCGTCGGCGGCACCCTCGCCAACGGCGAGGTCCTCGGCGAGGCCGGCCCCGCCCGCATGGCCCTGGCCACCACCGAGCTGGTCCTGCGCCAGTACGCGCCGAACGCCCTGGCGGCCGCCGCCCGCTGACGCCCCGACGGCGACGCGCCCGGCCCCGCGGCACACGCTCGCCGCGGGGCCGGAGCGCGTCCGGATCCGGTCCACGTCAGGGGCCGCCGGCACCTGTACGGGTCGGCCTCGCGTGCCGTACGGCCACGCCGTGCTCCTCGTAACCGTCGTTGTACGCGAACGACGAGGGCATCCTGTCGTGGAACTGGTAGTCGGCCTGAATCCGACCGTCCTCGGCGAGCACGACGATGTCCTGGCCGGACATCTCCATCTCGCCCGTGGCCGCCGAGACCATCACCCAGTTGAACCGGACGACGTCGTGGTGGCCGGTCGCGTTGTTCGAGGACCGGAACTCGTACCCCATCGGGCCGTACACCTCGTGCGTGTAGGCCAGCTGGTCCAGGAGCGCCGCGTGCCCCCGGATCGGATCCTTGCGGTAGAACACGTAGACGCAGTCCGGCGCGTACAGGCCGTACACCATGTCGCGCCTGCGCCGCTCGTCCTTCTCGTTCCACAACGCGACGTAGCGCGCGAGGAGTTCATTGGGTCGGGGCAGCATGACGGGGTACCTCCGGGTTCCGCTGGAACGCCGCCCGCTCAGCGCCCCGCGGCGTACCGCGGCAGCAGCTGGGCCAGGTCGGCCGTGATGGCACGGGCGTGGGCGCTCAGGTAGAAGTGGTCCCCGGGGAAGGTCCGGCACCCCAGGAACTCCGGCGTCCGCCCGGCCCACGACCGCATGGCGCCGGGCGCGAGGAGGGGGTCCCCGCGCCCGGAGTAGGCGACGACCGGACAGCCCACGGCAGCCCCGTCGTCCGAGAAGTCCGCGCACACCGAGCCGTCCGCGCCCATCGCGCGGACCGCCCCCGCCAGCAGCTCCGGATCCCCGGCGACCGCATCCGGCAGCCCGCCCAGCAGCCGCAGCGCCTCCAGCGGGTCCGCGGACAGCGCCGCCGGCGCCGAGAACCCCTCCGGGGCCCACCCGGAGACGGCCAGCAGCACCGGCGCGGGCAGGCCCCGCCGCTCGGTCTCCACCGTCAGCCGGTAGCCCAGCAGCGCCCCCATCGAGTGCCCGAACACCGCGTAGGGACGCCCGTCCAGCTCGTCCGACACCACCCGCGCGAGGGCCTCCACCAGCGGACCGAGCCGGGTGTACGGGGCCTCGCGCCGCCGCTCCTGCCGCCCCGGCAGCTGCACCGCCTGGCAGGCGACCGACCCGGGCAGCCGCCCCGGCCACTCGCGGTACATCGACGCACCGCCCCCGCTGTGGTGCAGCAGGAACAGCCGCGACTCCGCGTCCGGTTCGGCGTCGGCCGGGTGCAGCCAGCGCGCCGCGCCCTGCACCTCGGGCAGCGGGCCCGGCGGCGGCCCGGGAAGGCGTACGGCGTCCACGACGGCTACCCGGCGGGCGTCGGCGCGGGCGCCGGGGCCGGGGCGGTGAACCGCTCCCGCAGCACCCGCCGCAGCACCTTCCCGGTGGGGTTGCGCGGCAGTTCGGCGACGATGTCGTACCCCGTGGGGATCTTGAACCCGGCGATCCGGCCGTTCATGAACCGCAGGAACTCCCGCGGGGTCGCCTCCGCGCCCTCCCGCAGCACCACCGCGGCCCGGACGGCCTCGCCCCAGTCGGGGTGCGGGACCCCGTACACGGAGACCTCCGCCACCGCCGGGTGGGCCCGCAGCACGTTCTCGACCTCCGTGGGATAGATGTTCTGGCCGGCGACGATGACGGTGTCGTTGACCCGGTCGGCGAGGAACAGGTAGCCGTCCGCGTCCACGTGGCCCATGTCGCCCATCGACAGCCACTCCCCGGACTCCCCGGACAGCGCCCCGGCGGTCACCTCGGGCAGCCGCCAGTACTCCAGGAACCGCGCCGGGCTCCGCACCACCACCCGGCCCACCTCGCCGGCCGACAGCTCACGGCCCTCCCCGTCCAGGATCCGCAGCCCCACACCGGGCACGGCCCGGCCCGCCGAACCGAGCACCCGGCTGTCCGCGGTGTGGTCCTCCGGCGCCAGGACGGTCAGGAAACTGCCCGCCTCCGCCGAGGAGTAGCCCTGCGCCAGCTCGCAGCCCAGTACGTCGATGCAGGTCAGCAGCAGCTCACGGTCGATCGGCGAACCGCTGTAGACCACCTTGCGCAGCGAGCGGAACGTCTCGCGGGTCGTCCCCCGCTCGGCCAGCATCATCCGCAGCATCGCGGGCGCCGCCCACAGGGTCGTGACCGCGTGCCGCTCGATCAGCCGGGTCGCCTCGTCGGCGAGGAACTGCCGCATGACCACCGTGGTCGCCCCCGCGTTGAAGGAGTGCATGAACCAGCCGAAGCCGGCCGTGTGCAGTCCCGGGAAACAGCTCAGCCCCCGGTCCTCGGGCCGCCAGTCGATCCAGTCCACCCCGGCCGCCCGGGTGTCGGCGATGAAGGTGAAGAAGGTCCGCTGCGCCAGCACCACCCCCTTCGGCAGCCCGGTCGTCCCGCTCGTGTACAGCTGCGCGACCGGGTCGTCGAAGCCGGCCCCGCCGCCCGTCGGCGGATCCGTGTCCGGCAGCCCCGCCTTCCAGTCGAGGAACCCGCCCGCCACATGGCCGTCGGAGTCCGATTCGACGACCTGCCGCAGCCCGGGCAGCACCGCCCGCAGCCGGTCCACCACCGGACGGAACTCCCGCTCCACGAAGAGCAGTTCCGCCTGCGAGTCACGCAGTACGTGCTCGACCTCGCCGGCCGTGAGCCGCGAGTTCACCGGCACCAGCACCACGCCCGCCTTCGCGCAGCCGAGCGCCAGGTCGTAGTAGCGCTCCGACTCCCGGCCCAGATAGCCCACCCGCGCACCGGCCGCCAGGCCCGCGGCCAGCAGCGCGTGCGCCGTCCGGTTGCTCTCCCGGTGCAGTTCGGCGAAGGTCAGCGCGCGGTCCTCGCAGATCACCGCGGGCCGGTCGGGCCGGGTCCGGGCGTGCAGGGCCGCTCGGGCGGCGAGGGTCCGGTCCTCCGTACGGTTGTCCATGGGTTCCCTTGTCCTGTTCGTTCGCGGGGTTGGAGGGGCGGGGGTCAGGCCGCCGGGGCCGCGGCCGGGGCCGCGTCTGCGGCCAGCCGTACGGACAGCAGCTCGGCGAGCTCCTCCACCGACGGGTGGTCGAAGACCGAGGAGGACAGCAGCGGGACCCGCAGCAGCGTCTGGAGCTGGTTCTTCAGCACGATCGCCGTCAGCGAGTCCACGCCCAGCTCCAGGAAGCCCGCCCGGGTGTCGACGTACTCCGGGTCGTCGATCGCCAGCAGCGCCGCGACCGTCGCGCGGACCAGGGCGACCAGCGCCGTCCGCCGCTCCTCGGCCGGGGCCGCCGCCAGCGCCTCCACGTCCGGCGGCGCTGCCGAGGCCGCCGCCCGCGCCGTCCGCTCGGCGGCCGCCGCCTCCACCGGGCGGTCCGGCAGCCGGGTGAAGCCCAGCCCGGACAGCTCCGCCACCGGCCGGCCGTCCTCCTCCAGCAGCAGCACGTCCAGGGTGAACGCCGGGTCCGCCGCCTCCGGGTCCTCGGCGCGCGTGACCCGGGCCGCGGAACGCAGCACCGCCCCGCGCGGCTTCTTGAAGGCGCGCAGCCGGCCCGCGCTCGTGGCCACGTACCGGCGGCCGTCGTCGGCCAGCGCCGCCAGGGCGTGCGTCGCCCCGTCCAGCAGCGGAGGCGGCAGCAGCCCGTCCCGGGACAGGCCGGCGCCGGACAGCTCCGTCACCGCGAAGTCCGGCCCGTACGCGGCCACCCGGCGGGCCCGCAGGAACTGCGGCCCGTACTCCAGTCCGGCCTCGGCGTACGCGGCCTTCACCTCCGCGCCGTCCAGCACCCGGGAGGGCTCGTCGTCCTCCAGTGCCCCGGCCAGGGCCAGCAGCGTCCGGCCCGGACCGGCGAGGCCGCTGCCCGCGTAGTCGGCCTCGGCCGCGATCACCGCGGTGGCGTGGATCCGCCCGTCGCCCCCGGTGCCGTCCGCGGCACGGCTGGAGACCTCCACCGCCAGGCTCCCGTCCGGCGCGGTCCGCACCCGGGTCACCAGCAGCACCGGCCGGTCCGACAGGAACAGCGCCTCGTGGAAGCGGACGTCCTCCACCGCCAGGCCGGTGTCCCCGTGGACCTCGTCCTGTACCGCGAGCATCAGCTCCAGGTAGGCCGAAGCGGGCAGGAAGGCCTGGCCGCCGATGGTGTGGTCGGCCAGGTACGCGGGCTGCGCGGCACTGACGCGCGCCCGGAACTCCCGTACGCCGTCGGCCTGTCCGTCCTGTCCTGCCTGTCCGGCCTCCCGGCCGAGCAGCGGGTGCCCGTCGCCGTCGGCCCCGCGCCGCCCGGCGGGACGGGCCGGGAGCCGGTACTCGCGCCGGTCGAAGGCGTACCCGGGCAGCGCGATCCGCCGCCCCGGCCCGTCCGCGTGCACCGCACCCCAGTCGACGTTCAGCCCCGCCGCGTACGCACCCGCCAGCGCGGCGTCCAGGGCCGCGCCCGCGCTGTCCTTCGACCGCATGCTCGTCAGCCAGCGGTGCTGCGCCTGCGGTACGCAGCGCCGTGCCAGCGAGGTCAGCGCCGACGACGGCCCGACCTCCAGGAACACGTGCCGGCCGCGCTCCGCGACGGTGCGCACCCCGGCCGCGAACTCGACGGTCTCGTTCACGTGCCGCACCCAGTACGCGGGCGTCGCCAGCTCCCGCGGATCGGCGATCCGCCCCGTCAGGTTCGACACGATCGGCAGCCGCGGCTCGTGGAAGGTGATCCCGCGCAGGACCTCGGCCAGCGGCTCGGACACCCCGGCCATCAGCGGCGAATGGAACGCCGCCGTCACGTGCAGCTCCGTCACCGTCCACCCCGCCGCGCGCAGCTCCGCCACCGCCTCCGCCAGCGGCCCGGCCGCGCCGGACACCACGCACTGCTGCGGGGCGTTGACCGCCGCGACGGCCAGCTCCGGCCGGCCCTCCAGCAGCGGCCGGACCTCCTCCACGGGCGCCGACACCGCCGCCATCGAGCCGGGCACGCCCTCCGACTCGATCAGCCGGGAGCGGGCGGCGAGGAACGAGACCCCGTCGGCGAGGGTGAACAGCCCCGCCACCGTCGCCGCGACGACCTCGCCGACGCTGTGCCCGATCAGCACGCTCGGCCGCACCCCCCACGACAGCCACAGCCGGGCGAGCGCGTACTCCAGCGTGAACAGGGCCGCGTGCGTGAACGGCGTACGGGCCAGGGCTTCCTCGGCGTCCGGCACCTCACCGAACATCACCGCCGCCACGGAACGCCCCAGCAGCGGCGCGAACAGCGCGTCGCACTCGTCGACGCACCGCGTGAACACCGGGAACCGGCCGTACAGGGCCCGGCCCATGCCCACGTACTGCGAACCGGAGCCGGTGAACAGGAACGCCGTCTTGCGGAACGCGTCGGGCTTCTCCTCCTCCCGGGACGGCGCGCCCCACCGCTCCAGCCGTTCGGCGAGCTCCGCGGTGGAGGACACGGCCGCCGCCACCCGGTGGCGGAAGTGCGACCGGCCCGTGGCCCGGGTGCGGCACAGGTCGGCGAGGCGGGTGTCCGGGTGCTCGGAGAGGAAGCGGGCGTAGCGCCGGGCCTGGAGCCGCAGCGCCGGCCGCGACTTGGCGGACAGCGTGAACACGTGCCCGCGCCCGTCGTCGTCCGCCTCCGTCCGCCCGGGTACGGTCCCCGCCGCCGGGGGCTCCTCCAGCACCGCCACCGCGATGGCCCCGGCGACCCCGAAGCCGTTCACCGTGGCCCGGCGCACCGGCGCCTTCCACGGCCGCTCCCCGTCCGCCACCTCGATCGGGTAGTTCTCCCACGGGATCCGCCCGGACAGGTTCCGCCACACGTGCGGGAAGAAGACCCCAGCCCGCATCTGCGCGATCACCTTGACGACGGCGCCCAGCCCGGCCGCGGGCTCCATGTGCCCGAGGTTGGCCTTGAGCGAGCCGATGACGAGGGGGTCCGCCCGGTCGTGCGAGGCGCCGAACACCCCGTTGACGGAGCCCAGCTCGATCGGGTCGCCCAGCGGGGTCCCCGTCCCGTGCGCCTCCACGTACTGGATGTCGCCCGGCTCCAGCCGTGCGTCGGCCAGCGCCGCCCGCATCACGGCCTCCTGCGCCGTGCCGTTGGGCGCGCTCAGCCCCGCGCTCTCGCCGTCCTGCCCGATCGCGGTCCCGCGTACGAGCGCCAGCACCCGGTCCCCGTCCGCCAGCGCGTCGGAGAGCCGCTTGAGCACCAGCGCCCCGCAGCCCTCGGCGCGCGCGTAGCCGTCCGCGCTCTCGTCGAAGGTCTTGCAGTGCCCGTCCGGGGCCAGCATCTGGGCGTGCGAGAGGATCACGTACGAGCGCGGGTTGTGCAGGGTGTTCACCCCGGCGCACAGCGCGATCCCGCACTCGCGGCGCCGCAGCCCCTCCACCGCCAGGTGCAGGGCCGTCAGCGACGCCGCGCACGCGGTGTCCGTCGTCAGGCTCGGGCCGCGCCAGCCCAGGAAGTACGACAGCCGCCCCGACAGCGAGTACGCGCCCAGCCCGGTCGTCAGGCTCCCGTCGAGCTGCTCGTCCGTCAGGCCCTCCAGCTCCAGCGCGAAGTCCAGCGGGGAGGCACCCACGTAGACGCCGCCGTCGCCGTGCCGCAGCCCGGCCGGGTCGATGCCGGCGTCCTCCAGGGCCTGCCACACCGTCTCCATCAGCAGCCGCTGCGCCGGATCGATGAAGGGGGCGTCCTTGGGCGGAATGTTGAAGAACTGGGCGTCGAATTCGTCAATACGGTCCAGAAAACCACCGGCGGCCGCGGTGATCGAACCGTCGGCCACGTCCGGAACCCAGCGGTCGCGCGGCAGCGGGCCGATACCGGAACGCCCCTCCCGGAGAAAGGAATCGAGATCGTCGACGGAATTGTTCCCGCCGGGCAGGCGCATTCCGATACCGACCACGGCGATCGGCTCGTGCTTCTCGGAAAGGAACCGCCCGATCTCCGTCTCCTGCCTGCGGACGGTCTCCTCGGCGGCTTCGAGCCTTTCCTGCAGATTCCGCTCTTCCGGAGTTCCGGGCATGGCGGCCGCCCCTCTCAATTCGCTTCGAAGATGTCGGCCAGGACGTCCGAGGCCAAATAGTCGGTCAGCCGCTCGACCGTGGGCTGGTTGAACAGGGCCGTACTGCTGATGCCCCGCCCCAGCCGCTCCTCCAGCCGCTGCTTGACCATGGTGAGCAGCAAGGACGTCATGCCGAGCTCGAAGAAGCTGTCCTCCAGCGGAAGCTCCTCGTCATCCGGCATGAGCAGCGCGGTCTTGAATTCCGCCACGACGATTTCTTCCAGGACCGTCCGGCGTTCCGACCTGGGCGAGGCCACTAATTGATCCGTCATACCGGTCGAGTGAAGCACAGCCGCCGTGACGGTCTGCTGACGCCTTCCTGACCCCCCGGACCCGTCAGTTCAGCGTCAGCAGTGCTGTGGGAGCCTCGGCGGAGCAGCAGTGCGTGAGATCCGGCGTGGAGGAGCCAACAATGCAGACCGAAGCACGGGAAGAACTGCGGGCCAACGGATATTCGTTGCTGCCGGCCGACCGGCTCGTCATCGACGCCGAATTGCGGCAGCACGTCAAGGAACTCGCCGCCGAATGGGAGCACCTGGAGACCGACCAGTACCTGAAGGGCGGCTCCCGCTTCCGTGAGCGCGCCTACGACCGCTTCTTCTTCGTGCCCCGCACCGGAGAGGTCCGGCTGCGCCCGCACCGCCCCTACTTCCAGTCGATGAACGCCAACGACTACGCCGGCGGCATCGACCGCGACGTGGCACCGCTGAGCCGCGCCACCCTGGACAACCCGCTGCTGACCCGGCTCCTGCGCGCCGACTTCGAGAAGTTCCCCGTCCCCGAGGACTCCTGGCTGGACGACCCCTGGGACGTCCAGTGCCACCAGTTCCGGATCGTCAGCACCCCCGACGAGACGGGCGAACCCACCCCGGAGGGCCCGCACCGCGACGAGGTCGACTTCGGCGCGATCCACCTGATGGGCCGCTTCAACGCCCGGGGCGGCGAGTCCCAGGTCTACAGCCTGGGGAAGGAGCTCGTGGCCGAGTTCTGCCTCACCGAGCAGATGGACACCATGTTCTGGGCCGACGCGCAGATCCTGCACGCCGTCCGCCCGATCCACCCCGTCGACCCGGCGAAGGCGGCGGTCCGGGACGTGCTGATCCTGGGCTACAAGCACGAGCCGGAGCTGCGCCGCGAAGAGCAGGGCGCCGCCTGACATGGTGACGACTTCCCAGATCCGCCGTGTCGACCGGGTGGTCATCCGTTTCGCGGGTGACTCGGGTGACGGTATGCAGCTGACGGGTGACCGTTTCACCTCGGAGACGGCGTCCTTCGGCAACGACCTCTCGACGCTGCCGAACTTCCCCGCCGAGATCCGGGCCCCCGCCGGGACCCTGCCGGGCGTGTCCTCGTTCCAGCTGCATTTCGCGGACCACGACATCCTCACCCCGGGCGACGCACCGAACGTGCTGGTCGCGATGAATCCGGCGGCCCTGAAGGCCAACATCGCGGACGTGCCGCGCGGCGCGGAGATCATCGTCAACACCGACGAGTTCACCAAGCGCCCCATGGCCAAGGTCGGCTACGAGACCTCCCCCCTGGAGGACGGCTCCCTGGACGCCTACCGCGTCCACGCCGTCCCGCTGACCACCCTGACGGTGGAGGCCCTGAAGGACTTCGGGCTGACCCGCAAGGAGGCCGAGCGCAGCAAGAACATGTTCGCGCTCGGTCTCCTGTCGTGGATGTACCACCGGCCCACGGAGGGCACGGAGAACTTCCTGCGGCGCAAGTTCGCGAAGAAGCCGGGCATCGCCGAGGCGAACGTGGCGGCCCTGAAGGCCGGCTGGAACTTCGGCGAGACGACCGAGGACTTCGCCGTCTCCTACGAGGTCGCCCCGGCCACCAAGGCCTTCCCGACGGGGACCTACCGCAACATCTCCGGGAACCTGGCCCTCTCCTACGGCCTGATCGCCGCCGCGCACGCCGCCGACCTGCCGCTCTACCTCGGCTCCTACCCCATCACCCCGGCGACGGACATCCTGCACGAGCTGAGCCGGCACAAGAACTTCGGCGTACGGACCTTCCAGGCCGAGGACGAGATCGCCGGCATCGGCGCCGCGCTGGGGGCGGCCTTCGGCGGCTCGCTCGCCGTCACCACGACCTCGGGACCGGGCGTGGCCCTGAAGTCGGAGACCATCGGCCTCGCCGTCTCCCTCGAACTCCCCCTCCTCATCGTGGACATCCAGCGCGGCGGCCCGTCGACCGGGCTGCCGACCAAGACCGAGCAGGCGGACCTCCTGCAGGCCATGTACGGCCGCAACGGCGAGGCCCCCGTCCCGGTCGTCGCCCCCAGGACGGCCGCCGACTGCTTCGACGCCACCCTCGAAGCCGCCCGCATCGCCCTCACCTACCGCACGCCGGTCTTCCTGCTCTCCGACGGGTACCTCGCCAACGGCTCCGAACCCTGGCGCGTCCCGCACCCCGACGAACTGCCCGACCTGCGCACCCGGTTCGCGACGGGCCCCAACCACACGCTGCCCGACGGCACCGAGGTGTTCTGGCCCTACAAGCGGGACCCGCAGACGCTGGCCCGCCCGTGGGCGGTTCCGGGCACGCCGGGGCTGGAGCACCGGATCGGCGGGATCGAGAAGCAGGACGGCACGGGCAACATCAGCTACGACCCGGCCAACCACGAGTTCATGGTCCGCACCCGGCAGGCCAAGATCGACGGCATCGAGGTCCCGGACCTTGAGGTCGACGACCCGGACGGCGCCCGCACCCTCGTCCTGGGCTGGGGCTCCACCTACGGCCCGATCACCGCCGCCGTACGCCGGCTCCGCACCGCCGGCATACCCGTCGCGCAGGCCCACCTGCGCCACCTCAACCCCTTCCCCCGCAACCTCGGCGACCTCCTCGCCCGCTACGAACGGGTCGTGGTCCCCGAGATGAACCTCGGCCAGCTCGCCACCCTCATCCGCGCCCGGTACCTGGTGGACGTCCGCTCCCACACCCAGGTCAACGGCATGCCGTTCAAGGCCGAGCAGCTGGCCACGGTCCTGAAGGAGGCCATCGATGACTGAGGCACTGCGCCTGGTCCCCAGGGCGGAGGCGAAGCTCGCCGCCAAGGACTTCAAGTCGGACCAGGAGGTCCGCTGGTGTCCGGGCTGCGGGGACTACGCGGTCCTGGCCGCCGTCCAGGGCTTCATGCCCGAGCTCGGCCTCGCCAAGGAGAACATCGTCTTCGTCTCCGGCATCGGCTGCTCCTCCCGCTTCCCGTACTACATGAACACCTACGGGATGCACTCCATCCACGGACGCGCCCCCGCCATCGCCACCGGCCTGGCCACCTCCCGCCGCGACCTCTCCGTCTGGGTCGTCACCGGCGACGGCGACGCCCTCTCCATCGGCGGCAACCACCTCATCCACGCCCTGCGCCGCAACGTCAACCTCAAGATCCTCCTCTTCAACAACCGGATCTACGGCCTCACCAAAGGCCAGTACTCCCCCACCTCCGAACTCGGCAAGATCACCAAATCCACGCCGATGGGCTCCCTCGACGCCCCTTTCAACCCCGTCTCCCTCGCCCTCGGAGCCGAAGCCTCCTTCGTCGCCCGCACCATCGACTCCGACCGCAAACACCTCACCGAGGTCCTGCGCCAGGCCGCCGACCACCCCGGCACCGCCCTCGTCGAGATCTACCAGAACTGCAACATCTTCAACGACGGCGCCTTCGAAGCCCTCAAGGACCAGGAACAGGCCCAGGAAGCCGTCATCCGCCTCCAACACGGACAGCCCATCCGCTTCGGAACCGACGGCAACAAGGGAGTCGTCCGCAACGAACACACCGGCGACCTCGAAGTCGTCGAAGTCACGGCCGCCAACGAACACCGCGTCCTCGTCCACGACGCCCACGCGGCCACCCCCACCACCGCCTTCGCCCTCTCCCGCCTCGCCGACCCCGACACCCTCCACCAGACACCCATCGGCGTCTTCCGCAGCATCGAGCGGCCCGTCTACGACACCCTCATGGCCGACCAACTCGACGCAGCCGTGGAGCAGCACGGCAAAGCGGACCTCGGGGCCCTCCTCACCGGTCCGGACGCATACGTTCTCGGACAGTCCGCAGAGGGCATACAACAATAAGGCATATGAGGGTAGGCTTGTCCCATGGTGAAATCGGAACAAGAGCGCGTGGGACAGCGCATCAAGCGGCTGGAGCAGGAGCTGACCGCCGCCAAGCACGCGGCGCTGCGCCCGTTCAAGATCAACGTTCCGCAGTACGGGGTCCTCTACGAGCTCTCGCGGCAGTCGGGGCTCTCCGGCGCGGCCCTCGCCCGCCGCTGCATGGTCACCCCGCAGACCATGTCCTCGGTGCTCTCCAACCTGGAGGGCCGCGGCCTCGTCGAGCGCACCCCGCACCCGATCCACCTCCAGATCCTCGAAGTCCGCCTCACCGCCGCCGGGAAGACCCTCATCCGCCAGGCCGACGTGGTGGTCGAGGAGATCGAGCAGCTGCTCGACGGCAGCTTCGCCCCGGGCGAGGCCGGGCCCTTCCTGGAGCAGCTGGAGCGCTGCGAGAAGGCGGTGGCCGCGTGGAGCCCGAAGACGAAGTCCTGAGGGACGGCGAAGACGGAGGCGGGGGGGGGGGGGGGGGGGGGGGGGGGGGGGGGGGGGGGGGTGTCGTTGTGGGTCTTGTTGTTTCTTTTTTCCGGCTACTGTCTTGC
>NZ_JBWKEZ010000004.1:20465-21747 GCF_056434525.1 Streptomyces sp. NPDC044002
AGACGAAGGAGGCGAAGAGAGAAGAGGCCAGGGGGGAAAGGCAGAGCGCTGTCAACCCCCCCCCCCCCCCCCCCCCCCCCCCGCCTCCGTCGTACGTCCGCCGCGCGCGGCTGCTACCAGTCGACCGGCCCGGCGTCGTCGAAGAAGCCGCCCGTGGGCCCCTCTTCGCCGAGGGTGGCCAGGGCGACGACGATCCGGGCCCCCTCCTCGACGATCTCCTGACACTGACGCGCGGAGTCCGGCACCGGCCGCGCCGGTACCGGACTCCGCTGCTGTGGTTCGACGGGGGTTAGTAGATGCCGAACATCCGGCACGGGCCCGCGAAGCCCTTGCGGTGGCGGATCATGCCGATGACGGCGGTGGCGCCGATGTCGGGGACGGTGTGCAGGTTCGCGATGTTCTCCACGCCGTAGCGCAGGTCGCCCAGGACGATCCGGTGCGCGCCGGGGTCGTCGATCTGGAGGTTCTTCGAGGCGTCGAGGCTCGGGGTGTCGGTGCCCGCGGCCACGATGCCGCGCTCGCGGACGAGGAGTTCGGCCGCGTCGAAGCCCAGCCCGGGGAAGTGGGGGACGCCGTCGGAGTCGCGGTTGATGTAGGCGCCGGGGGTGTCGATGCGGGGGCACCAGTTGGAGTCCATGACGACCAGGGCCCCGGCCGGGATCCGGCCGTGGCGGCTCTCCCAGGCGAGGATGTCGTCGGCGGTCAGGGTGGTGTCGGGGTCCTTCGCAGCCCGGTCGCCGATGCGGATGACGACGAGCGGGGCGATGAGCCGGTCCACCGGGATCTCGTCGGTGTAGACGGGGCCGTCGACGAGGTGGGCCGGACCGTCGACGTGGGTGCCGGTGTGCTCGTCGATCTCCAGCTTGTTGGCGTTGAAGCCCTCGGAGGCTATGTCGGCGAAGTGCTGGATGTTGGGCTTGAGGACGATGGGCTCCAGCACGGGGAAGTCGTTGCCGAAGGCGTGCGTCAGGTCGCTGACCCGGCTGCCCCGGATGAGCGGGGCGGGGGCCTCGGGGCGCTCGGCCGGCCGGGCGCCGTCGTGGCCCTGCGCCGCGTCGGACGCGGCGTTCGCGTCGGCGGCGTGGTCGGCGCAGCTGTGTCCGGGCTCGCCGTGGACCAGCTCCATCACCTGGGGGCTGCACATGGGACGGGGTCTCCTTGGATGGGTCGGAGGGGGAGGGGAGGAGGGGCCGGGGGGGGGGGGGGGGGGGGGGGGGGGGGCGGCGGCCGGGGGGGGGGGGGGGGGGGGGGGGGTGGTTGCGAGGAGGGGTTTGCCGACGCG
>NZ_JBWKEZ010000004.1:21757-27022 GCF_056434525.1 Streptomyces sp. NPDC044002
GGGCGGCGCGTGGGGGGTGTCTTTGGGGGGGGGGGGGGGGGGGGGGGGGGGGGGGGGCTGGGCGGGGGCGGGGGGGCCCCCCCCCCCCCCCCCGCGGGGGAGGGGCTCAGACGGCGGCGGTGTCCAGGACGGCGGTGTCCACGACGCGGGTGCCGCGGATCAGCCAGGTCGGGCCCTGGGCGATGCCGTCGATGCGCTCGAAGAACTTGGCGAAGTGCGGGCCGGACATGTGCCGGTCGAAGGCGGCGGCGTCGTCGTAGACCTCGTCGAGGTAGAAGCGGTTGGGGTCCACCTCGTCCTCGACGAGTTCGAACCGCTGGGTGAACGGCTCGTCCACGGCCGAGTCGCGGGCGTCCGCGTGGGCGGCGGCGATGAACGTCTCGCGGTGCTCGGGCTGGACGTCGAAGGCGACGGCGACGTGGTACATCGGAGTACTCCTGGGGGTGGGGACGTACGGAACGGGGGTGGTGGGGCGGTCAGTCGCGCAGGGCGGGTGCCTTGGCCGCCGCGGCCGCGGCGGCCACCGGAGCGGCGGCCGGGACGGCGGTGGCGGACTCGCCGCGGCGGCGCGGGCGCACGGCCCGGTTGCGGCCGGAGCGCAGGCCGAGGACCAGCTCGGGGAGGGTGAAGGCGGCCAGCAGGACCAGGGAGACGGTCCAGCCGCCGGTGGCGCCGTGCAGCAGGCCGAGCAGCAGTGGACCGGCGATGCCACCGGCGAGGTAGCCGATGGTCTGCACCATGCCCGAAAGCTGGGCGGCGGTCTGCGGGTTGGGGGAGCGCATGCCGATGAAGGTCAGGGCCATGGCGTGCCCGGCGCCCAGGGTGACACCGAGGACGGCGACCCACAGGGCGGCCGCGGCCGGGACCCAGAGGAGGCCCAGCAGGCTCACCGCGCCGGCCACCGCGATGGCGACGACCATCGGAGCGGTGCCCTTACGCCCGACGAGGATCGGGGCGAACAGCGCGCCCGGCACGCTGACCAGCATCGCGAGGGAGAGCAGCGCGCCGGAGGAGGAGTTGCTGTGGCCGAGGTCGGCGAGGATGGTGGGCAGCCAGCCCAGGGCGGTGAAGTACACCAGGGCGCGCAGCGCCAGGTAGCCGGTGACCTGCCAGGCCATGGCGTCGCCGAGCAGCGAGCCCTGGTCGGGGGCGGGGCCGGCGGCGGCAGCGGGCTTGGAGCCCTTGAGCAGCGGCAGCCAGGCGACGAGGCCGATGACGGCGGGGACGGCCCACAGTGCGAGGGAGCCGCTCCAGCTGTCGGTGGCGTCGCGCAGCGGTACGGCGAAGCCGGCCGAAAGGGCGGCGCCGGCGCTGAGGATGCCGGTGCCGATGCCGGTGTAGAGGCGCACCCGGTCGGGGAACGCGCTCTTGATGACCGCCGGCATCAGGACGTTGCCGATGGCCAGGCCCGCGCCGGCCAGGGCGGTTCCGACGAACATCGCCCAGACGGCGTGGTCCAGCCGGAGCAGGATGCCCGCGATCAGGAGGACGAAGCCGAGGACCAGGGCGCCGGGGGTGCCCATGCGGCGGGAGAGGGCGGGCGAGACCGCCGCGAAGACGCCCAGGCACAGCACGGGCAGGGTGGTGAGCAGACTGATGGCCGAGTCGCTGAGCGCGAGGGACTGCTGTAAGTCGTCGAGTACGGGCGAGACGCTGCCGATGGCGGGGCGCAGGTTCAGCGCCAGCAGGCTCAGCCCCACGGTCGTGGCCACGGTGCTCGCGCGGGTACCTGATCGGTGGTCGGACACGGAGCTCCTCCTAACCGGGAACATAAGAGAGATACGGGGTGCGGTTTCGATGTAGTAGATGATGCATGACGACCATAAGATGTCTTACATATGGGCGTCAATCGATTGGCGTAAGAAACCTGTCAGTTCGGGGACGCGTCGGCCGTGACCGGCCCGTCCCCGAACAGCCTGGTGTGCAGGGACCGTTCCACGGAGTGCCGCAGCACCGCCCGCCGCTGCCGGACCGTCCGGGCGCGCACCAGCGCCCGGACGGCGGCCTCCTCGTCCGGCGCGGCGGAGGAAGAGGCGGAGGCGTACCCGCTGTCGAGGGTGTGCGTGTGCATGGCAGTGCCTTTCTCGAACGGGGCGGTGGGCGGGAGCGGGCGGGTCAGCGGGCGGCGGCCAGCTCCTGCGTGCGCGGCCGGGCGCAGGCGGTGGGAGCCCAGTCGGCCAGCACGGCCCCCACGGTCATCCCGCCGCCGAACCCGGCCAGCAGGACGCTGTCCCCGTCGGCGAACAGCCCCTCGCGGTGCGCGAGGTCCAGCGTGACGGGCACCGAGGCCGAGCCCGTGTTGCCGTACCGCTCGATCGCCAGGTGCATGGTGGCTCCGGACAGCCCGAGGGCCGGCCAGACCTCGCCCAGCATCACGGCGTTGGCCTGGTGCGGGACGAAGTGCCGGATGTGCTCGGGACGCGCCCCCGCCTTCGCCAGCAGGTCGTGCAGCGCGCCCGGCAGGTTGTCCTGGACGAAGCTGCGCACACCGCGGCCGTCCATCCGGAAGAAGTGGGCGCCCTCGCGCAGGGTGCGGTCGTTCGCCGGCATCCGGCTGCCGCCCGCCGGAACGCTGATCAGCCGGTACTGGTCCCCGCGCGTGAGCAGGCTCGTCTCGCGTATGCCCCGGTCCGCGGCGACCGTGCCGAGCAGCACCGCCCCGGCCCCGTCCCCGAACAGGATGGCCGTCTTGGGGTCGGAGTGGTCGAGGATCCGGGAGTAGATGTCCGCGCCGATCACCAGGGCGTGGCGCCCCGGTTCCGCGGCCCGCAGCAGCCGCTCCGCCACCGTGGTGGCGTACACGAAGCCGCTGCACACGGCGTTGATGTCGAAGGCCGCGGCGTTCTCCGCCCCGATCAGGTGCTGCACGATGCTCGCGGTCGCCGGCTGAGGGTGGTCGGGCGTGGACGTGGCCAGCACGATGTACGCCACGTCCCGCGCGGCCACGCCCGCCTGTTCGAGGGCCGCCCGGGCCGCCCGGGCGGCCAGGTCGGAGGTGGCGTCGCGGTCGTCCGCCCGGCGCCGCTCGCGGATGCCGGTCTTGCGCACGATCCACTCCTCGGTCACCCCCGAACCGCGGGCGACCTCCTCGTTGCCGACGACCGTGGGCGGCAGATAGGAGCCGGTGGCCAGGATTCCGATGCGATTCATGGTCTCTCCAGGAAGGGGGCGGGCCGCCGGGCGCGGCCCGCCACGAGGTCAGGCACTCCCGCCCGTCGCCAGCCGCCGCCAGCCGTGGCGGCGGGCGTGGGCGGCCAGTGCGGGGTCGTCGCCCACGGCGACCGGGCGTCCCACCGCGCCGAGCAGCGGCAGGTCGCTGGAGTGGTCGCCGTATCCCGAGCAGTCGGCGAGGTCGAAGCCGCGCAGGGCCGCGCTCAGCTCCACCGCACGCCCCTTGGCCGCGCCGATCATCGGGACCAGCACCTCGCCGGTGAGCAGCCCGCGCCGCACCACCGGGCGCGAACCCAGGGCGTGGCCGGCGCCGATGTCCTCGGCGACGGGCTGCAGGCAGGCGAAGAAGGAGCCCGAGAGCAGGACGACCGGGCGCCCCGCCGCCCGGTGCGCGCGCAGCTCCCGGGCCACCTCGGGGACGTACGGGCCGCCGGGCTGCGCCTGCTCGTGCGCGAACCAGGACCGGCCGCTGCGCTCCAGCAGCCCGACCGGCTCGCCCGCCAGCAGCCGGTAGTAGCGCCGGTTGACCTGCTCCCGGGGCTCACCGCGCCGGGCCGCGGCCCGCAGGCCGTCCGCCAGCCGGTCGTAGGTGGCCGGCGGCTCGCCGCGCCGGCGCAGGTGGAAGGCAAGGAAGCGGAACATGCTCTTCATGCGGATCAGGGTCTCGTCCACGTCGCTGAACGCCGCGCCCCCCACCGCCTCCGGCGCCGCCGCGGGGCCCGCCGTCGCCACCGCCGCCGTCACTGCGGTCGTCACTGCCGTCGTAGCCGTCATCTCCGCAGGGCCTCCTTCCGCCTCAGGCCGTCAGACGGGTCAGGACGAAGGAGAAGACGCACAGGGACTCGCCCCGCTGGGTCGCCTCCACCCGTACGGGCACCTGCTGGAGCGGCGCCGCGTCCTGCCGGTCCGCCTCCGGCGCCTCCAGGACGCCGCCCAGGGTGTAGAGGGGGCCGTCGGACGGCCCGCCGCCGGCCCGGGCGGTCAGCACCGTCTCGTCCTCCAGCTCGCCGAACCGGGTGAACACCACGTCCAGTTCGGTGACGAGGGTCTTCGCGCCGGCCAGCCCCCGGATGTCCAGGGCGGCGAACAGGGCCAGCTGGCGGGCCCCTTCGGCGATGACCATGCCGGGCAGGTGGTCCTGGGGGTGGTCGAACAGGCTGGCGTGCTGCGCCGGTATCCGCAGCAGGGCCTGCGCGGTGTCCCCGGCGGCCACGGTGTCCACCAGGACCACGTTGTCCGGGTTGGCCCGCCCGACCAGGTGCGGGGCCAGGGGGGTGCCCGGCGTGCCCGCCGGGTACGCGGCCGAGGACGGCAGCGCCACCCCGTCGCGGTTGTTCAGCCGCAGGGTGAGGTAGCCGGTCGGCGTCTTGAAGCGCAGCCCGACCGCCGCCTGCCCGATCACCACGCCGCCCACCGTCAGGTCGATCTCGTAGTCCAGGCCGGTGACCCGGCCCTCGCGCTCCTTGCGGTCCACGACGGTGACCCGCAGGGCCAGCGCGATCGGCGCCGATCTCACCACCACCATCTGCGGCCGGTCCAGGCGCAGCCGCAGGTGGGTCAGGATGAACTTGTTGTCGGACGGGACCCCGTAGAAGCGGTGCGCCCCGGCCAGGGTGGCCTGCCGGCAGGCCTCCAGGAGCAGCAGCGGGTCGTAGCAGCCGGGGCGCAGCAGGTGGTCCCCGTAGTAGGCGTGCGAGCGGGGCAGCTGGGCGCCCGCCGCGTAGCGCTGTTCGTCGATCGGCTGGAGGTCGGTCAGGAAGACCTCTCCCAGGGCGTCCCGGTGGACCAGCAGCCGGTCCACGGTGCGTGAGTAGTCCAGGGCGGGGAGCGCGGCGGGCGGCGCGGGCGGCGCGGGCGCGGCCACGGGCGCGGCGGCGGGTGCAGTGGTCATGGGGCCTGGCTTCCTGTCGCGGTGGTGGTGGTTCCCGTTGGTGGGTCGGTGCGCGTACGGGGAGGTGGCCGCGGGGGGGGGGGGGGGGGGGGGGGGGGGGGGGGGGAGGGAGGGGAGGGGGGGGGGGGGGGGGGGGGGGGGGGGGGGGAGGGGGGGAGGGGGGGGGGGGGAGGGGGAGGGGGAGGAAGAAGGGGGGCACGGAG
>NZ_JBWKEZ010000004.1:27032-270275 GCF_056434525.1 Streptomyces sp. NPDC044002
TGTTTTTTGCGGGGTGGGGGTCGGGGGGGGATGGCTGTTCTCGCCCATCCCCCCCCCCCCCCCCCCCCCCCCCCCCCGCGCCGGTCCCGCCGGCGGGGGAGGCGGCGGGGCGGCGGCTTCAGGCCGGGTAGACGTCGCCCGGCAGCTTGCGGTCGGCGCCGACCGTGCCGATGTGCCAGTACGGGTAGGGCGCCGGGGTCTCGCTGACCTTGTCGAGGAGGGCGAGCTCGTCCTCGGTGAGGGACCACTCCATCGCCCGGAGGTTGTCCGCGAGCTGGTGCGGCTTGGTCGCGCCGACCACGGCCGAGGCGATCGCGGGCTTGGCCAGCACCCAGTTGAGCGCGACCTGCGCCACGGTCGCCCCGCGGTCCTCCGCGATCCGGGCCATCGCGTCGACGATGTCGTACGCCTGGTCGGGGTCGGTCAGCGGCGCCGACTCGGCGGCCGTGCGCTGCGAGAGCCGGCTGCCCTCGGGACGGCCCTCGCCCCGGCGGTACTTGCCGGTGAGGAAGCCCCCGGCCAGCGGCGACCAGGCGGTGATGCCGACGTTCTGGTCGACGGCGAGCGGGATGATCTCGCGCTCCAGGTCGCGGGCGGCGATGTTGTAGTAGCCCTGGTAGCAGACGAAGCGGTTCAGGTTGCGGCGCTCGGAGACCGACAGGGCCTTCATCAGCTGCCAGCCGGCGAAGTTGGAGACGCCGATGTAGCGGACCTTGCCGGAGCGGACCAGGTCGTCGAGGACGCGCAGGGTCTCGTCCAGCGAGGTCCGCGGGTCGAAGCCGTGGATGTGGTAGAGGTCGATGTAGTCGGTGTCCAGCCGCCGCAGGCTGGCCTCGACCGCCGCGATCAGGTGGTGGCGGGTGGCGCCGACGTCGTTCGGGTCGTCGGTGATGCGCCAGCGGCCCTTGGTGCCGATGACGACGCGGTCGCGGACCTTCTTCAGGGTGCGGCCGAAGAACTCCTCGCCCATGCCGTTCTTGTAGACGTCCGCGGTGTCGAAGAAGTTGATGCCGGCGTCGAGGGCCTGGTCCATCATCGCCAGCACGTTGGAGTCGTCGACGGTGCCGAACTCGGACCAGTTGCGGTCCTCGGCCCCCAGGAAGCTCGCCGCGCCGCCGAAGGTCATGGCGCCGAAGCACAGTTCGGACACGGACAGGCCGGTGTCGCCCAGGTAGCGGTAGCGCATCTTCTCTTCTCCTGCGATCGGTGTATAAGATTGCGATGAACCATAAGACATCTGATAGTAGTCGTCAATGAGATGGAGGAGCGTTCATGTCCACCACCCCGCCCCCGGAGCCCGAGCCCTACGACGTGCTGGTCGTCGGCGCCGGACCGACCGGGATGACGGCCGCCTGCGAACTCCTGCGCCGCGGCGTGCGCGTACGCGTCATCGACCGCGCCCCCGAGCCCTCACCGCTCCCCAAGGCCCTGCTGGTGTGGCCGCGCAGCCTCGACCTCTTCGAGGACCTCGGCATCCTGGACGACCTGCGCGCGGCCGCCCTCCAGATCAACGCGTTCAGCTACTTCTCCGACCGCACGCGCCTGGCCACCTTCGACTTCCCCCAGCACCTCGCCCCCCTCTGCCTCCCGCAGAACGAGACCGAGGAGATCCTGCGCCGCCGCATGCACGCCCTCGGCGGCAAGGTCGAGCACGGCGTACGCCTGCTCACCCTGGAGGACCTCGACTTCGCCGGCCGCATCGACGGGACCGGCCCCGTCACCGCCGTACTGGAACACGCCGACGGCCGCGTCGAGCGCACCCGCGCCCCCTTCGTCATCGGCACCGACGGAGCCTCCAGCGCGGTCCGCGCCCAGCTCGGCAGCGGATTCGAAGGCAGCACCTACGAGAGCGCCTTCGCCCTCGTCGACGCCCGGATCGAGGGCACCCTCCCGCCCGACCAGGCCCTCTACTACCAGTCGCCCGCCGGCGCCCTCGTCATCGTCGCCCTCCCCGACGGGGTCTACCGGTTCTTCTCCAGCCTCGCCCCCGGCGAGAGCGCCGGCCTGGAACGGATGCAGCAGATCGTCGACGAGCGCGGCCCGCGCGGCGTCCGCCTCGTCGAACCCCTCTGGGAGACCGTCTTCCGCATCCACGCCCGGCACGCGGGCACCTACCAGCTCGGCCGCGTCTTCATCGCCGGCGACGCCGCCCACGTGCACAGCCCGGCCGGCGGCCAGGGCATGAACACCGGGATGCAGGACGCCCACAACCTCGCCTGGAAGATCGCCGCCGTCGTCCGCGGCGAGGCCCCGGCCGCCCTGCTCCGGGACTACGGGGCCGAACGCTCCGCCGTGGTCCGCCGGGTGGTCCGCGACACCGACATCCAGACCCGCGGCTGGCTGGTCCGCGGCCGGCTCGCCGTCGCCGCCCGCGACGCCGCCTTCCGCGCCGCCGAACGCACCGGCGCCTTCCGGCTCTACGCCCCCGTCATGGCCGGCCGCCGCCTCTCCTACCCCGCCCGGCGCCCCACCCAGCTGCCGGCCGGCCGCGGCGGCTGCGCCGCCCGCGCGAAACTGCCCGGAGCGCTGGAGGTGGGCGCCGTCTTCCCGCGCGAACTGGCCCTCGCCCACGGCATCGCCGGCCCGGGCGCACAGCCGCCGGGCTGGACCCTCGCCGTCGTCTGCCGGGGCACCGCCGCCGCCTGGCGCACCCAGCTCCGGGCCCTCGCGGCCCCCTGGCCCCAGGTGCGCGCCGTCGACCTCGCCGCCGGATCCGCCCGCCGCCCGACCGGCTGCGGCCGGGCCGGCTACTACCTGATCCGGCCCGACGGGCACATCGCCGCGCACGGCCACGAGCGCGACACCGGGCGGCTGCTGGAGGAACTCACTGCATGGCTGGGCCCGGCCGCGCGGGACTGACACCCCGCGGACAGCGGCGAGGGGGCGGCCGCGGGACCGCCCCCTCCGTACGTACGCTGCCCGGCCGGCCGCTTCAGCCCAGCGGCGGGACGGCCTCCTCCGCGAGCGGCGGTCCGGGCGGGGTGCCGTCCCCGAACGGGCGGCCGCCCAGCGCCTCCCGGCCGTGCGGCTCCAGCCAGCCCGACGGGTCGGGGCCGGCCGGCACGATCCCGGACGGGTTGATGTGGCTGTGCACGACGTAGAAGTGCTGCTTGATGTGGTCGAAGTCGACCGTGTCCCCGAAGCCGGGCGTCTGGAACAGGTCCCGGGCGTACGCCCACAGCACCGGCATGTCCGAGAGCCGCTGCCGGTTGCACTTGAAGTGGCCGTGGTAGACGGCGTCGAAGCGCACCAGCGAGGTGAACAGCCGGATGTCCGCCTCGGTGATCGTGTCGCCGACCAGGTACCGGGACCCCGCCAGCCGCTCCGAGAACCGGTCGAGACGGTCGAAGAGCGCCCCGTACGCCTCCTCGTACGCCTCCTGGGACTTGGCGAACCCGGCGCGGTAGACGCCGTTGTTCACGTCCGTGTAGATCTCCTCGTTGACCGCGTCGATCTCCGCCCGCAGCGCCGCCGGGTACAGCTCCGGCGCGCCCTCGCGGTGGTACGCCGCCCACTCCAGCGACATGTCGAGGGTGATCTGCGCGTAGTCGTTGGTGACCACCTCGCCGCTCGGCACGTCCACGATCGCGGGCACGGTGATGCCCCGGTCGTAGTCGGGGAAGCGGGCGAAGTAGGCCTCCTGCAGGCGTTCTATCCCGAGCACCGGGTCGCGGCCCTCCGGGTCGAGGTCGAAGGTCCAGCTGCGCTTGTCGTGCGTCGGCCCGGCGACGGCCAGCGGCAGGGCCTTCTCCAGCCCGAGGAGCCGGCGGACGATCGTCGCGCGGTGCGCCCAGGGGCAGGCGCGGCTCACCACGAGGCGGTAACGGCCGGGCTCCACCGGGAAGCCGTCGCGTCCGTCGGCGGTGATCCGGGTGGTGATGTACCGGCTGTCCCGCGTGTATCCCTTGTCGGGGCGTACGTTGCTCATCCCCCGGGCCTACCCAGGAACCGCGGCCCCGAGCAGCCCCTCCACCGGCGCTCGACCGTCCCTCGTCCGGACGGCCCGGAGCCCTCCCGCCGCACGGTCGCGGGGGGAGGGCTCCGGGGGGCTCCGGGGGGCTCCGGGGGCGCCCGCTAGGCGCTGATCCGCCGGTCCGCGACCGCGGCGGGACGGCCGAGGGAGAGCTCGCCCGTGGTCAGCAGGTCCAGCAGCTGCGCCAGTTCGCGGTCCTCGGGCGTCGCGGTACGGAAGACGAAGTGCCGCAGCCCCGCCTGCTCGGGTCCGCCGAAGAACCGGAAGAAGCCGATGTCGGCGCCGTGCGGGGCGAAGCTCTCGTACAGGAACACCGTCGCGCCGTCGGCGGTCAGCCCCCGCCCGGCCGCGATCAGATCGCCCGCGGCGGCCTCGTACACGACGTCGAAGGAGCCCTCGGAGGCCCCCGGCACCGCGTCCGCCGTGACCACCTGACGGGCACCCAGCCGGGCCGCCTGCGCGGCCTCGCCCGCGTCCCGCACCACGGCGGTCACCTCGCCGCCCAGCGCGGCTGCCAGCTCCACCAGCAGCCGGCCGATGCCCCGGCCCGCGCCGGTGACCAGCACCCGGCGGCCGGCCACCGGACCGGCGCCGCGCACCAGGCGCAGCGCGGTCAGCACCGCCACCCGCAGCGCGGCGGCCTGCTCGAAGCTCACGTGGTCGGGCAGGACCACGGCGTACTCGGAGGGCAGGGTCGTGTACGGACCCCACTCGGTACCCGTGGCCACGCCCACCACCCGGTCGCCGGGCTGCGGGCTGAACCCCTCGGGGGCGGCCTTGAGGACGACCCCGGCGACGTCCCAGCCCGGCAGCCAGCCCTCGGGGAGCGGCTCGGCCCGGATCATCTCGTCCATCTCGGGGGCCACCGCGCGCACGGCGATCAGGATCTCGTCCTCGGCCTGCTCGGCGGAGCCCCGGGGGGAAGGGAGGGTGTGGGACTGGTCGGACATGGAAGTTCCTCTCGTACCTGGTGGTGTTTCCTCGTACGGCTCGTGATCGGGTGTGCGGTGCGGCGGTTCGGGCGGCGCCGGCGGGTCAGAACTCATCGGCTGCCAGGAGCGGGGCCCCGTCCAGGCGGTCCACCGCGACCACGTCGAAGACCTCGGGCTGGTCCAGGACGAAGGAGGGCAGGCTGAGCCGGCTCTCCAGCACCTGGTACCTGATCCAGTCGTGGGTGTAGTGGTCGTCCGGCACCCCGGGGGCCAGCACCACCCGCAGCCGCACCCGCTGCCCCCGGCTCACGGCCACCTGGGCGGCCGTCACCTCGCCGGTGGCCAGCGCGGAATCGACCAGTTCCCGGGCCGAGACCGCCCGCCCGTGCAGGCGGAAGTACGGGTCGGCGGGACCGAACAGCCGGACGGCCGGCCCCTCGGCACCGCAGACGCAGTACGCGTACTCGCCGCGCTCCTGCGTCGCGTACCGGATCAGCGGCGGGTCGCGGCGGGCGTCGAGGGTGGTGACCAGCACCTGCCCGTCGACGACCTCGACCAGCTGGTGCGGCAGCGGGTGGTACAGCCCGGCCAGGCAGTGCGGCCCGTGCCGCGCCACGACCCCGGTGGCCGGGGACCCGTACAGGCGCCAGACCCGGGTGTACGGGAAGCGGTCGGCGAGCAGGGCGTCGGACGTGGTGTCGTGCAGGGTCCCGCCCAGCAGCAGGGTGCGCAGCCAGGGCAGCGGCCGTCCCGCGCCGGCGGCGCCCGCGAGCCGGGCGACCGCCTCGGGCGGGGCGCTCAGGGCGGTCACCCCGGTACGGGCGAAGAAGTCCAGCCACGCGTCCTGCGCGCCGTCCGGCAGCGGGCCGAGCGGCAGGCAGGAGGCGCCCGAGGCGGCGGCGAACCGGTTGAAGAAGTGGTGGTCGGGGCGCAGGCGTTCGCAGGAGTGCAGGTTCACCAGCACGTCGGAGGGGCCCAGCGGGCTCCACGCGTCGTGCACCCGCCCGGCGAACATGTCGTCGGGCAGCAGGCTCAGCGCGGGCGCGCGGACCGTGCCGCCGTCCGCCCAGACCAGCGAGGAGGCCGCCTGGGTCCCGGAGGCGAGGACCTCCCCGGTCGCCTGCGCCAGCTCCTGCCGGGTCAGTACCGGAAGGTCCGTCAGGCGGACCGGACCGGTGGCGGGGAGAGGGGAGTACTTCGCCCGGAGCGCGGGGATCCGTACCGCCCGGCGGAGCAGGTCCGGCAGTTCGCCGGGGCCCTCCGGGGCGTCCGGCACGCCGGGTCCGCCGGGTCCGCCGGCGGGACCGTCCGGTGCTCCTGCTCCTGCTCCTGGCCCTGCCTCTGCGCCTGTCCCTGGTAACGCCGTGTGCTGTGACATTCGCGGAGTCAATGGAGTCCACCCCTTCTCGCTCACAGGTCCGACTGGAGTTCATTCTTGGGCTTGGGTCTAACTTTCTACTACAGCCCAACGGGTTTGGGAAGCGGAATGATTGCGGACGGGCGGAATCCGGATATGGCCCCCAATCCATCATTGTTCCGGGGTACAGACTTGAACTACGATCGAGGCGCGGTGGAGCTGCGGGGAGGCGGCTCCCGCGCACTCACACCCATCGAGGGGGCTCTCGTGGCAGCGTGGAACGAAGAGACGACCGTCGCGGTCGTCGGCATGGGATGCAGGTTCCCCCAGGCCAACAGCATCGGGCAGTTCTGGGACAACCTGGTCGCGGGCACCGACTCGGTGACCGCCGTACCGGCGGACCGCTTCGACATCGACGCGCACTACGCGCCCGAGCCGGGCGTCCCCGGAAAGACCGACTCCCGCTACGGCGGCTTCCTGGACGACCCCTTCGGCTTCGACACGGAGTTCTTCGGGATCTCCCCCGCCGACGCCGCCGCCATGGACCCCCAGCACCGGCTCCTGCTGCTCGTCTTACGCGAGGCGCTGGACGAGGCGGGCATCCGGCCCTCGTCGCTCGCCGGCACCCAGGCCGGGGTGTTCATCGGCCAGGCCACCGCCGAGTACACCCGCGGCGAGGACCTCGGCGCCCACACCCTCCGGGAGGTCGCGGGCAGCGGCGTACGCGCGATGGCCGCCGGCCGCATCTCCTACGACCTCGACCTGCGCGGCCCCAGCGTCACCCTCGACGCCGCCTGCTCCTCGTCCCTGGTGGCCGTGCACATGGCCCGCCAGAGCCTGCTGAGCGGCGAGAGCGACCTCGCCGTCGCCGGCGGGGCCAACGTCATCCTGTCCCCCCACGAGGCCGTCGCCTACTCGCAGGCCGCGATGCTCTCGCCCGCCGGCCGCTGCCGGTTCGGCGACACCGCCGCCGACGGCTTCGTGCGCAGCGAGGGCGTCGCCGTCGTCGTCCTCAAGCGGCTGCGCGACGCCCTCGCGGCCGGCGACCCGGTCCTCGCCCTGCTCCCCGGCAGCGCCGTCACCAACGACGGCCGGGCCAGCGGGTCCCTGATCCGCCCCGCCGTCCAGGGCCAGACCGCGATGATCCGGAACGCCTGGCGCAGCGCCGGGGCGGACCCCGCCCGGCTGGCCTACGTGGAGGCCCACGGCACCGGCACCCCCACCGGCGACGAGGTCGAACTCCTCGCGCTCGCCGAGGCCGTACGCGGGCACCGCCCCGCCGGCCGGCCGCTGCGGATCGGCTCGGTCAAGACCAACATCGGGCACGCCGAAGCCGCCGCGGGCATCGCCGGCCTCGTCAAGACCGTGCTCATCGTCCGGCACGGCATCGTCCCCGCCTCGCTGCACGCGAGCAGCCCCCACCCGCTGCTCGAAGGGCCCGACGCCCCGCTGCGGCTCGTGACCGCCAACGAGCCCGCCAACGAGCCCGCCAACGAGCCCGCCAACGAGTCCGCCGCCGGGGATCCGTCCGCCGCCGGAGAAGGGGCCGCCCCCGTCGTCGCCGGCGTCAGCTCCTTCGGCCTCTCCGGCACCAACGCCCACGTCGTCGTCGCCTCGCCCGTGCCCCGGCCCGCCGAACCCCCGCACGGCCCCGCCGAACTGCCCCCGGACCGCCCCACCCACCTGCTGGTCCTCAGCGCGCACTCGCCCGCCGCCCTGCGCCGCCTGGCCCTCGCCCACGCCGCCCACCTCGCCCCCGGCGGAGCCGGCCGCGACCACCCCCTGTGGGACCTCTGCGCCACCGCCGCCCTGCGCCGCGACGCCCACCCCCACCGCCTCTGGGCGACCGGCGCCGACCACGACGAACTCGCCCTCGCCCTGCGGGCCCTCGCCGAGGACCGCCCCACCCCGGCCGGCGGCACCGGCGAAGCGGGCTTCGCGGGCCCCCGCCGCCCCGTGTTCGTCTTCCCCGGCCAGGGCGCTCAGTGGCCCGGCATGGGCCGCTCGCTGCTGGCCTCCTCACCGGCCTTCCGCGCCGCCCTGGACGCCTGTGACAGGGCCGTCCGAGCCGAAACGGGCCGGTCCGTACGCGAGCTCGTGGCCGCGGCCCCCGACACCCCCGACTTCCCCGAACGGGTCGACACGCTCCAGCCGCTGCTGTGGTCCGTCCAGACGGCACTCGCCGCGCACTGGCGCGACATGGGCGTCGACCCCGAGGTCTGCGTCGGCCACAGCATGGGCGAACCGGCGGCCGCCGCCACCACCGGAGCCCTCTCCCTCGCCGACGCCGCCGCCGTCATCTGCCGCCGCAGCGCCCTCCTCCAGCGCACCGCCGGCCGGAACGCCATGCTGGCCGTGGAACTCCTGCCCCAGCGGGCCCAGGACCTCATCGCCGACGAGCCGGACGTCTGCGTGGCCGCCGAGAACGCCCCCACCAGCACCGTGCTGGCCGGCGACCGCGCCGCCCTGCGCCGGATCGCCGGCCGCCTGGAGCAGCAGGGCGTCTTCCACCGCCTCGTGCGGACCAACGTCGCCTCCCACTGCCCGGCCATGGACCCCCTGCGCGAGGACCTGCTCCGGCTGCTCGCCCACCTCACCCCCCGCCCGGCCGGCACCCCGATGCACTCCACCGTCCGCACCGCCTACCTCGACGGCGGGGAACTCGACGCCGGCTACTGGGCGGACAACCTCCGCCGCCCGGTCCGCTTCGCCGACTCCGTCCGCCACCTGGCCAAGGAGGGCGAGAACGTCTTCGTCGAGATCAGCCCCCACCCCCTGCTGAGCGGCGCCGTCGAGGAGACCCTCGGGGAACTGGGCGCCCCCGCCGCCGTCGTCACCTCCACCAGCCGCCGCGCCCCCGAGGACGAGGCACTGACCCTCGCCCGGTCCCTCGGGGCCTACTTCACCCTCGGCGGCACCGTCCACTGGGAGCGCTGGTTCCGCGGCGGCGCACGCCCCGCCCCGCTCCCCGCCTACCCCTGGGAGGCCGAACCCCTGCGCCGCCCCCAGGCCGTCACGCCCTCCGGCGCCCCCGCCGGCCGCAGCCACACCGCGGAGATCGCGTACGACCACCGGATCGCCGGGATCCGGCTGCGCGGCCTGACCCCCGTCCCCCCGGTCGCCCACCTCGCCCACGTCCACGAGCTGGCCCGCACCGCCGCCCGCGCCGAGACCGTCACCATCACCCGCGCCCTCGTCGGCGAGGAACTCGTCGAAGCCCCCGCCGAGGGCGGCACCCAAACCGTGCGGATCCGGCTCGACCCCGCCCGGCACGGCTCCTTCGCCGCCCGCGTCGACACCGCCGGCCCCTCGCCCCTGCCGTGCCTGCGCGCCGACGTCGACACCGCCCCCGCCGAGCCCTCCCGCTACCGCCCGGCCGACTTCGACGCCGCCCTCGCCCGCTGCCGCCGCCACCTGACGCCCCGGGAGTTCCTCGCCGGCGCCGCCCGCCGCGGGTACGAGGTCCTGCCCGCCCTGCGCACCCTGCGCCACCTGTGGCTGCGCGGCGGCGAGGCCATCGCCCAGATGTCCCGGCCCGGCCCCGGCGTACCCGAACAGGGGGCCTGGGAGGCCTGCTTCCTCCCGCTGCTCGCCGCCCTGCCCCACACCCCCGGCGACCACCGCCCCTACACCGCCGAGTCCTTCGGACGGGTCCGGTTCCACGCCGGCCTCACCGAGGAGTTCTGGGTCCACGCCACCGTCACCCCGCTCCTGCGCGGGGACGCGGCCCGGGCCGCCGTCCACGTCCTCTGCCCGGACGGCCGGGTGCTCGCCGAGTTCCACGACATCCTCGTGCGCCGGATCGGAGCGGCCCCCTCCGTGTCGACCCGGCTGCGCTCCGCCCTCGGGATCGAGCCACGGCGGCCGCGCCCCGCGACCGTGCGGCCGCCGTACGGAACCGGTCCGGCCGCGGAGGAGTCGTACACGCCGGAGGAGGGAGGGCAGGAGGAGCGCGAGAGACGGACCGAGGACCGCACCGAGGACCGCACCGACCAGTTCGTCGCCCGCGCGGCGCGGGTGCTGGGGATGGTCCCCGACCGCATCGACGTGCGCCGTTCGCTGCGCGACTACGGCATCGACTCCCTGACGGCCACCCAGCTGAGCCGGGACCTGATCGCCACTTTGGACTGGGAGATTCCGGTCCGCAGGCTCCTCGGCGACCTGAGCATTCGAGCCATCACCGCAGGTCCGGGTGTGTCATCGGCCATGGAAGCTGTACTGTGATGCATAAATTGATCGTGATACAAAAGGTATAGGCGCCGGTGCGGCGGCCCATCTCCCGCCACTGACGAGGTCAGTCAGGCCGGCGGTCCCGCGCGCCGGCGTTCGCGCGAAGGAGCCCCCCACATGACCAGCAGCAAGATCACCGCGGATCCGCCACAAGGCCGCCGCGAGCGCAACAAGCAGCGCGTCCGCGACAGCATCTACTACGCCGCCATCGAGCTCTTCGCGGACCAGGGCTACGACCAGACCACCGTCGACGAGATCGCCGAGAAGGCCGACGTGGCGCGCGGCACCTTCTTCAACCACTTCCAGAAGAAGGAGGACCTCATCACCGAGTGGGGTGCCAAGCGCCGCGACGTGCTGCGCGAGGGCCTCGCCGCCGCCACGGAGACCGACCCCCGCCGTGCGCTCCTGGAGTGCATGGGTCTCCTGGCCGACATCAGCCTGAGCGACCCCGCCCTGACCCGGGCCCTCACCACGGCCTGGGTCAAGGCGGGCTACATCCTCCAGGAGGAGCCCTACCTCAGCGACATGCTGGGCGACTTCGTCGTCGAAGCCCGCCGGCGCGGCCAGGTCCCCGACTCCGTGGACCCGCGCCTCGCCGGGCTCCTGCTGCGCGACGTCTACTTCGGGACCGTCTTCCGCTGGGTGCAGCGCCCCGAGGGGGAGAGCGACCTGGCGGCCGACCTGCACACCGCCTGCGAGACCGTCCTCGACGGCATCATGCCGCTCTCGGCCCACGGCTCCTGACACCTTCCGCCGCTCCCCGCCCCGCTCCCGCCCCGGTCTCAGACCAGGGCGAGGACGGCGACGGCGGGGGCGGCGTAGACCATCGGGAACACCGCGTGGCCGAAGGCGCGGGCCTTCAGGACCGTGATCACGGCGCCGGTGAAGTACAGCACCAGCCCGACGGCGGCGGCGATCCCGACCGCCGGGACGAAGAACCCGGCGAGGAGGCCGAGCGCGCCCGCGATCTTGGCGGTCGCGAGCAGGTTCCACCAGCCGCGCGGGACGCCGTACTGGGCCAGCGGCTCGACGGTGAACCTGGCGCCGGCGAAGATCGAGGCGCCCGAGAAGCCGGCCATGAAGGCGGCGACGACGGTGACGACGGTGGCGGTGGTGGACATCGTGGCTCCTCGGGGCGTTCTCGCTTGCTTCGACACCCCTATGACCCGCCGCCCCGCACGGATGTGACGGCCCGCCGGAACTTTCTTCCGGCGGGCCGGTCCGCCCTCCGCCCTCCGGCTACTCGGCGATGTAGGTGTGGCCGCTGTAGGCGTACACGAGGAGTTCGAGTTCGAGCTCCGGGTCCACCACGGTGCCCCCGGTGGGCTCGAAGTGTTCGTAGCGGTTGCCGTTGAGGACCTTCACCTTCGCGGTGGTGTCCTCCACGTAGCGGATGCGGTCCAGCTCTTCGGCAGTGGACGAGGGTCCGCCGCTGAGTATGACGTTCGGGCTCTGCACTGTCATGGTCGTCGTCTCCTTCGGCCGGGTGCGGAGGCAGCAGCCTCACTGCCTGCCGCACAGCATCGTGTGTGCCGCTAAAGCCGGTCTAAAACCGGTCTGAAAGCGGAGGAACCGTACGCCTCACGACGCCCACGCACCCGGCGCGCGGAAGTCCCCGTCGGCAGCGGGCCAGTGCGCGCGGAACGGCCGCGGCTCGGGCGGGGCGATCTCGGAGCCCATCATCCGGGCGGTGAGCAGCATGGCGATGGCGGCGACCTCCTCCAGCGTCGGGGACCCGCCGACCACGTGGAAGGCCGCCTGCTGGAGCTGGGCCTCGGCGGGGCTCACAGGGGGAGGTTCCCGTGCTTGCGGCTGGGGCGCGGCGCGTGCTTGCCGCGCAGCATCTCCAGCGCGTCGATGAGCCGGGACCTGGTCTCGGCGGGGTCGATGACGTCGTCCACAAGGCCTCGTTCCGCGGCGTAGTAGGGGTGCATGAGCTCGGTCTGGTATTCCTTGATCTTCATCTGGCGCACCGCGTCGGGATCGTCGGAGGCCGCGATCTCGCGGCGGAAGATGACGTTCGCGGCGCCCTCGGCGCCCATCACGGCGATCTCGTTGGACGGCCAGGCCAGCGCGATGTCCGCGCCGATGGACCGGGAGTCCATGACGATGTACGCGCCGCCGTAGGCCTTGCGCAGGATCAGCGAGATCCGCGGCACGGTGGCGTTGCAGTACGCGTACAGCAGCTTGGCCCCGTGCCGGATCACCCCGCCGTGCTCCTGGCCGACGCCCGGCAGGAAGCCCGGTACGTCGACCAGCGTCACCAGCGGGATGCTGAAGGCGTCGCAGAACTGCACGAACCGCGCGGCCTTCTCGCTCGCCTGGATGTCGAGGACGCCCGCCATCGCGGAGGGCTGGTTGGCGACGATGCCGACGGTCTGCCCGCCGAGCCGGGCCAGGGTGCAGACCACGTTGCGCGCCCACGCGGCGTGGACCTCGAAGTGCTCCCCGTGGTCGACGACCTCCTCGATCACCTCGCGGATGTCGTACGACTGGTGGGGGCGCGACGGCACCAGGTCGGCCAGGCGCTCGCAGCGCCGGCCGGGCGGGTCGTCGGTGTCGCCGGCCGGGGGCAGCTCGCGGTTGTTGGCGGGCAGCAGCGACAGCAGGTAGCGCACGTCCTCCAGCGCGCTCTCCTCGTCGTCGTACGCGAAGTGCGCGACGCCGGAGGTCCCCGCGTGGCTGTCGGCCCCGCCGAGGGTCTCGCTGGTGACGGCCTCGCCGGTGACCGCCTGGACCACGTCGGGTCCCGTGATGAACATCTGCGAGGTCCCGCGCACCATGAAGACGAAGTCCGTCAGCGCCGGGGAGTAGGCGGCCCCGCCGGCACACGGGCCCATGACCACGGAGATCTGCGGGATCACCCCGGAGCTGCGCACGTTGCGGGTGAAGATGCCGCCGTAGCCGGCGAGCGCGGTGACGCCCTCCTGGATGCGGGCGCCGGCGCCGTCGCACAGGCCCACCAGGGGCGCCCCGGTGGTCTCGGCGAGGTCCATCAGCTTGTGGATCTTCTGGGCGTGGGCCTCGCCCAGTGCGCCGCCGAAGATCCGGAAGTCGTGGGCGTACGCGAAGGCGGTCCGGCCGTGGACCAGCCCCCACCCCGTGATCACGCCGTCGGTGTGCGGCTTCTTGTACTCCAGGCCGAAGCCGGTGGCGCGGTGCCGGCGCAGCCCTTCGATCTCGGTGAACGTCCCCTCGTCGAAGAGGAGTTCGAGGCGTTCGCGGGCGGTCAGCTTCCCCTTGGAGTGCTGGGCCTCGGTCGCCTTCTCGCTCGGACCCCGTACCACCTGCTCCCGCAGGACGGCGAGCTCCGCCGTGCGTTCCCTCAGGGACGAGTACCGGATCTCCTCCTGGGTGCTCATGAGGGCCCCTTTCGTCGCGGACGCGCCGGACCGGCCGGTGCGCGGCGACGAGCGTCCGGCGCCGGGCTAAAGCCGGGCTTGCACGCCGCCGCCCGGACCCGCCGCACGCTCCGAGCGGAGTCCGGGGCACCCCTACCCCGCCCGTGCGGACCCCACTGCATGCGCCGCGCCCGGGACTTCGCCGGCCGCAGTGCGTATCAGTGGAACGTCATGTCCGAACCGCCGGAGGCCTCTGTGAAGGAAATCCTCGACGCGATCGCCGCGTCGACCGCATCTGGCAGCGGTTCTCCCGCTGTCACCGCCGCCGACTTCGTGGCCCTGCCGCTGCCCGAGTCGTACCGTGCGGTGACCGTGCACAAGTCGGAGACGGACATGTTCGCGGGCATCGCGACCCGCGACCGCGACTCCCGCAAGTCCCTGCACGTCGAGCAGGTCCCGCTGCCCGAACTCGGGCCCGGCGAGGCCCTGGTGGCCGTCATGGCCTCCTCGGTCAACTACAACACCGTCTGGAGCTCGATCTTCGAGCCGCTGCCGACCTTCGGCTTCCTGGAGCGCTACGGCAGGATGTCGCCGCTCGCGGCGCGCCACGACCTTCCGTACCACATCCTCGGCTCCGACCTCGCGGGCGTCGTGCTGCGCACCGGCCCCGGCGTCAACCGCTGGCACCCCGGCGACGAGGTCGTCGCGCACTGTCTGTCCGTGGAGCTGGAATCGGCCGACGGCCACAACGACACGATGCTCGACCCCGAGCAGCGCATCTGGGGCTTCGAGACCAACTTCGGCGGCCTGGCGGAGATCGCCCTCGTCAAGTCCAACCAGCTGATGCCCAAGGCGCGCCACCTCACCTGGGAGGAGGCCGCCTCCCCCGGCCTGGTCAACTCCACCGCCTACCGCCAGCTGGTCTCCCGCAACGGCGCCGGCATGAAGCAGGGCGACAACGTCCTGATCTGGGGCGCCAGCGGCGGCCTCGGCTCCTACGCCACCCAGCTGGCCCTGGCCGGCGGCGCCAACCCGATCTGCGTCGTCTCCAGCCCGGAGAAGGCCGAGATCTGCCGGGCCATGGGCGCCGAGGCGGTCATCGACCGCAACGCCGAGGGCTACCGGTTCTGGAAGGACGAGCGCACCCAGGACCCGCGCGAGTGGAAGCGCTTCGGCAAGCGGATCCGCGAGCTGACCGGCGGCGAGGACGTCGACATCGTCTTCGAGCACCCGGGCCGCGAGACCTTCGGCGCCTCCGTCTACGTCACCCGCAAGGGCGGCACCATCGTCACCTGCGCCTCCACCTCCGGCTACATGCACGAGTACGACAACCGCTACCTGTGGATGTCCCTCAAGCGGATCGTCGGCTCGCACTTCGCCAACTACCGCGAGGCGTGGGAGGCCAACCGCCTCATCACCAAGGGCAAGATCCACCCCACCCTCTCCAAGGTCTACCCGCTGGAGGAGACCGGCCAGGCCTCCTACGACGTCCACCGCAACCTCCACCAGGGCAAGGTCGGCGTCCTCGCCCTCGCCCCCGAGGAGGGCCTGGGCGTCCGCGACCACGAGATGCGCGACCGGCACCTCGACGCCATCAACCGCTTCCGCGACGGCCGTACGCTGCCGGAAACCGGATGACGGGGACGAGGGCCGCCGGGGCCGCCCTCCCCGGCGGCCAGGTGGCCCTCGCCCACGACGACGAGCTGCCCCCGGGCGGTGAGCTGCGCGCCCTGCTGGAGGACGTCCTCGCGGAGGTGCGCGGCACCTGCCCGCCGCTGGGCCCGCACCCGCCCGCCGTGGTGAGCGGCGCCCACGTCGTCGACCCGCCGTTCTACGGCAGCGGCGACATCGGCCGGGTCGCCGTGTGCGCCACCGTCAACGAACTCGCCGCCGCCGGCGCCCGGCCCCTGGCCCTGACCCTGTCGGCGGTCGTCGAGGCGGGCCTGCCGCTGGAGCGGCTGCACCGCCTGGCCCGCTCCGTGCGCGACGCCGCCCGCGAGGCCGACGTGGTGATCGCCGGCGTGGACGTCCGGGTCGTGCGGGCCGGCGAGGCGGACCAGGTCTACCTGCACACCACCGGCATCGGCGCCTTCCACGGCGCCCCGCCGCACACCCGCGACGCCCGCCCCGGGGACCGCGTCCTGCTCAGCGCCCCGCTCGGCGGACACGGCGCCCACATCCTGTCGGTGCGCCGCGGCCTCGGCTTCGAGAGCCTCGTCCCCAGCGGCTGCGCGCCCCTGGCCGGACTGCTGGAACGGGCCCGCGCGGCCGCCTCCGGCGACGGGATCCGGGCCGTACGGACCGTGGCGCGCGGCGGACTCGCCGCCACGCTGCACGCGTACGCCCGCGAACTGGGCCGCACCCTGCGCGTCGAGGAGAGCGCGCTGCCCGTGCAGTACGAGGCCCGGATGGCCCTGGAGGCCATGGCCGTCGACCCGCTGCACGCCTCCAGTGAGAGCTGCCTGTGCCTGCTCGTCGCGCCGGACGCCGCGGCCGGTGTCCTGGCCGCGCTGCGCACCCACCCGTACGGGCGGTTCGCCGCGGAGATCGGCACGGTCGTCGAGGCCGGCGCCGCCCCGGTCGAGCTGCTGCGCGAACGGGGCGGCGCGGTACCCGTCACACCCGAACCGGCGGCCTTCCCCCGGCTGGCGTGAACCCCGCCGCCACCGCCTTCGCCGGGCCGGCGGGGGCCGGCTGGGCCGCGGGCCGGAAGCCGCGCAGCAGTACGAGTCCGGCCGCCGCGGCCAGCGCCGGGAGCAGCCCCATCCCCGCCAGGACGCCCCAAGCGGCGCCGGAACCCTGGCCGGTGGCGTGCCCGGTGTCGGAGGAGACGTAGCCGGACGCCTGCAGCACCAGCCCCATCAGGAACGGCCCGACGGCCATGCCCAGCGCCTCCCCGGCGCTGAACAGGCCCGACATCGCGCCGGCGCGGCTGCGCCCGGTGCGGACGGCGTCCCCGGCCGCGCACTCGGCGAGCATCGCGTACAGGAACAGCAACTGCCCCGCGTGCCCGGTGCCGACGACGAGGAGCGCCACCGGCGCCCAGAACGCCGGCATGAGCGGCGCGGCCGGCAGCAGCAGGGCGCCCCCGGCGAACAGGGCGCAGGACAGGACGAGCACCCGCCGGTGCCCGTACCGGGCGGCCACGCGGGACCACAGGGCCGTGGTGAACAGGTTCGGCAGGACGAACGCGGCGACCAGCACCCCGGTCATCCCCGGCCGCTCCAGGACGTGTTCGGCGTAGTAGGGGCAGCCCGCGAGCAGCACCCCGGTGCCGACGACGAGGACCGTCGCCCCGCGCAGCAGCGCGGCGAAGTGCGCGTCGGCGCGGAGCACGGCGAACCAGGCGCGCGGCCCGGCGCCACCCGCCCGCCCCGCCTCCAGCCCCGCCTCCCGCGGGGCGGCCGCCGGGGAGCCCGCCCCGCCGGGCGCGGTGGCCCGGGCGGTCCCGAAGAACACCCCGAGCGTCCCGACGGCCACGACGAGGGCGCCGAACAGCCCGGCCCAGCGGTGCCCGGACAGGCCGCCGCCGCCCGCCTCGACGACGGCGGGCGCGGCCGATCCGGCGACCAGGGCGGCGACGGCGATGCCGGCCACCCGGCCCCCCACCAGCCGCACCCGGTCCCGCGCGCTCGTGGCGATCTCGGCGGGCAGGGCGGCGTACGCCACCTGGAAGAACGCGAACGCGGTCGCCGTCAGCAGGAAGCCCGCGGCGGCCCACAGCGCCCCCGCCGGCCCGCGCGCGGCCCCCGCGAACATCAGGGCGAAGGCGGCGGCCACACCGAGGCCCCCGCCCAGGACGTGGCCCCGCCGCGGACCCCACCGGCCGTGGGTCCGGTCGCTGATCCGCCCCGCGTACGGGGTGAGCAGCACGTCCCAGACCTTGGGCACCAGGACGACGGCCCCCGCCACGGCGGCGCCGACGCCGAGGGTGTCGGTGAGGTAGGGCAGCAGGAGCAGACCGGGCAGCGTGTTGAAGGCTCCGGTGACCAGGGAGCCGGAGGCGTAACCGAGACGTGTACGGGCGGACATGCCCCGATCGTCGCCGCGCCGGGCCGGCCCCACCAGTCGGTGCTTCTCCCCTTTTCCGCAGGTCGCGGCGGTCCCCGGGCGGCCGCCCCGGACGGCCCGTCAGGGAACACCCCGACACCCGGCGCCGCCGCGCGGGCGGCCCTCCGCAGTAGCTGACATGCAGGTAGTGACGGTCCCGTGGCTCTGTGCACGGGGACGCGGGTCGGCAAGGCTGCCGGAGGGGGAACGCGCACACGAGGGGGATCATGTTGCCTGACCAGCAGCAACCGTTGGCGCCGGCCCGGACGCGGGACCTCGCGGTCCTCTACCGCGAGCTGCGGCTGGCCGGAGAGGGGCCCCGGTTCGTCCGGCTGACCGGCGAGCCGTGGAGCGGCAAGAGCCGGCTGCTGCGGCAACTGGCCGCGACCGCGCACAAGGAGGGGTGGACGGTGGCGTCCGGGCGGATACCCAGGGCGGGCCGGACCAGGCCCTTCCAGGTGGTGGCCGACGCCCTGGACGACCATCTGGCCCGCGCCGACGGCACGTTGTTCGAGCGGCTCGGCGAGGCGCGCACGCGCGCGCTGGCGCCCGTCCTCCCGGCCCTGGCCACCCTGCCGGGGGCCGGGGAGGAGCCCGACCCCGGCGCGGCGGTCCGTGCCCTGCGCGTCCTGCTGGGGCTGCTGGGGGAGCGCGGGACGCTGTTCGTCCTGGACGACGTGCACCGGGCCGGCCCCGAGGTCCTCGACCTGCTCGACCACCTCGTACGGCACCCGCCGGCGGGCGCCGTACTGACCGTCTTCGCGCACCGCACCGTGCCGGGGGGCCGCCACCTGGCGGCCGTCCCGTACGACGCGCCCGGCGTGCGCCACCTCGCCCTGGGCCCGCTGCCACCGGCAGACGCCCGCGCCCTGCTGCCGGCCGGGACGCCGCCGCTCGCGGCCGAGTTGGTGCTGCGCGACGCGGCCGGGGTGCCGGGGCTGCTGCACGCCCTGGCCCGGGGCGCCGCGCCCGGCCCGTCCTTCCACGCGACGGCCGAACTGGTCACGGGCGTACCGCCGGTGCTCGCGCCCGACTCGATCGACCTGCACACGCTGTCCTCGCTCGGCTGGCGCTGCGCGTGCGCAGCCGCCCTGCTCGGCGACCCGTTCACCGCCGCCGCTCTCGCCCGCACCGCGGGCGTGCCGCCGGAGCAGGCGCTGGCCGGGCTGGACGAACTGCACGGCGAGGGGCTGGTCCGGCCCGACGGCGCGACCGGCACGCGGTTCCGCTTCGCCCGTCCGGCGGTACGGGCGCTGGTCCACCACGCCTCGGGGGCCGGCTGGCGCAGCGCGGCGCTGGGGCGGGCCCTGGACGCGCTGAGGGCGGGGGCCGGCAACCCGGCCGGTCCGCGGGAGGCCCCGCAGGACGAGGACGCCGGGGCCGCCGCGGCCCGCCGGACCCTGGCCGCGCACCTCGAACACGCCGCCGGGATCGGCCTGGAGGACGTCCGGGCCCTGGCGCTGAGCGCCCGCGAGGGCCTGTACACCCGGCCCGCGCGCTCCGCCGCCGCCCTGCGCCGGGTGATGGCCACCGGCCCGGTACCGGTGGAGGTCCGCCTGCTGCTCAACAAGGCGCTGGCGCTGTCGGGCCGGCTGGAGGAGGCGGTGCGCGGCTACGAGGAGACCGGACCCCGCTCGCACGAGGACCGGCTGCCCGGCGGCCGGACCGACACGGCGGTGTGGCAGGCCCGTGCCCTGCGCTGGAGCGGGCGCCACGCGCAGGCCCGGTCCGTGCTTGATGGGGACGGGGGACTGCCCCCGGGGGGCCCCGCCGCCGACGCGGAACGGGCGGCGCTGGCCCTGGAGCCGGGGGCGGGGGCCGGCCCGGGAGCAGCCCGCGCGGCGGCCGAGCAGGCCCTGCGGACGGCCCCGGCGGATGATCCCGGGGCGCGGGCGCACGCGTACGCGCTGCTGGCCGCCGCCTGCGCGGCGGCCGGTGACGTCGAGCCGGCCCGGGCGGCGGCGGACGCGGCGCACGCGCTGCTGGCGCGGACCGGTGAGCCGGAGCGGGCCGCGCACCTGGAGGCGCTGCGCTGGCTGGGCGCGGCCGAGACCGGGTTGGGCGAGCCCGAGCGGGCGGGCCGGCACGTCGAGCGGGGCCTGGCGGCGGCACTGGAGTGCGGGCAGGCGCATCTGGCGGGGCTGCTGGCCCTGGGGCTGGCGGAGGCCGCGCTGGCCGCCGGCGACACCGAGGGGGCACGGGCGCGCGTCCAACTGGCGGCCGCGCTCGCGGAACAGACCGCAGTGCCTGCTCTCGCGGCCGCCGCCCGGGAGGCGGAGCACCGCACCGGTGCCCACGCGGGCGGGCCCCCCGACGCGAGCCGGCTGTCCCTGCTCAGCGAGCGGGAGCGCATCGTCACCGGGCTCGTGGGAGAAGGGCGTACGAACCAGCAGATTGCAGCCCGTCTGGACATCAGCGTGAAGACCGTGGAGACGTATATGGGCCGGATCTTCAAGAAGCTCGGGATGAATTCCCGGACCCAAGTGGCACACGTCGTCGGGTTGAGCGCCAATATCCGCTGACTACCGCCGGATGCAAGTGCCACGGACGGTATGTTTTGCATATTCCTTCGGTCTATTCACGCCGAAGCCCCGTTGGTTTTCGGAAAAACTTTTCCGAAAACCAACGGGGCCAGCGGTCCGGCTCTACCGGCGGGGGATCCGGGAGCCCGTGCCCCGGATCATGCCCCCGCGCGCTTGTGGCCCGCTAAAGAAGTGGGTGGCGGCTGCCGCTCACGGGCAGGTGGAGTGCCACTCGTCGTCCTGCGGGCAGTTGATGACCGCCTCGCTCACGCGCAGATCGGCGAGGTTCTTCGGCGCGGTGACAGTGATCTTGGTAACGGACTCGGACGCCTGGGCGGCATTGGTCCAGGCCATTCCCCACACGCCGAACGCGAGAACGATGGCGGTTGTGGCATTTCGGATGGAAGCGCTGCTCATGTCTAACCCCCGTGTCGACAACTTTCGCTTGCAGGAACATCCTGACCAGCGGACACGGCCGCTCCAAGCAAAAAAGGCAGGCGTAAAGTTGCCTGGCAGCAAGTCCTGTCAGCACATGGGGGTGTCAAACGGGATGTCGGGGAGTTCCCTACACGGGGCCGAGTTCGGCGAGTTGGACGACGCGAGCGCGTCCGCCTATCAGCACGCCGTCCTGCTGGGGCGTTTCGTCCGTGCGGAGATCGCGTCCGCTCTGGGGGTGACGGAGCAGGAGGCCGGCCGGGTGGAGGAGGCGCTCACCACGCTCCGCCTGCTCCGGCCGATGCCCGGTCGGCCGGACGAGCTCGTCCCGGTGAGCCCGGACGCGGCGGCGGCGGACCTGGTGGGCCCGACCGAAGCCGAGATACGCAAGATGCAGCAGTCGGTGACCGGGGTGAAGACCCAGATGCTGGCGCTGCTGCCGGCGTACTTCGAGAACCGCCGACGCCGCAATCAGACGGAGGCGTTCGACGTCGTCAGCGACGTGGGCGTGCTCCAGGCGATGCTGGACGAATGCGGGGCCCGCTGCCGCAACGAGGTGCTGACCGCCATGCCGGGAGGGTCCCGCAACGCCAAGCGCATGGACGCCGCCCGGCCCAAGGCCCTCGACCGGCTCCGGCGCGGCGTCGGCATCAAGCACCTGTACCAGCACACCGTGCGCAGCGACCTCGCGACCGCCGACTACGTGCGCGCGATCACGGGGGAGGGCGCCGAAGTGCGCACCACCGACGAGGTGATCGACCGGATGGTGGTCTACGACCGGGAGGTGGCGTTCCTTCCGGAACAGCATGTGGAGGGCCGCTTCCCGGGTGCGATCGTGGTCCGCGAACCCACGCTCGTCGCCTTCCTGTGCAAGGTCTACGACCACATGTGGGCCGGGGCCACGCCGTTCACGCCCGGCGGCGAGGACGCCACCGACATCGCCGACGACCTCAAGCGGTCGATCATCCGGCTCATGGCGCAGGGCCACAAGGACGAGATGGTGGCCCGCCGGCTCGGCATGTCGGTGCGCACCTGCCGCCGCCACATCGCCCGGATCATGGAGGAGATGGAGTCCACCAGCAGGTTCCAGACCGGAGTCAACGTCGCCCTCTACGGGCTCCTCGGCGCCGACTTCTCCCCCTCGGGCGCGGCCGCGGGAGAGATCGCGGGAGAGATCGCCGGGCTGGGTACTAGCTGACGGACAGCAACCTGCCAGCTCCCACGGCTGGTTCCCTCCGCCGGACCCCCGGCAGCCTGGTCCCTGCGGCCCCGGCACCCGGCGGGGCCGGAGGGAGGGCCAGCCATGGACACCGCCGTCATCGCCGCGGGACCGACTGCCGCCAGGGCCGCCGCACGGCACCTGGTGCACCGTCCGCAGCCCTGGGAGCGGCACGGCGGTGCCGCCGCGCCGCCCGTGGCGGAGGAGTTCGTCCTGCTGGGCGACCTGACGTCCGGTCACCCGCTGTTCGACGACGGCCCGGCGCACTTCCACGACGTGGTGGCGGCGGCCGACATGCTCCGCGAGGTCGGCGAGTTCATCGGCCGCACCCACTTCCGCGTGCCCGGGAACCGCACGGGCATCTTCTACCGGGTGGGCATCGAGGTCGGCGACATCGGACCGTGGACCACCCGGCCCGGGGCCGCCCCCGCACGGCTGGCCACCACGATGAGCGTCCGCCCCGACAAGGTCATCGACGGGGTGCCGCGCGCGCTGGAGTTCCGCACCGCACTGGAGATCGACGACGTGCCCTGCGGCACGGGCACCGCCAACCTGGTCTTCCTCGCCCCGATGGTGCACCGCAGCCACCGCGAGCACAGCCGGCTGGCCGCGCTCTCCTCGGTGGCCGGACAGGACCGCCCGGACGCCGCCGGCGCCCCCGTCGACCCCGAGGAGGTGGGACGCCGCGATCCGGCCAACGTCCTGCTGCACGGCCCCTCCGGACCCCGCGACGGCCGGCTGTCCGTCGGGGTGTCCGTGCCCCCGCACTGGCTCGGCGAGAGCGCCGCGCGGGACGGGCACGTGCCCGCGCCGGCGCTGCTCGAATCCCTGCGCCAGACGTCCCTGCTGGCCGTGGGGCGCGGCCACTGCCTCGAACCCGGGCGCAGCGCCCTCGCCTCGCTCCAGGTCCACGTCCGCGGATACGCCGAGGCCGACCTGCCGCTGCGCTGCGCCGCGGTGACCGGCCGGCCGGGACGGGACGCCGCGGGCCGGCGCACGGCCCCCCTCACCCTGACCCTCACCCAGGCCGGCCGTACCGTCCTGGAGGCCACCACCGTGGTCGTCGAGGACCACTGAGAGGACCACTGAGAGGACCGCTGACGGGACCGGACCACCGCCGCCGGCGGGGCGTCAGCAGGCGGCGGCCCGCAGCGCCCGCCCCAGGGCCTCGGCGGCCTCCGAGTCGAGCATCGTGGTGATCTCGGTGTCCAGGGTCCGGCCCAGCCCCGCGTCGTACACGGCCGCGCTGACGCAGAACGCGACGCCGCCGACGTCGAGGCCGTACGTGCGGAAGGCCCACTCGGAGCCCGAGCCGGGAGTGCCGTCCGGCCGGTGCACGCGGGCCGGACGGTCGTCCGGCCCGAAGCCGAACTCGGTGAACCGGAACTGCATGCCCTGCCCGATGGCCTTGCTGTAGGCCTCCTTCAGGGTCCACAGCCGCACCAGCCGCGGATTGCGCTCGGCCGGGTCCAGCCCGGTGAGGTGCAGGCGCTCGGCCGGGGTGCAGATGTGCCGGTCCAGGCCCTTGCTGTAGATCTGGCGGTCCGCGAGCTCCGCGTCGACACCGACGAGCCCGCGCGTCGTCAGACCCACCAGCAGCAGGTCCCCGGTGTGGCTGAGGCTGATGTCGATCTGGTCGCAGCCGCGCAGGTACGGCCGCCCGGTGGGCCCGTAGGTGAGTTCGAGGTCCGCCGCGTCGGCGTGCAGGGCCGCCGCGGCCGCGTGTTTGAGGAGCCGGCGCGAGGCCGCGTACCGCTCCCGGATGTCCTCGTGCGCCATACCGCTGTAGCGGGCCCAGTCACGGCCCAGCACGGCGCGCAGCGCGGGCCCGTCGGGGTCCCGGGGGCGCCAGTCCGCGAGGGTGCCGTGCACCAGGGCCGTCCCGTGGGTGCGCAGGTCCGCGCGGACCGCCCCCCAGTCGGTGCCCTCGGCGCGCACCGCGATCGGCTCGCCCGGCGGCAGGGACGCCGCAGCGTTCACAGCGCACCGCCCGGGGACACGGGCCGGGCGCCGGAGGCGGCCAGGACCTCGGTGTGGATCTGCGCGATGCTGCGGGCCCGCAGCACGGCGGAGACGGGCACGCGGCTGCCCGTCTCCTGCTCGATCAGCATGACCAGCCGGAGCAGGTGCACGGAGTCCCAGGACGGCAGGGCGTCCAGGTCGGCGCGGGCCTGCTCCTCGGTCAGCTCCAGTCCGAGTTCGTCGCCGATCAGGGCGAGGAAGCCCGGAAGATCAGCGGGTGGTTCCGGCAGGCTCATCGTCGTCCCCTCCGAGGCGTGGATCGGTGGTCAGGTGGTCGGGTACGGGGGGCAGCTGCGCCAGGTCGTGGCGGTAGTGCAGCGAGCCGTCGGGGTCCCCGCCGGTCTCGGTGAAGCCCAGCGAGGGGTAGAAGCCGGCCGCCCTGCCGTTCTTGGCGGTCGGCCGGTGGCGGGCGTGCACGGCCGGCAGGCCGCGGGCCGCCGCGTGCGCCAGCAGGGTCGCGAGGACGGCCTGCTCGACCCCGCGCGCGAACACCCGGCAGCTGAGCCAGAAGCCGTCCAGGTGCAGCCCGTCGTCCGCGTACCGGCCGAGGACAGCGCCCGCCAGACCGCTGTCGCCGAACCGGTCGCCGACGTGCACCCCGAGCAGCAGGCCCGCCCGGTCGGCGGAGAGGGCGGCGACGCGGTCCGCGCCGAGCCGTTCGCCGGTGAGGTTGAACTGGTTGGTGCGCAGCGACAGCTGGACGATCCGGTCGCGCTCGTGCGGCTCCGGCGGCGCGATCCGGACGCGGACGCCCAGACCGCGCAGGTACTCCTCGTACGATCCGCTGCCGCGCTCCAGCTCCGTACGGGCGGCCGCCTCGTGGTAGCGGGCGGTCCGCGCGAGGTCGTCGCCGGTCAGCCGGGGGGTGTCGAACCAGCCGTCGGCCAGCAGCCGGGTGACGTGCAGGGCCGGTTCCGTGCCCAGCGGCACCACGGCGGCGGCGGGCAGCCGGGCCCGCACCAGGGCGCGCTCGGCGGGGGAGTCGTCGGCGAAGACCAGCGCGTCGGCGCCGATGCCGAGGGCGGCGGCGATGTCCCGCAGATTGCCGTCCTTGGGCTCCCAGTTGGCGTGGACGCGGACGAAGTCCCGCTCGCGCAGCACCATGTCCGGGTGGTCTCGGAGCACGCCGAGGACCGGAGCGGAATCGTTCTTGCTGCTGACCGCGAGCAGCACCCCCTGGGCGGCGAGCTGCCGCGCGGTCCGCTGAAGGGCCGCGTGCGGCTCCCCGGCCAGGGTGCCGGCGGCGGCCGTGATCCCCTCGGGGCCGTCGTCGCCGAGGATCCCCGCCCACAGGGTGCCGTCCAGGTCCAGGACCAGGCACTTGCGGGTCATGCCCCGGTGGGCGCGCAGCACGTGCACGGCCTCCCGGGCGTAGGCGGCGAGCAGCTGTTCGGTGTACGGGGCGTGCGTGTACAGGGCCAGGCGCGGGTCGGCGGCCGGGCCGCCGTCGGCGATCAGCGGCTCCAGGTCGACCACGGCCAGCGTCGGGTGCTCGGCGGCCAGCCGCAGCAGCCGGGCGTTGAACTCCCGCCACACCGCGGCGAGCAGGGCCCGCTCCCGCTGTCCGACCAGCTGCTGGAGCCGGATCCGGGGCAGCGGCAGGGTGTTCAGGACGAGCGGACCCGCGGGGTCCGCGGCGTGCGCGGCGGCGACCGCGCGCAGCCGCTCCAGCAGACCGGCGCAGCCGGCCTCCACGTCCTGCCAGGTCCACGGCTCCGGGAGCTCGTCGAAGACGGCGCCCGCGTCGAGCACGCACAGCGTCAGGTCGGGGCGCCGGCGGCTCAGTTCGCCGCCGTCGAGCAGGTCGCGCAGGTAGGCGCCGTGGTCCCCGGACAGCACCAGGGAGAGCAGCCCGTGCCGGGCCAGCTCGGCGACCAGCGGGTCGGTGAGCTGGACCAGGGTGGAGTGCCCGGTGACGGCCACCGTGACCCGGGGGGTGTCCGGGTGGCGGGCGAGGACCTCGGCGGCCGGGAGCGCGGCCAGGACCCGGCCGGCCCGCACCAGGTCGGTGCGGACGGCCTCGGGCTCCCGGTCCCCGTGGTCGGTCAGCTCGGCCAGCAGCGGGGCGACGCGGGGCCACTGCTCGGCGAGCCGGCCCGCCCGGTGCAGGGCGCGCAGCTCCCGCACCGGGTCGGGGGGCGCCGCGGGACCCGCGGGGGAGGCGGGGGTGGTGGAGGAGGCGGAGGTGGCGGGGACGGTCATCCGGCGCCCTCCGTCTCCGGGACCCGCTCCAGCGCCAGCCCGCCCTTGATCCACTTGCTGGACTCGACCACCACCGCCAGGGCCCGCTCGCCGTCGCCCAGCTCCCCGGCGAGCCGGTCGAGCTGGATCAGGGGCAGGGCGTTGCCGGTGTTCCCGGTGTCGGCGACGCAGGACACCTCGCGCAGCTCCGGTACGTCCAGGTGCTCGGTGATGCGGGCCGTCATCCGGCCCGAGAGCTGCGGGGGCAGGACGTAGTCGAGGTCCTCGCGGCACCAGCCGGAGGCGGTCAGCAGCTCCCAGAAGATCTCCGAGGCCATGGCGGGGACGCTCTCCTCGATGGCCTTGTAGTCCTCGAACAGCATCTGCCGTGCGGCGGTTTGGCGGGCCACGCCCTGCCAGTCGACGATCTGGCCGGGGGCGCGGCCCCGCCCGGTGAAACGGTGCAGCAGGCCGCGTACGGCGATGGCCTCGCCGACGGGCTCCGAGGCCACCACGGCCGCTCCCGCCCCGTCGCCGAACAGCACGTAGTTGACGAGCTCCTCGGTGGGCAGGCTGACCGCCTCGCGCCCCGGGTCGAGGAACCGGTCGGTGACGTCCCCGCCGACGACGAGCCCCGCACGGTGGCCGCCCGCGAGCAGCGCGCGGGCCACGTCCAGCGCCTGCACGGCGCCCGAGCAGCCCGCCTGCAGCTGGAAGGCGGGCAGGTGGCTGAGGCCCAGCCGGTCGGCCACCACCGTCGCGGTGGTGGGCAGCAGGGTGTCGGGCGTGGCGGTGGCCAGGATCAGGAAGTCGAGGTCGGCGGGGGCGAGGCCGGAGCCCGCCAGGGCGCGCCCGGCGGCCTCGGCGCACAGGTCGGCGAGGCTGTGGGTGAGGGTGCCGGTGCCCAGGTCCCAGCAGAAGTGGCGGCTGCGGGTGCCCACGAAGAGGTCGATCCACTCCTCGCTGATCCCGAACACCTTGCCCAGCGTGGTGTTGTCCACCGGGTCGCCGGGCAGGGCGGTGCCCGTGCCCACGACGTACAGGGCGGTCTCGGTCACTGGTGTCACGGTCGTACCCCCACACTGATCCACTCGCCGACGAAGTCGGCCAGGGTGCCCACCGAGCGCAGTGCGGGCAGGAGTTGCTGCACCGCGATGCCGCCGGCCTGCGGCAGCGAGGTCTCGATCCGGTCCTTGAGCTGCATGATCATTACAGAGTCGAAGCCGAGGTCCTCATAGAACCTGGAGTTCCGGTCGACCCGTTCGGGCGCGTACTCGCCCACCTCCACCACGGCCCCCACGACGGCGGCCAGCACCGGGTCGGCGGACCCGTCGCTTCCGCCGCTTCTGCCGCTTTCCGCCGGGGCCGGCACCGGTCCGGCGGCCGCCCCGGCCGGGCTCGCCGCCGGGGACGACGAGGCCGGGGACGAGGCCGGGGACGCGGCCGGACCCGGGGAGACCAGTGGGCGGGCCGCCCCGGCGTGCCAGAAGCGGTGCTCGGTCGAGAAGGCGTACGGGGGCAGCCGCTCGGTGGTCCGCCAGACGGGCTCGTACAGCTCGTCCCACTGCGGCTCCAGCCCGGAGCGGTACAGCGCGGCGACGGTCTCGGCCAGGTCGCGGGCCGTCGCGTCCCGGCCCGGCGACGGATGCAGCAGCCGGATCCCGTCGGCCAGCCCGGACCGCCCCGCCAGCTGGATCAGCTGCGGCGCCGGACCGATCTCCACGAGCGCGGTCGGGGCGGTCCGCGCCACCAGGTCGGCCAGCGCGTCCGCGAACAGCACCGGCCCGGCCGCCTGCCCGGCCCAGTAGGCGCCGTCCATCGGCTCGTCGGCCAGCAGCCGCCCGTACCGGGTGGAGGCGACGGGGATGCGCGGCGCGGCGGGCGCGATCCCCGCGGCGGCCGCGGCCAGCGGCTCCAGCACGGGATCCATCAGCGGCGAGTGGAAGGCGTGCGAGACGCCGACCGCACGGCAGTGCACACCCCGCCCGCGCAGCACCCCGGCGACCCGCTCCAGCTCCGCCAGCCCGCCCGACAGGATGGTGTTCCGCGGGCCGTTGACCGCCGCGAGGGACACCCCCGGCCCGGCGGTGAGGAACTCCTCGACCTCCTCCCGCCCCGCCCGCACCGACAGCATGCCGCCGCCCTCCGGCAGCGCGTCCATCAGCCGGGCCCGCTCCGCGACCAGCCGGGCCGCCTCCTCCAGGGTGAGCACCCCGGCGGCCACGGCCGCCGCGAACTCCCCGACGCTGTGCCCGAGCACCACGTGCGGCCCCGCCCCGAGGCCGGTCAGCGTGGCCGCGAGCGCGTGGCCGACGGCGAACAGGGCGGGCTGCGCCCAGCGGGTCCGGTGCAGGGCCGGATCCCCGCCGAGGAGCAGGTCGCGCACCGAACCGCCCAGGTGCGGGGCGAGCGCCGCGTCGGCCTCGTCCAGCCGGCGCCGGTACAGCGGCGACTGCCGGTACAGGGCGGCCGTCATCCCCGGCTCCTGGACCCCCTGGCCGGTGAAGAGGAACCCGATGACCGGCGGACGCCAGGCCCGGTCGGCGATCCCGGCCGCGAGCCGCCCGTCCTCGGCCGCCGCGCGCAGCGCCGCCGCCAGCTCGACCGTGTCGGTCGCGGTGAACGCCGCCCGGTAGGGCAGCCCGGTCTTGACCCGGTTGCTGGTCCAGCACAGCGCCGCGGCGTCCCCGCGCGGACGGGCGGCCACCGCCTCCGCCTGCGCTGCGAGGTTGCGGCGTAGCGCCTCGGGGGTGTCGGCCGACAGCGTGAACACCCCGGCCGGCGCGGCCGCCGCCCGGCGGCGTCCGCCGCGGGCCGTACGGGGCGCCGCGGCGAGCACCGCGTGCGCGTTCGTCCCGCCCATGCCGAAACTGCTCACGCCCGCCACGACCTCGCCGGCGGGCAGCCGCACCGGCGCCTTCAGCAGCGCCAGCCCCCGCTCGGCGAGCCGCAGCTGCGGGTTCTCCCGGTCCGCGTACCGGCTCGCGGGCACGATCCGGTGGTGCAGCGCGAGCGCCACCTTGATCAGCCCGGCGATGCCCGAAGCCCCCTCCGTGTGCCCCAGGTTGCCCTTGACGGAGCCGATCGCGCACGGCTCCTCGCGCGGCACGCCGTGGACCTCGCCCAGGGCCCCGCACTCGATGACGTCGCCGAGCGCCGTGCCCGTGCCGTGGGCCTCGACGAACCGCACCTGGCCGGGGGTGACCCCGGCCCGCCGGTACGCGGCCGCGACGACCTCCCGCTGCGAGTGCCGGTTCGGCGCGGTGACGCCGTTGCTGCGCCCGTCCTGGTTGACGGCGGTGCCCCGGATGACGGCGTAGACCCGCTGCCCGTCGGCGAGCGCGTCCTCCAGCCGCCGCAGCACCACCACCCCCACGCCGTCACTGCGCGCGATGCCGTTCGCGTCGGCGCTGAACGGCCGGCACCGGCCGTCCGGAGAGGCCAGCCCCATCTGCGCGTACACCAGCCCCAGCGCCGGCGTCAGCACCAGGTTGACCCCGCCGGCCAGCGCCGTCCCGCACTCCCCGGACAGCAGCGAGTTCACCGCCAGGTGCACGGCTACCAGCGAGGAGGAGCAGGCCGTGTCCACGGACAGGCTCGGCCCCTTCAGGTCGAGGTGGTACGAGATGCGGTTGGCGGCCATGCCGGCGCTGGACCCGGCACCCAGCTGCGGGGTCACCCGCCCGTAGTCGCCCAGGTGCAGCTGGCCCCACTCGCTGCCCATCATGCCGACGAACACCCCGGTGTCGCCGCCCGCCAGGGACCGCGGGGAGCGCCCCGAGTCCTCCAGGGCCCGCCACGCGCACTGGAGCAGCAGCCGCTGCTGCGGGTCCATCGCCGCGGCCTCGCGCGGCGACACGGTGAAGAAGTCGTTGTCGAACACGTCGGCGTCGTCGATGAAACCGCCGCGCACCGGAGTCTCGTACCCCGGCCCGAACCTGCGCGGGCCGGGCTGCTCACCGGTCGCGTCGCCGCCGCGCATCAGCAGGTCCCAGTAGGCGTCGGGGCCCGGCGCCCCCGGGAAGACGCAGTCCAGCCCGACCAGGGCGACGGAGGGGGAGCTCACCGGGAGACCTCCGCGGCCGGAACCGTCACGCCCCGCCCGCCGAGGTAGGCGACCAGCGCGACGACGGTCGGGTGGTCCCAGGCCAGCGACGGGTCCACGGCGATGCGGAACGTGTCCTCGATGTCCCCGCACAGGCTCAGCGCCCCCACCGAGTCCATGCCGTACTCGGCGAGCGGCACGGTGGGGTCGATGCTGTCCGGCAGCCGGTCGAGGTAGACGGCGAGGCGGTCGGTCAGCCAGTGGTGCAGCGGGGCCGCGCTGTGCGGCGACACGGACAGGGACATCCCTGGACTCCTTGCGTGCGGGCTAAGGGGGAAGCGGTGGTCGGGGCCGTCGCCCGTCAGCCGGGAAGCGGGGTGTTGTGCAGGTCGTAGCTGCGCCGGTCCCCGAAGCGGGCCAGCACCTCCTGGTGGACGCGCGCCAGGCACTCGGGGGGCAGCTCCACGGGCGCGGCGCCCAGCCTGGACGTGATGCGGTGCAGGGCGGCCGCCGCCCAGGCCGGATCGGCCAGGAACGGGTCGAGGCCGTGGCGGTTGTGGCGGCGGACGCCGAGCACGGCCGCGGCCGCCAGGACCAGCACGTAGCGGTCCGTCAGCGCGAACCAGGCCGGCCCCACCGGCGTCCCGCCGTCCAGCGGCGGCAGCGCGAGCACCCGCCGGCGCAGGTCCCGCAGCTCCTCGACGAGGTGCTCCGCCATCGTGCGCAGGGCCCGCTCCACCGGATCGCGGCCCGGCGGCTCCGCGACGGCGGCCAGCAGCGAGGCGCTGAGGCTGTCGCGGCCGCTGGCCAGCGCGAGCGCGTCGTAACGGAACGCAGGCAGGGGCGCGTCGGGCTGGAACAGCGCGGCCGGGGCCTCCTCCTCGGCGAACCAGGAGCGGCTCGCCAGCTGCTTCAGCTGCGGGATGACCGTCGCCTGGCAGGCGACGGTCCCCGCGTGGCCGAGGCTGATCACCGGCACGTCCCGGATGTGCTTCTGCAGCACGCCCACGGTGCCTTCCCGCGTGTACAGCTGCGAGCCAAGGACCGTCGACAGGTCGTACATCGTCTCGATCAGCACCCGCGGCAGCAGCAGCTTCACGGCCGCCGAGTACACGCTGGTCTCGGCCGGCAGCAGGTGCAGCGCCCGGGTGGCGACGACCGCCAGGCAGTCGTACAGCAGCAGGTTCACGAACGCGCCGGTCAGGGTGTTCGCGGTGTGCTGCGGGTCCACCGGCGCCGTGCCGGCCGCGCCGGGACCCCGCTGACGGTCCACCAGCACGGCCGTGCGCAGACTCGTGTCCACGGCGGCCACCGACAGGGAGGCCATCAGCGTGCGGCTCATCTGGAACGACTGCAGCGAGGTCGCGACGCCGCTGCCCGGCGCGCCCAGCAGGGCGTCTGCGGGCACGGGGCAGTCGTCGAAGCGCACGCCCGAGAAGAAGCAGGACCGCAGCCCCACCGCGGCCGGCCGCCGCTCGGTGCGGTAGCGGCCGGCGGGCAGGGTGCGCGGGTCCAGCAGCAGGGCGCTCTGCGTCCCGCCGGGGAAGTGGTCGCCGGTACGGCAGAACAGCACCAGGGCGTCGGCCCGGTGCAGGTTGTTGACCACCGGCTTCGCCCCGGTGAGCGACAGGCCGCCGCCGGGGAGCAGGTCCGCGGAGATCTGGTTGCGGACGAAGTCGTTGGTGTGCGCGGTCTCGTGCTGGGCGATGGCCGCCTTCGAACCGCCCAGCAGCAGGCCGCCCAGCCACGACCGCTGCTCCTCGCTGCCGCGCATCCACACGTCGGAGGCGGCCATGAAGGTGGTCATGCCGTAGCCCATGCCGAGGGACACGTCCCGGCGGAACACCGGACGCATCACCCGCAGCAGGCCCTCCGCGGAGTCGAAGCGGCCGCCGAGCTCGCGCGGGACGAACTCGCGGTGCATCCCGAAGTCGTCGAGCAGCCCCTCCGCCTCCGGCGACAGCGCGGCCGCCTGGTCGGAGGCGAGCAGCGCGCGGTGCCCGGCCGGGTTGCCGGGCTCCGCCGGGTCGCCGAGCAGGGCCTCCAGCGCGGCGGCCCGGACCCGGCCGCTCGTCGACTCCGGGGACGGCGCGGGCCGCCGCACCGGCGCCCGGGGGGCCGGTCCGGCGGCGACGGCGACGGCGCTCACCACGCCGTCTCCGCGGCGGCGGCGCGGGCGGAGGGCCGCAGCAGGTCGTTGCCGAGCAGCGTGTCGCGCGGACGGACCAGGGCCTGCACGGCCGGGTCGAGGACCTCGTACGCGCCGCTCACCTCACCCGCCAGGAACAGCTTGCGGATCAGGGTCCGCTGGATCTTCCCGCTGGTGGTGCGGCGCAGCGTGCCGGGCCGCACCAGGAGCACGTTGGCCGCGGGCACGTCGAAGTCCTGGCCGATGAGGATCTGGATGCGCCGGGCCAGGGCGCGCAGCGTCTCCCAGTCCGCGTTCTCGGGGCGCACCTCGTGCACGACGACGAGCTGCTCGCGGTCCGCGTCCACGGTGAACACGGCGCCCTGGCCGGCCCCGAGGGACGGCTCCGTCTCGCGCACCGCCCACTCCACGTCCTGCGGATAGATGTTGCGCCCGTTGAGGATGATCATCTCCTTGAGGCGGCCGGTGACGTACAGCTCGTCCCCGTCGACCACCCCGAGGTCACCGGTGCGCAGGAAGCCGCTGTCCCCGTCGTCCACCATCGCCTGGAAGGTCCGGGCGGTGTCGGTGGGACGGCGCCAGTAGCCCTGGGCGACGCTGTCGCCGCGCACCCAGATCTCCCCGACCCGGCCCTCCGGCACCTCGCCGCCGACCACCGGCTCCACGATCCGCACGTCGAAGCCGCGTACGGTGCCGCTCCCGACCAGGGTCCGCACCGGCTGCCCGGGCCGCGGCGGGCGCAGCTCGTCGTACTCCAGGCCGGCCGCGTCGACGGTCAGGGTGCGCGGGCCGCGGCCGGGCGCGCCGCCGGACACGACGAGCGTGGCCTCGGCGAGCCCGTAGGCCGGGAAGAGGCTCTCGCGCCGGAAACCGGCCGCGGCGAAGCGCTCGGCGAAGGCCTCCAGGGTCTGGTGGCGCACCGGCTCCGCGCCGTTGATCGCCAGCCGCCAGCCGCTCAGGTCCAGGCCGGCGAGCTGCTCGTCCGTGATCCGGCGCAGGCACAGGTCGAAGCAGAAGTTGGGGCCGCCGCCGATCGTCACCCCGTACTCGCCGATCGAACGCAGCCAGCGCACCGGCCGCTTGACGAAGGCGGTGGGGGACATCTGCACCGACGAGGTGCCCAGCCACAGCGGGTGCAGCAGATGGCAGATGAGCCCCATGTCGTGGTAGTGCGGCAGCCAGCTGCCGAACACGTCCCGGTCGGTGGACCCCAGGACCTCGCGCATGGCCTCCATGTTGGCGAGGAGGTTGCGGTGACTGACCATCACACCGCGCGGCCGGGACGTCGAACCCGAGGTGTACTGGAGGAACGCCAGGTCCTCCGGACCGGTGCGGGGCGGCTGCCAGGCGTCGGCGTCCAGCCCCTCCTCCACGTCCGTGGCCAGGCACACCGTCTCGCCCCGGCCCGCCATGGCGAGCCACAGCGACACGTCGGGGGCGTTGGCCGAGTCCGTCAGCACCAGCTGCGCGCCGGTGTCGCGGATGATCCCCGACACGCGCTGCAGCCGCTCGCCCCGGTCACCGGGGAGCGGGGCGGGAACGGCGACGGCGCCCGCGTACAGGCAGCCGGCGAACGCCTTCAGGAAGCCGGGGCCCGGCGGGTACAGCAGCAGCACCGGCTGCCGCAGGGCGCCGTGCTCGCGCAGCCGCACCGCGATGGCCCGGGCCGCCCGGTCCAGCTCCCCGTACGTGAGGTGCTCGGCGGCGGCGCCCGGGGCGTCACCGAGGAACACGTGAGCGTCGCGCCCGCCGAGCGCCGCGGCCCGGCCGCGGAGCACATCGGTGAACGTAGCGAATCCAGACAACGTCAGCCCCCTTCTGGCGCACCCGGGGCAACTGCCGAACGCCCGGCGCCCCTGCCGCCAACGCCTCGGCATGCTCCACGGAGCGCCTAAAGCATGGCTTGCGGGTCCCGGCCAGGGTGCGCGGCACCGGATCAGGGGTCCGGCTGTCCGAAGCCGGGGGTGCGCCCGGCCCTAGGGTGACGAGGGCCGGGCAGCTGGGGGAGTCTGCCGCCACCCGTGCCACCGGAGTGCCGAGGAACGGGGGCTGCATGCGATTTCGGGTGTTGGGGCCACTGGAAGTGGACGCGGCCGGCCCGGACGCGCAGCGCGTCACGCCCCGCGCGGCGAAGATCCGCGTGGTGCTCGCGACGCTGCTGGTCCGGCCCAACGAGATCGTGTCCGTGGGCAGCCTCATCGACGAACTGTGGGGCGAGGACCCGCCGCGCACCGCGACGACCACGCTCCAGGTCTACATCTCGCAGCTGCGCAAGCTCCTGCACGCCGCCGACCCCGAAACGGGCCGCGACTGCCTGGTCACCCGGCCGCCCGGCTACCTCATGCGGCTGGACCCGGACCGGCTGGACCTGACCGCCTTCGAGGACCTGCACGCCCGCGGCCGCGCCGCCATGGCCCGCCAGGACGCCGGGGCCGCCGCCGACCTCCAGACCCGCGCGCTCGCGCTGTGGCGCGGCCCCCTGCTGTCCGACACCCCCCACGGGGCACTCCTCGACAGCACCGCGATCCGCCTCGGCGAACTGCGCACGGCCGCACTGGAGCAGCGCATCCGGGCCGACCTGCAACTGGGCCGCCACCACGAACTCGTCGGCGAACTCCGGGCGCTGGCCACCGAGCTGCCGATGCGCGAGGAGTTCCACGCCCACCTGATGGTGGCGCTCTACCGCACCGGCCGGCAGGCCGACGCGCTGGAGGCCTTCGCCCGGCTGCGGCGCACCCTCGTCGACGAACTGGCGATCGAGCCGGGGCCGCCCCTGCAGCAGCTCCACGGCCGCATCCTCGACGGGGACACCGCACTGCTGCGCCCCTCGGGCGCCGCCCCGCACCGGGCGCGTTCCGCGCCGCCCGCGGGCGGACCCGGCACGGCGGGCCCCGCCGAGGGGCCCGGCGGACCGGCCGCCGGACGTCCCGGCGGGCAGACCGGCGCGCCGTCGGCGGGGCAGGCCGCAGGGCCGTACGACCCCTTCGCGGGGCCGTACGCGGAGCCGGCCGCGGGAGAGACCGCCGGGCCCTTCGCGGGGCCGGCCGCGGGGGAGGCCGCGGGGCCGTACGCCGGGCCCTTCGCGGGGTCGGCCGCGGGAGAGGCCGCCGGGCCGTACGCCGGGGAATCGGCGGGGCCCGCCGGGCCGTCCGCAGGGTCCTTCGCCGGGCCGGCCGCAGGGCAGACCGCCGGGCCGTCCGCAGGGTCCTTCGCCGGGCCGACCGCAGGACAGGCCGCCGGGCCGTCCGCAGGGTCCTTCGCCGGGCCGACCGCAGGACAGGCCGCCGGGCCGTACGCAGGGCCGGCTGCGGGACAGGCCGGCGGCCCCTTCGCCGGGTCGTACGCCGGGTTCGCGGCGCCGTTCGCGGGGCCGGGCCCCGTGCTGCCGCCGCCGGCCGCCGGGCCGGTCGGTGAACTCCCGCCGTCCGACCCGCTGTTCACCGGCCGCGACGAGGAGCTGGCCGCGCTGCGCACGCTCCTGCGGGACGTCCCCGCGGGCGGCTGCGTCGCGCTCACCGGCCCCGCCGGCGTGGGCAAGACCGCCCTCGCCCTGGCCGCCGCGCACCACGCCGACGACCTCTTCCCCGACGGCCGGGTGTTCCTCACCCTGCGCGACGACACCGGCGCACCCCTCGGCCCCGCCGCCGCCCTCACCCGGCTGCTGCTCCGCTGCGGGGTCCGCGGGCCGCTGCCCGACGACCTCGACGGGCTGCGCCGCACCCTGGACCGGCTCACCCCGGGCCGCCGGATGCTGTTCGTGCTCGACGACGCGGCCGACGCGGAGCAGGCCCGCCCCCTGCTGCCCGCGACCCCCGGCAGCACCGCGCTGCTGACCTGCCGCCCGACCCCGGCGCTCCCGGTCACCCGGACGCACCTGCTGGACGTCCTCGCCCCGGCCCAGGCCCGCCGGCTGCTGCTGGCCGCCTCGGGCCGCGACGGCGAGGACGACGGGCCCGACGGGGCCTGCGCCGCCGTCGTCGACGCCTGCGGCCGGCTGCCGTCGGCCGTACGGGCCCTCGCGGGCCGGCTGGCCGCCCGCCCGCACTGGAGCGTGGCCTCCCTGGCCGCCCGGCTGTCCGGCGAACACGCCCGGCTCGCCGAACTCCGCTCCGCGCAGCCCGGCCTGGACGCCGCCCTGCGCGCCGGGTACGAGGAGGCCGGCGCACCGCTCAAGCGCGCCTTCCGGCTGCTCGGGCTGCTGCCCGCCGGCCCCTTCCCCACCGCCGACGCGGCAGCCCTGTTCGGCACCCCCGAACCGGCCGCCGAAGCCCTGCTGGAGAGCCTCGTGGAAGCCCGCCTGCTGCGGGCCGAACCCCGCGGCGCCTACCGCCTGCACGTGCTGTGGCGGCTGCTGGCCGGCGAGCTCCTCACCGCCGAGGAGCCCCCCGGCGAGGCGGCCCGGGCCGTGGCCCGGCTCGCCGACGCCCTGGCCGCCGAGGCGCGGGAGGCCGACGGACTGCCGCACGCCGCCGAGTGGTTCGCGGACCGCCGCACCGCACTGGCCTCGGCCCTGGGCCGGGCCCACGCGGCCGGACTGTGGGCCCGTACCGTGCGCCTCGCCGACGTCCTCACCGCCCCCCTGGAGGCCCACGCGGCCTGGGACGACTGGGAGCGCGCGCACACCCTGGCCCTCGACGCGGCCGAACGCTCCGGCGACCTCGGCGCCCAGTCCCGGCTGCTGTGCTCGCTCGGCGACCTGGCCTGGCAGCGCCGCCGCACCGACGCGGCCCGCGGGCTCTACCGGCGGGCCCTGCGGGCCGCCGACGGCGCCGACGCCCGGCCCGAACGCGACCGCGCCCTGACGGGCCTGGCCGAACTGAGCCTGGACGCCTCGGCCGTCACGGAGGCGGCCCGGCTGATCGGCCGGGTCCTCGACGCGGAACCCGCCGACCCCCGCGACCACTACGAGGCCCGCCGGGTCCGGGCCCTGCTCGCGCTGGAGACCGAGGGCCCCGCCGCCGCGGAGCCGCACTTCGAGCGCTGCCTGGCCCTGGCGGCCCGGCTCGGCGACCGGCGGCGCGAGGCGTACGCGGTCCGCTGGCTGCGCCACGTGCGCGGCGGCCTCCCGCTGCCGGACTGGACGGAGACCCGGCCCGGGGTGTGGCGGCTGCGCGCCGCCGCCTGAACCGCACGCCGCCGCACCACCGCACCACCGACCGACCCCGACCGGGCGACGCGCCACGCGTCACCCCGTACCGACGCAAGACGTAAGGAGAGACATCCGTGCTCACGGCGCTGCAAGGGGTGTACGGGGACCGCGCGGACGCGGTCACCGTCGCCGGCCGGACCGCCTCGTACGAGGAACTGCTGGGCGCGGCCGGAGCGGTGGCCGCCGACGTGGCCGGCGCCCCCGCCGTCGCCGTCGAGGCCACGGCCTCCCTGGAGACCGTCGCCGCAGTGGCCGGCTGCCTGCTGGCCGGGGTGCCCGTGGTGCCGGTGCCGCCCGACGCGGGCACCGCCGAACGCGAGCACATCCTGCGGGACTCGGGCGCCTGCCCCGTCACCGTCGACTTCGCCCGCCGGGCCGTCTGGAGCGGCCCCGCACCGGCCGCCGACGCCCCCGCGATGATCCTCTACACCTCCGGGACCACCGGCGCGCCCAAGGGCGTCGTCCTCGGCGGTGCCGCCATCGCCGCCGGACTGGACGCCCTCGCCGAGGCCTGGCAGTGGACCGCCGAGGACACCCTGGTCCACGGCCTGCCGCTGTTCCACGTCCACGGCCTGATCCTCGGCGTCCTGGGCGCGCTGCGCACCGGCAGCCGCCTCGTGCACACCGGCCGGCCCACCGCCGCCGCGTACGCCGGGGCGGGCGGCAGCCTGTACTTCGGGGTGCCGACGGTGTGGTCCCGCGTCGTGGCGGAGCCGGAGTCGGCCCGGGCGCTGCGCTCCGCGCGGCTGCTGGTCTCGGGCAGCGCCCCGCTGCCGGAGCGGGTCTTCCGCGGCCTGGAGGAGCTGACGGGGAGCCGGCCGGTCGAGCGGTACGGGATGACGGAGACCCTGATCACGGTGAGCGGCCGTGCGGGCGGCCCGCTGCGGCCGGGTGCGGTGGGGACGCCGCTGCCCGGCGTCCGCACCCGGATCGCGGCCGGGCCGGGGGAGGAGATCGGCGAACTCCAGCTGACCGCGCCCACGTTGTTCTCCGGCTACCTGGGGCGTCCCGAGGCCACGGCGGCCTCGTACACCGAGGACGGTTGGTTCCGTACGGGCGACATCGCGGCGATCGACGCGGACGGCACCCACCGCATCGTGGGCCGGGCCTCCGTCGACATGATCAAGTCGGGCGGGTACCGCATGGGGGCGGGCGAGATCGAGAACGCGCTTCTGGACCACCCCGGTGTGGCGGAGGCCGCCGTCGTCGGGGTGCCCGACTCCGATCTTGGCCAGCGCGTCGTGGCGTACGTCGTGGCCTCGGGGGTGACCGGGGCCGAGCTCACCGACTTCGTCGCCGGACGCCTCTCGGTGCACAAGCGGCCGCGCGAGGTGCGGTTCGTCGCCGCGCTGCCGCGCAACGCGATGGGCAAGACCCAGAAGCGGCTGCTGCTGTCGCAGGAGGGGTGAGGCGGCGCGTCCTCAGGCCGGCCCCGGGGACCCGGCGGGTGCCTGCTCGGCCTCGGGCCGGTAGTGCCGCAGGAACAGCTCCTCCAGGGTCGGCGGCCGGCTGACGAGGCTGCGCACGCCGGTCTCCGACAGCACCCGCAGGAACGAGCCGAGGTGCTCCTGGTCGACCTGGGCGGTGACCTCGGCGCCGTGCACCTCCAGCCCGTGCACCCCGGGGAGTTCCTCCAGGCCCTCGACGGGGGCGGCGAGTTCGGCCGTGACGTAGGTGCGGGACAGGTGCCGCATCCGGGCGAGCGTGCCGGTCTCGACCGTGCGCCCGTCCCGGACGATGCTGATCCGGTCGCACAGTGCCTCGACCTCGGTGAGGAGGTGGCTGGAGAGCAGGACCGTACGGCCCTCGTCGGTGGCCTCGCCGACGCAGCTCTGGAAGACTTCCTCGGCCAACGGGTCGAGGCCGGAGGTGGGTTCGTCGAAGACGAGCAGCTCGGCGTCGGCGGCGAAGGCGGCGACCAGGGCGAGCTTCTGCCGGTTGCCCTTGGAGTACGCGCGGCCCTTCTTGCCCGGGTCGAGCTCGAAGCGCTCCATCAGCTCCCTGGTTAACCGGGAGTCGGTGTTGTCCCGGAGCCCGGACAGGAAGCCGAGGGCGTCGCCGCCGGAGAGGTTGCGCCACAGGTGCACGTCGCCGGGCACGTACGCGATGCGCTGGTGCAGGGCGACCGCGTCGCGCCAGGGGTCGCCGCCCAGCAGCCGAACGCGGCCGCCGTCGGCGCGGATCAGGCCGAGGAGGATGCGCAGGGTGGTGGACTTGCCGGCTCCGTTGGGGCCGAGGAAGCCGTGCACCTCGCCCTTCTCGACGCTCAGGTCCAGGCCCTTCAGCGCTTGCGTGCGGCCGAACGACTTGTACAGTCCGGCAATATCGATTGCCATCGTCACATTGTCGGAAGATACCTTAGTTTCAGAATATCGTGAAGCTATTGGAAGGTATCGTCTGACGATCGATCACGGGGGAGACGGTATGGACGCAGGTGCCGACGGAAGCGAAAGCCAACAGCGGGACTACAGCGAGGAGGTCTCGGCCTTCGTCGAACGGTTCGCCGGCGACCTGGTGGCCGCCGGGATGCCCCGGATGCCCTCCCGGATCTTCGCCTGCCTGCTCGCCGAGGACGCGGGCGCGCTGAGCGCCGCGGAACTCTCCGAGCGGCTGAAGGTCAGCCCGGCCGCGGTCTCGGGCGCCGTCCGCTACCTCGCCCAGATGCACATGGTCGGCCGGGAACGGGCGCCGGGCGAGCGGCGGGAGATCTACCGGATCCACGCGGACCTCTGGTACGAGACGGTCACCAGCCGCGACCAGATGCTCAACCGCTGGGCGGCCACCCTCAAGCAGGGCGTGGAGGCACTGGGCCCCGGCACCCCGGCGGGCCTCCGCGCCGAGGAGACGGCCGACTTCTTCAACTTCGTGAAACTGGAACTGGACTCCCTGATGGACCGCTGGCGCGCCCACCGCGGCCGCTGACCGCCCCGGAGGCACGGGCCCGACGGCGGGCACCGCAGCCGCGCGGCACCCGGGAGACCCGGTGCCGCGCGGCCGCCCCGGACGCCTAATAAGTGTGGAAGCCCCGGCCGCTCTTGCGGCCCAGGTAGCCCGCGTCCACCAGGTGCTCCAGGTGCCTGGCCGGCACCAGCGACGGCTCACGGAACGAGGCGTGCAGGCTGTTCTGGATCTGCAGCGACACGTCCAGACCGATCGTGTCCAGCAGCGTCAGCGGCCCCATCGGATAGCCGCAGCCCTGCGTCATCACCGCGTCGATCTCCCCGGCCACCGCCCGGCGCTCCTCCAGCAGCCGCACCGCGCTGTTGAGGTACGGGAACAGCAGGGCGTTGACGATGAACCCGGCCCGGTCGTCGATCCCGACCGGGTGCTTGCCCAGCCGCGCGCACACCTCGTGGACCGTCCCCAGCGCGTCCGGCGCCGTCAGCACCGTGCCGACCACCTCCACCAGCCGCATCACCGGAGCCGGGTTGAAGAAGTGCATCCCGAGCACGTCCTCGGGCCGCGAGGTGACCGCCGCGCACTCCACCACCGGCAGGCTCGACGTCGTCGTCGTCAGCACCGCACCCGGACGGCACACCGCGTCCAGCCCCCGGAACACCTCGCGCTTGACGGGGAGTTCCTCCGCGACCGCCTCGACCACCAGGTCGCAGTCCGCCACCGCGTCCAGCGAATCCGCCGGCACCAGCCGCTCCAGCGCGGCCCGGCCGTCCTCGGCGCTGATCCGCCCGCGCTTGACCCCGCGCTCCACGGAACCCGCGACCTTGTCCAGCGCCTCCTTCGCGCGCACGTCCGTACGGGCCACCAGCCGCGTACCGTACCCGGACCGGGCGAACACCTCGGCGATGCCCGACGCCATCGTGCCGGACCCGATCACCCCGACCTCGCGCACCGGACGCGACGGCCGCGCGGGACCCCCCGCCGGACCTCCCGGCGCCCCGGCCGCCGCCCGGGGACCCGCCGGGCCCTCGGGCCAGGTGTGGAACCCCCGGCCCGCCTTCGCGCCCAGCAGCCCCGCCGTCACCATGTGGTCCAGCAGCGGCGGCGGCAGGAACTGCGCCTGCCCCGTCTGCTCGTACAGGCCGCGCAGGGTGTCGCGCGCCGTGTCCAGGCCGATCAGGTCGAGGTGGGCCAGCGGCCCCAGCGGCAGCCCGCAGCCCAGCATCATCGCCGCGTCGATGTCGTCGCGCGACGCGTACCGCCGCTCGTACATCGCCACGGCACCGTTCAGGTAGCCCATCAGCAGCCCGCCGCCCGTGAAGCCCGGCTGGTCGCTGGAGGCCACGGCCCGCCGGCCCAGCGCACCCACCAGCTCCTCGGCGGCCCGCCCCACCGACGGCTCCGTCAGGGGCGTGGTCACCACCTCCACCACACCGCCGTCCGGGGCGTGCCCGACCGGGTGCAGGCCCACCGTGCGCGGCAGCCGCCCGCACGCCGCCGCCACCCGGGTCACCGACAGCGAGGTCGTCGTCGCGAACACCGCCTCGGGACCGCACAGCCCGTCGGCCCGCCGCAGCACCTCCGTCTTCAGCTCGAAGTCCTCCGGCAGCGCCTCCACGACCAGCTCACTGCCCGTGATGGCGGCGAGATCGGCCGTGTACGAGATCCGGGCCCGGGCCGCCGGATCCTCCAGCCCGCGCTCGACGCGCTCGCGGCCGCCGGCCACTGCGTCACCGCCGGCCTCCACCGCCACCACCCGGGCGCCCGCCGAGGCGAGCGAGCGGGCCAGCGCGGATCCGACCGTACCGAGGCCGATCACCGCGACCGCGGTGAAGGGCAGGGCACCGGGAAGGGGTGCCGCGGATGCTGCCGTCATGCTGCTGAGTCCTTTCGGGGAGCGGGAGCCGCCTCCTCGTCCCAGCGGACGAGCACCGTGCCCAGGGACATGCCGCCGCCGAAACCGGCGAGCAGCACGACGTCCCGGTCCCGGAACGCCCCGGACCGGTACGCCTCGTCGAGGGCGAGGGGAATGGAGGCGGCACTGGTGTTTCCGTGCTCGGCGACGGTGAGGTGCGTACGGGCGCGGGGCAGCCCGAGCCGGGGCACGGTCTCGCCCAGCATCACGCCGTTGGCCTGGTGCGGGACGAAGTGGTCGACCTCGGAGCGCTCCAGACCGTGCCGGTCCAGCACCTCCCCGACCGCGCGGGGCAGCTCGGCGGCCACGAAGTCGCGCACACCGCGCCCGTTCATCCTGAAGTGGTGCAGCCCCTCCGCGACCGTCTTCTCCGACGCGGGCAGCCGGCTGCCGCCCGCCTCGACCCGGATCAGGTCCGCCTGGTCGCCCCGGCTGGCCAGGTACGAGCCGAGGACCCCGTACCCGGACCGCACCGGGCCCAGCACCACCGCGCCCGCGCCGTCACCGAACAGGACGGCGGTGCGCCGGTCCTCCCGGTCGATGATGCGCGAGTACACGTCGGCGCCGATGACCAGGGCGTGACCGCTGACCCCGCCGTCCTGCCCCGGCAGCATCCGGGCCGCCGCCACCAGACCGAAGACGAAGCCGCTGCACACCGAATTCACGTCGAACGCGGCCGCGTTCACCGCACCGATATGGTGCTGGACCAGACAGGCCGTGGCCGGCTGCGGGGAATCCGGCGTCGACGTCGCCACCACGATCCACGACAGCTGGTCCGCCGAGATGCCCGCCGCGTCCAGCGCGGCCCGCGCCGCCTCGACCGCCAGGTCGGAAGTGGCCTCGTACTCGGCCGCGTAGCGGCGCTCCCGGATACCGGTCTTCTGCAGGATCCAGTCCTCCGTGACACCCGCCCGTTCCCCGACGACCCGGTTGGACACCGTGTCGGCCGGCAGATAGGACCCGGTGCCCAGAATTCCGATTGCTGTCATGACGGACGGCTCCTCACCGTGGCGGTGGGCAGAAAGCGCGGGAAAGTGCGGGAAATGCATTCACCGCGGGGTGCTCGAATGGGACATTCAGCAATGGTTCTCGCAGCCCGACAGGGCCGGTAACCCTTGCTCCGCCCCCTAGCCGCCCCTAGCGGTCCGGCAGGCCGGTGACCGGGAGCTGTTTTTAGCCGAGCTTTAGAGACGGACGTCAGCGTCTCGACGGTCTGCATGGAATTCCCCCGGTCCTCGGTCCGCCCGCGCGCCCGGCGGATCCCTGAAGACGCATCAGGCAAACAGGCGAAGGGGGAGATCGTGGCTGACCCGCTGATTTCGGCACGGCAGACGACGGCGGCTCCGGAGGAGTCCGGGACACCAGGCCGTGGCACCGGGCCGATCGCGGTCATCGGCATCTCCTGCCGGTTCCCGCAGGCCGACGGTCCCGCCGCGTACTGGCGGCTGCTGCGCGACGGCACGGACGCCGTCACCGACGCGCCCGACGCGCGCCGCGACGTCGTCCCGGCGGGCTCCGGCCCGGCCGCCGCCCGCGGCGGCTACCTCGACCGCGTCGACACCTTCGACGCCCGGTTCTTCGGCATCTCGCCGCGCGAGGCCGCCGCCATGGACCCGCAGCAGCGCCTCGTCCTCGAACTCGCCTGGGAGGCACTGGAGGACGCGGGCGTCCTGCCGGGCACCCTCAAGAACAGCGGCACCGGCGTGTTCGTCGGCGCCATCTGGGACGACTACGCCGACCTCGTACGCCGCTCCGGCGGCGCGGGCACCGGCCAGCACGCCTTCACCGGCCTCAACCGGGGCGTCATCGCCAACCGCGTCTCCTACACGCTCGGCCTGCACGGCCCCAGCATGACCGTCGACACCGCCCAGTCCTCCTCCCTCGTCGCCGTGCACCTGGCCTGCCAGGCCCTGCTCAGCGGGGAGGCCGACCTGGCCCTCGCCGGCGGCGTCAACCTGCGGGTCACGCCCGCCAGTTCCGAGATCACCGCCGGGTTCGGAGCCCTGTCGCCCGACGGCCGCTGCCACACCTTCGACGAGCGCGCCAACGGCTTCGTCCGCGGCGAGGGCGGCGGACTCGTCCTGCTCAAGCCCCTCGACCGGGCCCTCGCCGACGGCGACCGCGTCCACTGCGTCCTGCTCGGCAGCGCCGTCAACCACGACGGGCCCACCGACGGCCTCACCGTGCCCAGCCCCACCGCCCAGGCCGACGTCATCCGCCGGGCCCTGGAGGCCGCCGGCACCGACCCCGCCGAGGTGCAGTACGTCGAACTGCACGGCACCGGCACCCCGGTCGGCGACCCCGTCGAGGCCACCGCCCTCGGTACCGCCCTCGGCGCGGCCCGCGACGCCGCCGACCCGCTGCCCGTCGGCTCCGCCAAGACCAACATCGGCCACCTCGAAGCCGCCGCGGGCATCGCCGGCCTCATCAAGGCCGCCCTCGCCGTCGGCCACCGCGAACTGCCGGCCAGCCTCCACCACCGCACCCCGAACCCCGCCATCGACCTCGACGCGCTGCGGCTGCGGGTGCAGACCGAGCCCGGCCCCTGGCCGCACCCCGCCCGCCCCCTCGTCGCCGGCGTCAGCTCCTTCGGCCTCGGCGGCGCCAACTGCCACGTCGTCCTCGCCGAAGCCCCCGCTCCCGCCCCCGCCGAGGCACCGGCCGGGACTCCTGAGCCCGCCGCCGGCCGGACGCTGCTCTTCCCGCTCTCCGGCCGCGGCGAGCAGGCCCTGCGCGCCCAGGCCGCCCGGCTCGCCGAGTACGCCGCCACCCACACCGGGACGGCCGCGGACCTCGCGCACGCCCTGGCCGCCACCCGGACCGCCCACGAGGACCGGGCCGTCGTCCTCGCCGAGGACCTCACCGGCCTCACCGCCGGACTCGACGCCCTCGCCGCCGCGACCGCCTCCCCGCACCTGGTCCGCGGCCGGGCCGCCACCGGCACCACCGCGTTCCTCTTCTCCGGCCAGGGCAGCCAGCGCCCCGGCATGGGACGCGAACTGCACGCCGCGCAGCCCGCGTTCGCCGCCGCCTTCGACGAGGTGTGCGCCGCCTTCGACGCCCACCTGCCCCGCCCGCTCCGCGAGATCGCCTTCGCCGCCCCGGGCACCGACGAGGCGGCCCTCCTCGACCGCACCGCCTGGACCCAGCCCGCCCTGTTCGCCTTCGAGGTCGCCCTCCACCGGCTGCTCGGGCACCTCGGCGTCCGCCCCGACCACCTCGTCGGCCACTCCATCGGCGAACTCGCCGCCGCGCACGTCGCCGGGATCCTCACCCTGCCCGACGCCGCCGCGCTCGTCGCCGCCCGCGGCCGCCTCATGGACGCCCTCCCCGAGGGCGGCGCGATGGCCGCCCTCCAGGCCGACGAGACCGAGCTCGCGCCGCTCCTCGCCGGACGCACCGACCGGGTGTGCGTGGCCGCCGTCAACGGCCCCCGCTCCGTCGTGGTCTCCGGCGACGAGGACGCCGTCGACGCCCTTGCCCGGCACTTCGCCGAGCTGGGCCGCAAGACCAAGCGACTGCCCGTCAGCCACGCCTTCCACTCCCCCCACATGGACGGCATGCTCGACGAGTTCCGCACCGTCGCGGCCTCCGTCTCCTACGCCCCGGCCCGCATCCCCCTCGTCTCCAACCTGACCGGACGCATCGTCACCGACGAGGAGATCGGCACCGCCGACTACTGGGTGCGCCACGTCCGCGAGGCCGTCCGCTTCGCCGACGGCATCCGCGCCCTCGATGCCGCCGGCGTCACCACCTACGTGGAACTCGGCCCCGACGGCGCCCTGTCCTCCGCCGGACGCGAATGCGCCGGCGACGCCGCCGCGTTCGTGCCCGTCGCCCGCACCGGCAAGCAGCCCGAGCCGGAGTCGCTCGCCACGGCCCTCGCCCGCCTGCACACCCTGGGCGCCGCCCCGGACCTGGACTGGGAGGCCCTCCTCGGCACCACCGGCCCGGCCCCCCGGCTGGACCTGCCGACGTACGCCTTCCAGCGCCGCCGCCACTGGATCGACGCGGCCCCCGCCACCGCGGCGCCGGAGACCGCCCCGGAGGCCGCCCCGGCCGCCGCCGACGCCCCGGAGGAGGACGCGCACTCCGACGCCGGGGCCCTGCGCGCCCGGCTCACCGCGCTCCCCGCCGCCGACCGCGAGCAGGCCGTCCTCGACCTGCTCCGCGCGGACATCGCCGCCGTCCTGCGCCACGACGACCCCCGCGACATCGACCTGCGCGAGACCTTCCACGAACTCGGCTTCGACTCCTGGACGGCCGTCGAACTCCGCGACAGCCTCACCCGCAGCACCGGACTGGCCCTGCCCAGCAGCCTCCTGTTCGACCACCCCACGCCCGTCGCCCTCGCCCGCAACCTCACGGAACGCGCCCTCGGCCGGACGGCCGACGCGGCCGCCACCACCCGCCGCACCGCCGCCGCGGCCGCCGACGAACCGATCGCCGTCGTCGCCATGGCCTGCCGCTTCCCCGGCGGCACCGACTCCCCCGAAGCACTGTGGGAGGTCCTCGCCGCCGGCCGGGACGTCACCGGCCCCTTCCCCACCGACCGCGGCTGGGACCTGGAGGGCCTCTACGACCCCGAGGGCCGGCCCGGCACCCACTACGTGCGGGCGGGCGGCTTCCTCGACGGCGCCACCCTCTTCGACCCCGCCTTCTTCGGCATCTCGCCCCGCGAGGCCGCCGCCATGGACCCGCAGCAGCGGCTCCTGCTGGAGACCTCCTGGGAGGCCCTGGAGCGCGCCGGCCTCGACCCGCTCGCCCTCAAGGGCACCGACACCGGCGTGTTCATCGGCGCGACCTTCCAGGACTACGGCCCCCGCCTGCACGAGGGCACGGAGTCCACCGAGGGCTACCTGATGACCGGCAGCACCCCCAGCGTCGCCTCCGGCCGCATCGCCTACACCCTCGGCCTCGAAGGCCCCGCCGTCACCGTCGACACCGCCTGCTCCTCCTCCCTCGTCGCCCTGCACCTGGCAGCCCAGTCCCTGCGCCAGGGCGAGTGCACCCTCGCCGTGGCCGGCGGCGTCACCGTCATGCCCACCCCCGGCCTCTTCGTCGAACTCACCCGCCAGCGCGCCCTGTCCGCCGACGGCCGCTGCAAGTCCTTCTCCGCCGACGCCGACGGCACCGGCTGGGCCGAGGGCGCGGGCGTCCTCCTGCTGGAGAAGCTCTCCGACGCCCAGGCCAACGGCCACCAGGTCCTCGCCGTCATCCGCGGCTCCGCCACCAACCAGGACGGCGCCTCCAACGGCCTCACCGCCCCCAACGGCCCCTCCCAGCAGCGCGTCATCCGCCAGGCCCTCGCCAACGCGGGCGTCACCGCCGACACCGTCGACGCCGTCGAGGCCCACGGCACCGGCACCAAGCTGGGCGACCCCATCGAGGCGCACGCCCTGCTGGCCACCTACGGCCAGGGCCGCGAGGAGGACCGGCCGCTGTGGCTCGGCTCCCTCAAGTCCAACACCGGCCACACCCAGCAGGCCGCCGGCGTCGCCGGCGTCATCAAGATGATCCTGGCCCTGCGCCACGGCGTCCTGCCCAAGACCCTGCACGCAGAAGAGCGCTCCCCCCACATCGACTGGTCGGCGGGCTCCGTCGAACTCCTCACCGAGGCCCGTCCGTGGCCCGCCGCCGAGGAGAGCGGCCACCCGCGCCGCGCGGGCGTCTCCTCCTTCGGGATCAGCGGTACGAACGCCCACCTCATCCTCGAAGAGGCCCCGGCCCCGGCCCCGGCCCCGGCGTCGCCCGAGCCGGAGGCGGCACCCGCCGCCGGCCCCGTGGCGTGGCTGCTGTCCGCCAAGACCGAGGACGCCCTGCGCGAGCAGGCCGCCCGGCTGCGCACCCACGCCGCCGAGCACCCCGACACCCCCGTCTCCGCCGTGGCCGCCGCCCTCGCCGGGCACCGCTCCGTCTTCGCCCACCGGGCGGCCGTGCTGGGCTCCACCCGCGAGGAACTCCTCACGGGCCTGGAGGCCCCGCTGGTCTCCGGCGTCGCGGACGCGGGCGGCAAGACGGTGTTCGTCTTCCCCGGTCAGGGCTCGCAGTGGGTCGGGATGGGCGTCGAACTCCTCGACTCCTCGCCGGTGTTCGCGGCGCGGTTCGCCGAGGTCGCGGCCGCGGTCGAGGCGCATGTCGACTGGTCGGTGGAGGAGGTGCTGCGCGGTGACGGGGAGGCTCTGACCCGGATCGAGGTGCTCCAGCCCGTCCTGTTCGCCGTGATGGTCTCCCTCGCCGAGCTGTGGCGTGCGGCGGGCGTGGTGCCCGACGCGGTCGTGGGTCACTCGCAGGGTGAGATCGCGGCCGCGGCCGTGTCGGGTGCGCTGTCGCTGGAGGACGCGGCCAGGGTCGTCGTGCTCCGCTCGCAGCTGTTCGCGGACGAGCTGGTGGGCCGGGGTGCTGTGGCTTCGGTGTCGCTGGGTGCGGACGCGGTGCGTGAGCGGATCGCCCGGTACGGGGACGCGTTGTCCATCGCGGGGATCAACGGTCCGGGTACGGTCACCGTCGCCGGTGAGGTGGCTCCGCTGGAGGAGCTGGTCGCCGCGCTGGAGGCAGAAGGCGTCCGCGCCAAGATCATCCCCTCGACCGTGGCCTCCCACTGCGCCCAGGTCGACCGCCTCAAGGAGCGGATCCTGGACCTGCTGGGGTTCGTGGAGCCCCGGACCGGTTCGGTGCCGCTGTACTCCACCGTCAGCGGGGAGGTGCTGGAAGGTCCCGAGCTGACGGCCGCCTACTGGTACGAGAACTGCCGGCAGCCGGTGTCGTTCGAGCCGGTCGTCCGTACCCTGCTCGCGGACGGTTTCCGGGCCTTCGTGGAGTCGAGCGCGCACCCGGTCCTCACGTACGGGCTGGTGGAGACCGCCGAGGACGCGGGCGCCGACGTCCTGGCGACGGGCACCCTGCGCCGCGGCGAGGGCGGCCTCGCCCGCTTCACCACCTCCCTCGCGACCGCCTGGACCCGCGGCATCGACGTCGACTGGACCGCCGTCCTCACCGGCTCCGGCGCCCACGCGGCGACCGAGCTGCCCACCTACCCCTTCCAGCGCGCCCGCCACTGGCTCGACGCCCCGGACACCGCCGGCGCCGACGTGTCCGCGGCCGGCCTGGCCGAGGCCCGGCACCCGCTGCTGGGCGCGTCCGTACGGGTCGCCGACGGCGACCGGTTCCTGCTCACCGGCCGGATCTCCCTGGGCAGCCACCCCTGGCTCGCCGACCACGGCGCGCTGGAAACCGTCCTGCTGCCCGGCACCGCCTTCGTCGAACTGGCCGTCCGCGCCGGTGACGAGGCCGGCTGCGCGCACCTGGAAGAGCTCACGCTCGAAGCCCCGCTCGTGCTCCCGCCCCGCGGAGCCGTCCAGGTCCAGGCCGTCGTCGGAGCCCCCGACGGCTCCGGCCGCCGCTCCGTCGCCGTCTACGCACGGCCCGACGACGCCGACACCGACACCGCCTGGACCCGCCACGCCAACGGCTTCCTGGCCCCCGCCGCCGCTTCGGCGGCGGGCGTGGAGCTGGCGCAGTGGCCGCCGGCCGGGGCCCAGCCTGTCGATGTGGAGGGGTTCTACGAGCGTGCGGCGGCCGCCGGTTACGCGTACGGGCCCGCCTTCCAGGGCTTGAAGGCGGCCTGGGCGGTCGACGGGACGGTGTACGCGGAGGTGGTGCTGGATCCGGCGCAGCGCGAGGAGGCGTCCGCCTTCGGCCTGCACCCCGCCCTCCTCGACGCCGCCCTGCACGCCGAGCAGCTGGTCCGCGCCGCCCGCGGCGAGGACTCCGGCGTCCGGCTGCCGTTCGTGTGGAGCGGCGTGTCCCTCCTCGCCACCGGCGCCGCCTCCCTCCGCCTGCGCATGACCCCCCTCGGCACCGACACGGTCGCGCTGGACGTCGCCGACGCCGAGGGCCGCCCCGTGGCCCGCGTCGAGTCGCTCGTGCTGCGGCCCGTCGCCGCCGGAGCCCTGCGCGGCGCACACCGCGACGGACTCCACCGCGTCGAGTGGTCGGCGCTCCCCGCCACCGGGGACTCCGGCGCGCTCCCCGACTGGACCGAGCTCGGGGGCGCCGCCTACCCGCGCCTCGCCGACCTCACCGCCGCCCTCGACCAGGGGCTCGCCGTCCCCTCGACGGTCGTCCTCACCTGCCCGCCCGCCCCCGGCGCGGACACCGACGGAGCCACGACCGCCGAAGCCGCCCGCGCGGCGACGGCCAACGCCCTCGGCCTCGTCCGGGACTGGCTCGCCGAGGACCGGCTGGCCGCCGCCCGGCTGGTGGTCGTCACGCGCGGCGCCGTCTCCGTACGCGCCGGCGAGGACGTCATCGACCTCGTGCACGCCCCGCTGTGGGGCCTGCTGCGCTCCGCCCAGACGGAGAACCAGGACCGCTTCGTCCTGGTCGACCTCGACCCCTGGGACAACGGCAGCACCGACCTGGCCGCCGCACTCGCCACCGGGGAACCCCAGCTCGCCGTCCGCGACGGCTCCCTGCTCGTCCCGCGCCTGGTCCGGGCCACCGACACGTCCGCCCAGGGCGCCGTCTGGGATCCGGAGGGGACGGTGCTGGTCACCGGCGGTACGGGTGCGCTGGGTGCGCTGGTCGCCCGGCACCTGGTCAGCGCGCACGGGGTGCGTTCCCTGCTGCTGACCGGTCGTCGTGGCGCGGATGCGCCGGGCGCGGTGGAACTGGCCGATTCGCTGCGGGCTTTGGGTGCCGTCGTGGACGTCGTGGCCTGCGACGCCGCCGACCGCGAGGCGCTGGCCGCGCTGCTCGCGGGCATTCCGGCGGACCGTCCCCTGCGGGGTGTGGTCCACGCCGCCGGCGTACTGGACGACGGGCTGATCGGCTCGCTCACGGACGAGCGTCTGGACGCGGTGATGCGCCCGAAGGTGGACGCCGCGTGGAACCTCCACGAGCTGACCCGCGACCTCGACCTCACCGCCCTCGTCCTCTTCTCCTCCATCGCGGGCGTCTTCGGCAACCCGGGGCAGGCCAACTACGCGGCCGCCAACGCCTTCATGGACGCCCTCGCCCACCGCCGGCACGCCCAGGGCCTCCCCGCCACCGCCCTCGCCTGGGGCCTGTGGGAGCAGTCCAGCGGCATGCTCGCCCACCTCAAGGACGGTGACCTCGGCTGGATGACCCGTGCCGGCATCCTCCCGCTGGCCACCGACCACGCCCTCACGCTGCTCGACACCGCGCTGCGCGCCCCCGGCACACCCCTGCTGGTCCCCGTACGCCTGGACGCGGCGACCCTGCGCACCCGCGCCGCCGCCGGGCTGCTGCCCGCACTGCTGCGCTCCCTGGTCCGCACCCCCGCCCGCCGCGCCGTCGAGGCGGCCGCACCGGAGGCCGAGGTCTCCGCACTGGTCCGCCGCCTCACCGCCCTCGACGGCGCCGAACGCGAACGCGAACTCCTCGACCTCGTGCGCGGCCGGGTCGCGGCCGTCCTCGGCCACGCCGACCCGTCCGCGATCCGCCCCGACAAGGCGTTCAAGGAACTCGGCTTCGACTCCCTCACCGCCGTCGAACTGCGCAACCAGCTCGGCGCCGCCACCGGCCTGCGGCTGCCCGCCACCATCGTCTTCGACCACCCCACGATCAACGCGGCCGCCCGCTTCCTGCTCACCGAGCTGCTCGGCGCACAGGACGCGGCGACGGCCGCCGGCACCGAGGAGCCGGCCGCGGCGGCCCAGGCCGCGACGGCCTCCGACGAGCCGATCGCGATCGTCGGGATGGCCTGCCGCTACCCCGGCGGCGTCGGCTCGCCCGAGGACCTCTGGCAGCTCGTCGCCGAAGGCCGCGACGCCGTCTCCGGCTTCCCCACCGACCGCGGCTGGGACCTCGCCACCCTCTTCGACGCCGACCCCGAACGGCTGGGCACCAGCTACGCCCGCGAGGGCGGGTTCCTCTACGGAGCGGGCGACTTCGACCCCCTCCTCTTCGGGATCTCGCCCCGCGAGGCCCTCGCCATGGACCCGCAGCAGCGGCTCCTCCTCGAAGCCTCCTGGGAGGTCTTCGAGCGGGCCGGGCTCGACCTCGACACCGTGCGAGGCAGCCGGACCGGCGTCTTCGCCGGAGCCATGCACCACGACTACGCCTTCCGCGTCGAGGAGAACCCGCAGCGCGTCGAGGGCTACGGCCTGACCGGCACCCAGGGCAGCGTGGTCTCCGGCCGCGTCGCCTACACCTTCGGGCTGGAGGGCCCGGCCGTCACCGTCGACACCGCCTGCTCCTCCTCCCTCGTCGCCCTGCACCTGGCCGCCCAGGCCCTCCGGGCCGGCGAGTGCACCATGGCGCTGGCCGGCGGCGTCACCGTCATGGCCACCCCCAGCGTGTTCGTCGAGTTCAGCCGTCAGCGCGGCATGGCCGCCGACGGCCGCTGCAAGTCCTTCTCCGCCGACGCCGACGGCACCGGCTGGGCCGAGGGCGTCGGCGTGCTCCTCCTGGAGAAGCTCTCCGACGCCCGCCGCAACGGACACCGCGTCCTCGCCGTCGTCCGCGGTACGGCCACCAACCAGGACGGCGCCTCCAACGGGCTCACCGCCCCCAACGGCCCCGCCCAGCAGCGCGTCATCCGCCAGGCCCTCGCCAACGCCCGGCTCGCCCCGCAGGACGTGGACGCCGTCGAGGCGCACGGCACCGGCACCACCCTCGGCGACCCCATCGAGGCCCAGGCCCTCCTCGCCACCTACGGCCAGGACCGGCCGGAGGACCGGCCGCTGCTGCTCGGCTCGCTGAAGTCCAACATCGGACACGCCCAGGCCGCCGCCGGCGTCGCCGGCGTCATCAAGATGGTCATGGCGATGCGGGAGGGCGTGCTGCCGCGCACCCTCCACGTCGACGAGCCCACTACCGAGGTCGACTGGGAGGCCGGCGCCGTCGAGCTGCTCACCGAGGCCGTGGAGTGGCCGCGGACCGGCCGCCCGCGCCGGGCCGGCGTCTCCTCGTTCGGCATCAGCGGCACCAACGCCCACGTGGTCATCGAAGAGGGCCCGCAGGAGCCCGCGCCCGCCACGGAGCAGGAACCCGCCGGGCTGCTGCCCTGGGTGCTCTCGGCCCGCAGCGCCGGAGCCCTGCGCGGCCAGGCCGCACGGCTGCTGGACCTGGACGGCTCCGTCCCCGCCGCGGACGTCGCCACCGCACTGCTGACCACCCGGTCGCCGCTGGAGCACCGCGCGGTGGTCCTCGCCGAGGACCGCGACGGCTTCGCGGCCGGACTCCGCGCCCTCGCCGACGGCAACGGCGCGCCCGGCGTCACGCAGGGCCTCACGGGCACCGGAGAGCGGCTCGCGTTCCTGTTCTCGGGGCAGGGTGCGCAGCGTCCGGGTATGGGGCGTGAGCTGTACGAGGCGCAGCCGGTGTTTGCCGCCGCGTTCGACGAGGTGTGCGGACACTTCGACTTCCCGTTGAAGGACCTGGTGTTCGGCGGCGGGGAGGAGGTCCACCGGACGGAGTTCACCCAGCCGGCGCTGTTCGCGGTCGAGGTGGCCCTGTACCGGCTGGCGGAGTCGTTCGGTCTGCGTCCGGACTTCGTGGCCGGGCATTCGATCGGTGAGATCGCCGCCGCGCACGTGGCAGGCGTCCTCTCGCTGTCCGACGCGGCCCGTCTGGTCGCGGCCCGCGGCGCGCTGATGGGTGCGCTGCCGGAGGGCGGCGCGATGGTGTCGGTCCGTGCCGGCGAGGAGGAGATCCGTCCGCTGCTGTCGGCCGATGTCGACATCGCGGCGGTCAACGGCCCGGATTCCGTGGTGATTTCTGGCGCGGAGGACGCCGTCCTGGCCGTCGCCGCCACCCTCGCGGACCAGGGCCGCAAGACGAAGCGCCTGACGGTCTCGCACGCCTTCCACTCGCCCCTCATGGAGCCGATGCTGGAGGCGTTCCGCGAGGTCGCGGAATCCCTGACCCACGCCGTGCCCGAGATCCCGGTGGTCTCCAACGTCACCGGCGGGCAGATCACCGAGTTCACCGCCGAGTACTGGGTCGAGCACGTCCGGGGCGCGGTCCGCTTCGCCGACGGGGTCCAGTACCTCGCCTCGCAGGGCGTCGCCCACTTCCTGGAGCTCGGCCCGCAGGGCGTCCTCGCCGCCATGGCGGGGGAGAGCCTGCCCGAGGACTTCTCGGGGCTGCTCACCCCCGTCCTGCGCAAGGACCGTCCCGAGCCGGAGGCGTTCCTCGGCGCCCTCGCCGAGGCCTGGACCCGCGGCCTCCCCGTCGACTGGGCCCCGCTCGTCGCGGGCCGCCCGGCCCGCCGGGTGGACCTGCCGACGTACGCCTTCGAACACGAGCGGTTCTGGCTCGCCCCCGCCCCCGCCTCGAACGGAGCGGCGGCCGGGCTCGGCCTGACCTCCGCCACCCACCCGCTGCTCGGCGCCTCGGTCGACCTGGCCGACGGGGACGGGCTGGTCCTCACCGGCCGGCTGTCCGCCGAGACCCTTCCGTGGGCCGTCGACCACGCGGTGGCAGGAACGGTTCTGCTGCCCGGCACCGCCTTCGTGGAACTCGCGCTCCGCGCGGGCGACGAAGCGGGCTGCGGCCGCCTGGAGGAACTGACCCTGGAAGCCCCGCTCGCGCTCCCGGAGCGCGGCGCGGCCCGCCTCCAGATCGCGGTGGGCGCCCCGGACGAGGAGTCCGGCTCCCGCAGCGTCGTGATCCACTCGCGGCCGGAGGGCGCCGAGACGGCCCTGCCGTGGACCCGGCACGCCACCGGCACCCTCACCGCCGCCGGCCCCGCGCCGAGCGGTGCGGAGTTCGCGGTGTGGCCGCCGGCCGGGGCCCGGCCGGTCGACCTGCGCGGGTTCTACGAGGGGCTCGCCGACGCCGGTTACGCCTACGGGCCCGCCTTCCAGGGCCTCAAGGCCGCCTGGCGGTCCGGCGAGGAGGTCTACGCCGAGGTCGCCCTCGACCCGGCCCGGCAGGAGGAGGCCGCCGCGTTCGGCGTGCACCCGGCCCTGCTCGACGCCTCCCTGCACGGCATGCTGCTCGACGTCGCGTCCGGCGCCGACAGCGGTCTGCGCCTGCCCTTCGCCTGGAGCGGGGTGACCGTGCACGCCGAGGGCGCCTCGGCCGTACGGGTCCGCCTGGTGCCCGCGGGCGCCGACGCGGTGGCGGTCACCGTCGTGGACCCGGCCGGGCTGCCGGTCGCGACCATCGACTCCCTCACCCTGCTGCCCGTCTCCCACGACCAGCTGCACCGGGCGCGGTCGGCCGACCAGGACGCCCTGTACCGGGTCGACTGGACGACGGCCACCGCCGCCGACGAGCCGCAGCTGAACTGGGCGGTGCTCGGCTCCCCGGCCGACCCGGACGAGGCGGGCCTGCCCGCCCACCCCGACCTCCAGGCGCTCGCCGCCGCCGTCGCCGGCGGCGCCCCCGCCCCCGACGCGGTGCTGCTGCCGGTTCCCCGGACGCGTACCGCCGTACGGGCGGACGCCGTACGGGAGGCCACCGCGGCCCTGCTGGGCACCCTCCAGCACTGGCTCGCCGAGCCCGCGTTCGCCTCGTCCCGCCTGGTCGTGGCGACGCGCGGCGCGGTCGCGGCCCGCCCGGGCGAGGACGTCACCGACCTGACGCACGCCGGGCTCTGGGGCCTGGTGCGCTCCGCGCAGGCCGAGAACCCGGGCAGGCTCGTCCTCGTCGACACGGACACCGCCGTCGAGGACGCCCCGGTGATCCCGGCCGTCGCCACCGGCGAGAGCCAGATCGCCGTCCGCGACGGGGAGTTCCTCGTCCCGCGGCTGGGCCGCGCCGACGCGGGGGCCCTGCTCGCCCCGCCGCAGGACGCCCCGCACTGGCGGCTCGACACCACCGGCGGCGGCACCCTGGAGAGCCTGGCCCTCACCCCGTTCCCGGAAGCCGCCGAACCGCTGGCCCCCGGACAGGTGCGGATCGCGGTCCGCGCCGCCGGTCTGAACTTCCGCGACGTCCTGATGGCGCTCGGCATGTACCCGGACAAGATCGTCCTGGGCAGCGAGGCCTCCGGCGTCGTCACCGAGACGGGCCCCGGCGTCACCCACCTCGCCCCCGGCGACCGGGTGATGGGCATGGTCCCGCACGCGTTCGGCGAGGTGGCCGTCGCCGACGCGCGGATGCTGGCGCGGATGCCCGGGGGCTGGTCCTTCGAGCAGGCCGCCTCGGTGCCCGCGGTGTTCCTGACCGCCTACTACGCGCTCGTCGACCTGGCCGGGCTGACGGCCGGGGAACGCGTCCTCGTGCACTCGGCGGCCGGCGGCGTGGGCATGGCCGCCGTGCAGCTGGCCCGCCACCTGGGCGCCGAGGTGTTCGGCACGGCCAGCGAGGGCAAGTGGGGCGTCCTGCGCCGCCAGGTCAGGCTGGAGGGCGCCCACTACGGGTCCTCCCGCTCGACCTCCTTCGAGCAGCGGTTCACCCACGCGACCGGCGGACGCGGCATGGACGTGGTCCTGGACTGCCTGGCCGGGGAACTGGTCGACGCCTCGCTGCGGCTGCTGCCGCGCGGCGGCCGCTTCATCGAGATGGGCAAGACCGACATCCGCGACCCTCAGGAGGTGGCCGCCGCCTACCCGGGCGTGCGCTACCGGGCCTTCGACCTGATGGAGGCCGGCCCGGAGCGGATCGGCGAGATGCTCGCCGAGCTGGGCCGGCTGTTCGAGGCGGGCGTGCTGCGGCCGCTGCCGGTCCGCGCCTGGGACATCCGGCGGGCCCCGGAGGCGTTCCGCTTCATGAGCCAGGCCAAGCACGTGGGCAAGATCGTCCTGACGGTCCCGCAGGGCTGGGACCCGGCCGGCACGGTCCTGGTCACCGGCGGTACGGGCACCCTGGGCGCGCTGGTCGCCAAGCACCTGGTCACCACGCACGGGGTACGGCACCTGCTGCTGGCCGGCCGACGCGGCCCGGACGCCCCCGGGGCGGCCGAACTGGTCGCGGAGATCGCCGAGTTGGGTGGTTCGGCCGAGGTGGTGGCCTGCGACGCAGCCGACCGCGACGCGCTGGCCGGCCTCCTCGCGGCGATCCCGGCCGACCGGCCGCTGCGCGGCGTCGTCCACACCGCAGGGGTCGTCGACGACGGCGTCCTCGCCTCCCTCGACGCCGGCCGGCTGGACCGCGTCCTGCGGCCCAAGGTCGACGCCGCCGTCAACCTGCACGAACTCACCCGCGACCTGGACCTCACCGCCTTCGTCCTCTACTCGTCGGCGGCCGGCGTCCTCGGCAACGCGGGCCAGGCCAACTACGCGGCGGGCAACTCCTTCCTGGACGCCCTCGCCCAGCACCGGCGCGCCCACGGCCTGCCGGGCGTCTCCCTCGCCTGGGGCCACTGGGCCGAGTCCAGCGGCATGACCGCCGGACTCGACACCACCGACCTCGCCCGCCTCGGCCGGTCCGGCTTCCTGCCCATGACCAACGAGCAGGGCCTGACCCTCCTCGACGACTCCCTGCGCCAGGACGAGCCGCTGCTCGCCCCCGTCCGGCTGGACCTGGCCGGACTGCGCGGCCAGGCCCGCGACGGCTCCCTGCCCGACGTGCTCAAGGGCCTCGTACGCGCCCCGGCACGCCGAGTCGTCGCCGGACCGGCCGCCGCCGAGGGCGCCGAACCGCTGGGCCGGCGGCTCGCCGCCCAGCCGGAATCGGAGCGGGAACACCTGCTGCTGGACCTGGTGCGGACCAACGTCGCCACCGTCCTCGGACACGGGGCGCCCGCTGCCGTCGGCGCGGACCGCACCTTCAAGGAACTCGGCTTCGACTCGCTGACCGCCGTCGAGTTCCGCAACCGGCTGGGGGCCGCCACCGGACTGCGGCTGCCCCCCACGCTGATCTTCGACTACCCGACGGCCGGCACCCTCGCCAAGCACCTGCTGAACGAGCTGGTGCCCGAGGAGACCGCCGCCCCCGGCGCCGACCTGCTCGGCGAACTCGGCCGCTTCGAAGCGGCCGTGCTCGCCGCCGACCCGGAGGCACCCGGACACGACGAGGTGACCGGCCGCATCGAGGACCTCCTCCAGCGCTGGAAGGCGGCGGCGTCCGCCTCCGCACCGGCGGCACCCGCCGCCGGCGAGGACGTGGCGGACCGCCTCCAGTCGGCCTCGGCCGACGAGGTACTCGACTTCATCCAGAACGAGCTCGGGGTCTCCTGATCCCCGGCGACCGCGAGAACAGGGAAGGACACGCCGCGATGGCGAACGAGGACAAGCTGGTCGAGTCCCTCAAGCGAGTGGCCGCCGAGCTCCACGAGACCCGGCAGCGGCTCAGTGAGGCCGAGAGCCGGGGCAGCGAGCCCATCGCCCTGGTGGGCATGGCCTGCCGCTACCCGGGCGGGGTCCGCTCCCCCGAGGACCTGTGGCGGCTGGTCGCCGAGGGACGCGACGCGATATCCGGGTTCCCGGCCGACCGCGGCTGGGACCTGGACACCCTCTACCACCCGGACCCCGACCACCCCGGGACCACGTACACCCGCTCCGGCGGGTTCCTGCACGACGCGCCGGAGTTCGACCCCGGCCTGTTCGGCATCTCCCCGCGCGAGGCACTGGCCATGGACCCGCAGCAGCGGGTCCTGCTGGAGACCTCCTGGGAGGCCCTCGAACGGGCCGGGCTCGACCCCGCCACTCTCAAGGGCACCCAGACCGGCGTGTACGTGGGCGCGGCGACGCCCGCCTACATCGTCGGAGGACACAACACCCAGGGCGGCGCCGAGGGCTACTCCCTCACCGGCACCTCCGGCAGCGTCGTCTCCGGACGGCTCGCCTACCACTACGGCTTCGAGGGCCCGGCCGTCACCGTCGACACCGCCTGCTCCTCCTCCCTCGTCGCCCTGCACCTCGCCGCCCAGGCCCTCCGCAACGGCGAATGCTCCATGGCCCTCGCCGGCGGCGTCAGCGTCATGTCCGTCCCCGGCCTCTTCGTCGAGTTCAGCCGCCAGCGCGGCCTGTCCGAGGACGGCCGCTGCAAGGCCTTCGCCGCCGCCGCCGACGGCACCGGCTGGGGCGAGGGCGTCGGCGTGATCGTCCTCGAACGGCTCTCCGACGCCCGCCGCAACGGCCACCGCGTCCTCGCCGTCATCCGCGGCTCCGCCACCAACCAGGACGGCGCCTCCAACGGCCTCGCCGCCCCCAACGGGCCCTCCCAGCAGCGCGTCATCCGCCAGGCCCTGGCCAACGCCCGGCTGCGCGGCCGGGACGTCGACGCCGTCGAGGCCCACGGCACCGGCACCACCCTCGGCGACCCGATCGAGGCGCAGGCCGTCATCGCCACCTACGGCCAGGACCGGCCGCAGGACGCCCCGCTGTGGCTCGGCTCACTCAAGACCAACATCGGCCACACCGCCGCGGCCGCCGGCATCGCCGGAGTCATCAAGATGACGATGGCGATCCGCAACGGCGTCCTCCCCAAGACCCTCCACGTCGACGAGCCCACCCCGCACGTCGACTGGACGGCCGGCGCCGTCGAACTCCTCACCGACGCCCGCGAATGGCCGGACCACGAACGGCCCCGCCGGGCCGCCGTCTCCGCCTTCGGCATCAGCGGCACCAACGCCCACCTCATCCTGGAACAGGCCGCGCCCGCGGAGGACGACGCCGCCGCCCCGGCAGCGGCCGGCCCCGCCCCCTTCACGGCCGCGGCCCCCACGCCCTGGCCGCTCTCCGGCCACAGCGGGGCCGCCCTGCGCGGCCAGGCCGCCCGCCTGCACGCCTTCGCCACCGGCACGGACACGGACACCGGCACCGGCTCCGGCACCGGCGCCGGAGCGGCCACCGCCGCCCCGCGCCCCGCCGACACCGCCCTCGCGCTCGCCGTCACCCGCTCCGCGCTCGCCCACCGCGCGGTCGTCGTCGCCGGCCCGGACACCGGCACCAGCACCGGCACCGGCACGGACTCCGGCACCGACGCCGCGGACGCGCTCGCCCGGCTCGCCGCCGGCGAGAGCTCCGCCCGCCTCGTCGAGGGCACCGCCGACATCGAGGGCAAGACCGCCTTCGTCTTCCCAGGGCAGGGCTCCCAGTGGGCCGGCATGGCCGTCGAACTGTACGGGACCTCCCCGGCGTTCGCCGCCCGCCTCGACGAGTGCGCCCAGGCCCTCGCCCCCCACACCGACTGGTCCCTCCTCGACGTCCTGCGCCAGGAGGACGGAGCCCCCGGCTTCGACCGCGTCGACGTCGTCCAGCCCGTCCTGTGGGCCGTCATGGTCTCCCTCGCCGAGCTGTGGCGGGCGAGCGGCATCGAACCCGACGCCGTCGTCGGCCACTCCCAGGGAGAGATCGCCGCCGCCGCCGTCTCCGGAGCCCTGTCCCTCCAGGACGCCGCGAAGGTCTCCGCCCTGCGCGCCAAGGCCCTCCTCGCCCTGGCCGGCAAGGGCGGCATGATGTCCGTCGCCGACACCGCCGACGCCGTCGCCGAACGCATCCGCGCCTGGGGCGACCGCCTCGCCGTCGCCGCCGTCAACGGCCCCCGCTCCACCGTCGTCTCCGGCACCCCCGAGGCCCTCGACGAACTGCTCGCCGCCTGCGAGGCCGACGGCGTCCGCGCCCGCCGCGTCAACGTCGACTACGCCTCCCACGGCCCCCAGGTCGAGGAGATCCGCGACGCCGTCATCGGCGCCCTCGCCGGCATCACCCCCCGCAAGACCCGCGTGCCGTTCCTGTCCACGGTCACCGGACGGCCCGTCGACGGCACCGAACTCGACGCCGAGTACTGGTACACCAACCTGCGCCGCACCGTGCGCTTCGAGGACGGCATCCGCGCCCTCCTCGAACGCGGCCACGGCTTCTTCATCGAGGCCAGCGCCCACCCCGTCCTCACCGTCGGCGTCCAGGAGACCATCGACGCCGCCGGCCTGCCCGCCGTCGCCCTCGGCTCCCTGCGCCGCGACGAGGGCGGCCCGCAGCGCTTCCTCACCTCCCTCGCCGAGGCCTGGACCCGCGGCGCCTCCCCCGACTGGACCGCCGTCCTCGCCGGACACGCCCCCCGCACGGTCGACCTGCCCACGTACGCCTTCCAGCGCAGCCGGTACTGGGCCGAGGCCGCGACCGGCGGCGCCGACGTGTCCGCCGCGGGACTGGCCGACGCCGGACACCCGCTGCTGGGCGCCTCCGTACGCTCCGCCGACGGCGACCGCTTCCTGCTGACCGGCCGGATCTCCCTCACCGGCCACCCCTGGCTCGCCGACCACGCCGTCGGCGACACCGTCCTCCTGCCCGGCACCGCCTTCGTCGAACTCGCCGTCCGCGCGGGCGACGAGGCGGGCTGCGGACAGCTGCGCGAACTCACCCTGGAAACCCCCCTCGCCCTGCCCCCGACCGGAACCGTCCAGCTCCAGCTGGTGGTCGGAGAACCCGCCGCCGACGGAAGCCGCCCGGTGTCCGTCCACGCACGGCCCGACGACTCCGGCGCCGACACCCCCTGGACCCGGCACGCCACCGGCGTCGTCGCCCCCGCCGCCGCTTCGGCGGCGGGCGTGGAGCTGGCGCAGTGGCCGCCGGCCGGGGCGCGGCCCGTGGACGTGGAGGGCTTCTACGAGCGGGCCGCCGCTGCCGGTTACGCGTACGGGCCCGCCTTCCAGGGGCTGAAGGCGGCCTGGGCGGTGGACGGGACGGTGTACGCGGAGGTGGTGCTGGATCCGGCGCAGCGCGAGGAGGCGTCCGCCTTCGGCCTGCACCCCGCCCTCCTCGACGCCGCCCTGCACGCCGCGCTCCTCGGGACCGGCACCGCCCCCGACGGCGTCCGGCTGCCCTTCGCCTGGAGCGGGGTCTCCCTGCACGCCACCGGAGCGGCCGCCCTGCGGGTCCGCATCACCCCGGCCGACAGCGGCGAACTCGCCGTGGACCTCGCCGACCCCGAGGGCCGGCCCGTCGCCACCGTGGACGCCCTCAGCCTGCTGCCCGTCAGCCCGGACCGCCTCCAGGGCCCCCGCACCGACACCCTGCACCGCGTCACCTGGAACGACGTCCCCCTGCCCGCCGAAGCGCCCGCCGACGGCTGGGCCGAGCTCGGCGGCGCCGGCTTCCCGGACCTCGGCGCGCTCACCGCCGCCCTCGACGCCGGAACCGCCGCCCCCACCCACGTCCTCCTCACCCACCCGCGCCCCGGCACCGCCACCGGCTCCGGCGAGGACCCGGCCCGCGCCGCCCGCACCACCACGGCCGCGCTCCTGGCCACCCTCCGCGACTGGCTCGCCGACGAACGCCTCGCCGCCCTGCGCCTCGTCGTCACCACCACCGGCGCGGTCCGCACCGGACCCGGCGACCCCGCACCCGACCTGACCCTCGCCCCGCTGTGGGGCCTGGTCCGCTCCGCCCAGTCCGAACACCCCGACCGCATCCAGCTCGTCGACCTCGACGGCACCGACGCCTCCCGCGCTGCCCTGGAACGGGCCGTCGCCACCGGGGAACCCCAGCTCGCCCTGCGCACGGGCACCGCCCTCGTCCCGCGTCTGGTCCGGGCCACCGACACGTCCGCCCAGGGCGGCGTCTGGGATCCGGAGGGGACGGTGCTGGTCACCGGCGGTACGGGTGCGCTGGGTGCGTTGGTCGCCCGGCACCTGGTCGCCGCGCACGGGGTGCGTTCCCTGTTGCTGACCGGTCGTCGTGGCGCGGATGCGCCGGGGGCGGTGGAACTGGCCGATTCGCTGCGGGCTTTGGGTGCCGTCGTGGACGTGGCGGCCTGTGACGCGGCCGACCGGGAGGCGCTGGCCGCGCTGCTCGCGGGGATTCCGGCGGACCGTCCCCTGCGGGGTGTGGTCCACGCCGCCGGCGTACTGGACGACGGACTGATCGGCTCGCTGACGGACGAGCGCCTGGACGCGGTGATGCGCCCGAAGGTGGACGCCGCGTGGAACCTCCACGAGCTGACCCGCGACCTCGACCTCACGACCTTCGTGCTCTTCTCCTCCGCCGCAGGTGTCCTCGGCAACCCGGGGCAGGCCAACTACGCGGCCGCCAACGCCTTCATGGACGCCCTCGCCGACCACCGCCGCCACCACGGCCTGCCGGCCAGCTCCCTGGCCTGGGGCCTGTGGGAGACCAGCGGCCTCACCGGCCACCTCACGGACGGCGACCTCGGCTGGGCCTCCCGCGCCGGCATCCTCCCGCTCAGCGCGGCCCAGGGCCTCGCCGCCCTCGACGCGGCCACCGCCGGCGCCACCGCTGACACCGACACCGAACCCGTCCTGGTCCCCGTACGCCTGGACGCGGCGACCCTGCGCACCCGCGCCGCCGCCGGGCTGCTGCCCGCACTGCTGCGCTCCCTGGTCCGCACCCCCGCCCGCCGCGCCGTCGAAACGGGCTCCGACACCGAGGCCTCCTCCCTCGCCCGGCGGCTCGCCCCGCTCGGCGAGAACGAACGCGAACGCGAACTCCTCGGCCTCGTCAGCGGCCAGGTGGCCGCCGTCCTCGGCCACGCCGACCCCTCCGCGATCCGCCCCGACGCGGCCTTCAAGGAACTCGGCTTCGACTCCCTCACCGCCGTCGAACTGCGCAACCGGCTGAACGCCGCCACCGGCCTCAAACTGGCCGCCACGCTCGTCTTCGACCACCCCACCCCGGCCGCCCTGGCCCGCCACCTCCTCTCCGGGATCCTCACCCCCGCCACCACCACCCCCGCCCCGGCCGCCCCCGCGCCCGCCCACGCCCCCGACGAGCCGATCGCGATCGTCGGGATGGCCTGCCGCTACCCCGGCGGGGTCGGCTCGCCCGAGGACCTCTGGCAGCTCGTCGCCGAAGGCCGCGACGCCGTCTCCGGCTTCCCCACCGACCGCGGCTGGGACCTCGACGCCCTCTACGACCCCGAAGGACGCCGCCCCGGCACCTCGTACACCCGCAACGGCGGCTTCCTCTACGACGCCGCGGACTTCGACCCCGAACTCTTCGGGATCTCCCCGCGCGAGGCCGTCACCATGGACCCGCAGCAGCGGCTCCTCCTCGAAGCCTCCTGGGAGGCCTTCGAACGCGCCGGACTCGACCCGGCGGAACGCAAGGGAACGCGCACCGGCGTCTTCGCCGGCGTCATGTACCACGACTACGCCAGCCACGTGGAGCGCGCCGCCGACAGCGCCGAGGGCTACCTGCTCACCGGCACCTCCGGCAGCGTCGTCTCCGGCCGCCTCTCCTACGCCTTCGGCCTGGAGGGCCCGGCCGTCACCGTCGACACCGCCTGCTCCTCCTCCCTCGTCGCCCTGCACCTGGCCGCCCAGGCCCTCCGGGCCGGCGAGTGCACCATGGCGCTGGCCGGCGGCGTCACCGTCATGGCCACCCCCAGCGTGTTCGTCGAGTTCAGCAAGCAGCGCGGACTGTCCACCGACGGCCGCTGCAAGTCCTTCTCCGCCGCGGCGGACGGCGCCGGCTGGTCCGAAGGCGCCGGCGTGCTCCTCCTGGAGAAGCTCTCCGACGCCCAGGCCAACGGCCACCGGGTCCTCGCCGTACTCCGCGGCTCGGCCGTCAACCAGGACGGCGCCAGCAACGGCCTGACCGCCCCCAACGGCCCCTCCCAGCAGCGGGTCATCGAACAGGCCCTCGCCAACGCCCGCCTGACCGCGCACGACGTCGACGCCGTCGAGGCGCACGGCACCGGCACCACCCTCGGCGACCCGATCGAGGCCCAGGCCCTCCTCGCCACCTACGGCCAGGGCCGGCCCGAGGACCGGCCGCTGTGGCTCGGCTCCGTCAAGTCCAACATCGGACACGCCCAGGCCGCCGCCGGCGTCGCGGGCGTCATCAAGATGGTCATGGCCCTGCGCGAAGGGATCCTGCCCAAGACCCTGCACGTCGACGAGCCGTCGGCCCACGTCGACTGGTCGGCGGGCGCGGTGGAACTCCTCACCGAGGCCGTGGACTGGCCCGAGACCGGCCGTCCGCGCCGCGCGGGCGTCTCCTCCTTCGGAGCCAGCGGCACCAACGCCCACGTCGTACTGGAACAGGCCCCCGCGACGGCACCGGCACCCGCGGCCGCCGACACGGACGGCGAGACGGACGGCGGCCCGGTCACCTGGACCGTCTCCGGCCGCGGCCCCGAGGCCCTGCGCGCCCAGGCGGCACGGCTCGCCGAGTACGCCCGTACGCACACCGGCCTGGACCCGCGCGCCGTCGCGCACTCCCTCGCCACCACCCGCTCCGCGCTCGAACACCGGGGCGCGGTGACCGCCACCGGCCTGGACGGCCTGCTGGCCGGACTCGACGCCCTGACCGGGGCCGCCAAGGCCCCGGTCCAGCCCGGGAAGCTGGCCCTCCTGTTCTCGGGGCAGGGCGCGCAGCGCCCGGGGATGGGGCGCGAGCTGTACGACGCCCAGCCGGTGTTCGCCACCGCGTTCGACGAGGTGTGCGGACACTTCGACTTCCCGCTGAAGGACCTGGTGTTCGGCGGCGGGGACAAGGTGCACCGGACGGAGTTCACCCAGCCGGCGCTGTTCGCGGTCGAGGTGGCGTTGTACCGGCTGGCGGAGTCCTACGGCATCCGTCCGGACTTCGTGGCCGGTCATTCGATCGGTGAGATCGCCGCCGCGCACGTGGCAGGCGTTCTCTCGCTGGCCGACGCGGCCCGTCTGGTGGCGGCCCGCGGTGCGCTGATGGGCGCACTGCCGGAGGGCGGCGCGATGGTGTCGGTCCGTGCTACGGAGGAGGAGATCCGTCCGCTGCTGTCGGCGGATGTCGACATCGCGGCGGTCAACGGGCCGGAGTCCGTGGTGATTTCGGGTTCGGAGGATGCCGTCCTGGCCGTGGCCGCCACCCTCGCGGACCAGGGCCGCAAGACGAAGCGCCTGACGGTCTCGCACGCTTTCCACTCGCCGCTGATGGAGCCGATGCTGGAGGCGTTCCGCGAGGTCGCCGAGACCCTGACCCACGGGACCCCGGCCATCCCGGTCGTCTCCAACGTCACCGGCGGGCAGATCACCGAGTTCACCGCCGAGTACTGGGTCGAGCACGTCCGCGGCGCGGTCCGCTTCGCCGACGGGGTCCAGTACCTCGCCGCGCAGGGCGTCGCCCACTACCTCGAACTCGGCCCGCAGGGCGTCCTCGCCGCCATGGCGGGGGAGTCCCTCCCCGAGGGCTTCTCCGGGCTCCTGGCCCCCGTGCTGCGCAAGGACCGCCCCGAGCCGGAGGCCTTCCTCGGCGCCCTCGCCGAGGCCTGGACCCGCGGCCTCCCCGTCGACCGGGCGGCCCTGGCCGGCGGTACGGCGGCGGCCCCGGCCCCCGTGGACCTCCCGACGTACGCCTTCCAGCGCAGCCGCTACTGGCCGCGCCCCGCCGCCTCCGCCTCCGCGGACGTGCTCGCGGCCGGACTCGGCGCTGCCGGACACCCGCTGCTCGGCGCCACCGTGACGCCCGCCGACGGAGGGCAGTTGCTGCTCACCGGGCGGATCTCCCTGCACACCCACCCCTGGCTCGCCGACCACGCGGTGGCGGGAACGGTCCTGCTGCCCGGCACCGCCTTCGTGGAACTCGCGCTCCGCGCGGGCGACGAGGCCGAGTGCGGCGAGCTGGAGGAACTCACCATCGAGACGCCCCTCGTCGTCCCCGACCGGGGTGGCGTCCTGCTCCAGGTGCTCGTCGGGGCCGCGGAGGAGGACGGCGGGCGGCCGGTGAGCGTCCACTCGCGTCCCGAGGACGCCGACGCCGTCTGGACCCGGCACGCCGCCGGACGGCTCGCCCCTGCCCCCGAGACGGCCCCCGAACCCCTCTCCGACCTGGCCGTATGGCCTCCGGCGGACGCCGAGCCGGTCGACCTCGACGGGTTCTATGAGGGGCTCGCCGCGGCCGGTTACGGGTACGGGCAGGCCTTCCAGGGGTTGGCCCGGGCCTGGCGTCGGAGCGACGGTGACGTGGTGTTCGCCGAGGTGGGGCTGCCCGATGCGCAGCAGGATGAGGCGGGCTGGTTTGCACTGCATCCGGCCCTGCTCGACGCTGCGCTGCACGGGCTCGCTGTCGCCGGGCCGGCCACGGACGCGGGGCAGGTCCGCCTGCCCTTCGCCTGGAGCGGTGTGCGTCTGCACGCCGTGGGCGCGTCCAGGCTGAGGGTGCGGCTGACGCCGGCCGGCCCGGATTCCCTCTCGCTCGACATCGCGGACCCGGCCGGGCACCCGGTCGTGTCCGTCGCCTCGCTGGCGACCCGTACGGTCGCCGCCGAGCAGCTGACCGCCGCCGTGGCGGGCGCCGGACACTCCGACGCCCTGTACCGCCTCGACTGGACCGCCGCTCCGCCGGCCGCCGGAACCCCCGGCGGGCCGCGGGTGACGATCGGCGGCGCGGGTGCGGACCACGCGGACCTCGCTTCCCTGCGGGCCGCCCTCGACGAGGGCGCGCCGGTCCCCGCCGCGGTCCTCCTGCACACCGGATCCCCGGCCGGCGCCCCGGCCGCAGGAGCGGCCCGAGCCGCGCACGGGACCACCGCCGCGCTGCTCGACACCCTCCAGACTTGGCTGGCCGACGAGCGCCTCGGGGCCACCCGGCTGGTCGTCGCCACGCGCGGCGCGGTCGCCGTACTGCCCGGCGAGGACGTCACGGACCTGGCTCAGGCGCCCCTGTGGGGTCTGGTACGGGCCGCGCAGGCCGAGAACCCCGGCCGCTTCGTCCTCCTCGACACCGACGCCGACGGTGCCAGCGGACTCCCCGTACCCGACGCGGTGTTCACCGGGAACGAGCCGCAGGCCGCGCTCCGCGACGGCGCGCTGCTCGTACCGCGCCTGGTCCCGTCCGCCGCCCCGGGCGGCGCCCTGGTGCTGCCCGCCGGCTCCTCCTGGATCCTCAACAGCACCCGGGCCGGGACGCTCGACAGCCTGGGCTTCGTACCGTCCCCGGCCGCCGGGATGGAGCTCGCCGAGGGCGAGATCCGCGTCGCGGTCCGCGCCGCCGGCCTGAACTTCCGCGACGTGATGATCGCGCTCGGCATGTACCCGGGCCTGGCCCGCATGGGCAACGAGGGCGCCGGCGTCGTCACCGAGGTGGGCCCCGGCGTCACCGGCATCGAGGTCGGGGACAAGGTCACCGGCCTCATCCGGGGCGCGTTCGGCCCCGTCGCGGTCGTCGACCACCGCCTGGTGGTCCGCATCCCCGACGGCTGGACCTTCGAGCAGGCCGCCGCGATCCCGACCGTGTTCCTGACCGCCTACTACGGGCTCGTCGACCTGGCGGGCCTGAAGGCCGGCGAGCGGGTCCTCGTCCACGCCACCGCCGGAGGCGTCGGCATGGCCGCCGTGCAGCTCATCCGCCACCTGGGCGCCGAGGTGTTCGGCACGGCCAGCGAGGGCAAGTGGGACGTGCTGCGCGAACTCGGCCTGGACGAGGCGCACATCGCCTCCTCCCGCGACGCCTCCTTCGAGGAGCGCTTCGCCGCCGCCACCGGCGGCGAGGGCGTCGACGTGGTCCTGGACTGCCTGGCCGGCGAGCTGGTCGACGCCTCGCTGCGGCTGCTGCCGCGCGGCGGCCGCTTCCTGGAGATGGGCAAGACGGACGTCCGCGACCCCGAAGAGGTCGCCCGGCTCCACCCCGGAGTGACCTACCAGGCCTTCGACATGGTCGAGGGCGCCGGTCCGGAGCGGATCGGCGAGATGCTCGCCGAGCTGGGCCGGCTGTTCGACGCGGGAGTGCTCCAGCCGCTGCCCGTCCGCAGCTGGGACATCCGGCACGCCCCCGAGGCGTTCCGCTTCATGAGCCAGGCCAAGCACACCGGCAAGATCGTGCTCACCATCCCGCAGGGCTGGGACCAGGCCGGAACGGTCCTGGTCACCGGCGGCACCGGAACCCTGGGCGCGCTCGTCGCCAAGCACCTGGTCACCACGCACGGCGTACGGCACCTGCTGCTCGCCGGCCGACGCGGCCCGGACGCCCCCGGAGCGGCCGAACTGATCGCGGAGATCGCCGAGTTGGGCGGATCGGCCGAGGTGGTGGCCTGCGACGCCGCCGACCGCGACGCGCTGGCCGGCCTCCTCGCGGCGATCCCGGCCGACCGGCCGCTGCGCGGCGTCGTCCACACCGCAGGGGTCGTCGACGACGGCGTCCTCGCCTCCCTCGACGCCGACCGTCTGGACCGCGTGATGCGGCCCAAGGCCGACGCCGCCGTCAACCTGCACGAACTCACCCGCGACCTGGACCTCACCGCCTTCGTCCTCTACTCCTCCGTGGCCGGCGTCATGGGCGGCCCCGGCCAGGGCAACTACGCGGCGGCCAACTCCTTCCTGGACGCGCTCGCCCAGCACCGGCGCGCCCACGGCCTGCCGGGTGTCTCCCTCGCCTGGGGCCAGTGGGCCGAGTCCAGCGGCATGACCGCCGGGCTCGACACCGCCGACCTCGCGCGGATGAGCCGCAGCGGTGTCCTGCCGCTCGCCACCGAACAGGGCCTGGCCCTGTTCGACCAGGCGGCACGCCACGACGAGGCCCTGCTGGCCGCCGTACGCCTGGACACCACGGCACTGCGCGGCCAGGCCGACGCGGGCAGGCTGCCCGGTGTGCTCAAGGGGCTCGTACGGGCCTCCGTACGCCGGGCCGCGGGCGAGGCGGCCGCCGCATCGGGGGCCTCGGCCCTCGCCGAGCGGCTGTCCCGGCTCACCGGCGCCGAACGCGCCGAAGCCCTCCTCGACCTGGTCCGCACCCAGGTGGCCCACGTCCTCGCGCACCCCAACCCGGCGGCCATCGACACCGAACGCGGCTTCCTCGACCTCGGCTTCGACTCGCTGACGGCCGTGGAACTGCGCAACGGACTCGGCGCGGCCACCGGGCTCCGGCTCCCGACCACGCTCATCTTCGACTATCCGTCGCCCGCCGCCCTCGCCGGTTTCCTGCACACGGAACTGGACCCGGGCGAGGGCACCCGGGAGGCCGCGGTGCTCGACGCCATGGCCGGCTGGGAGGCGGCCGTCGCCGCCCTCCCGGAGGGGAGCGACGGCAGGGAACGGGCCGTGAACCGGCTGCGCTCGATCCTCTGGAAGCTCGAACAGTCCGGCACCGAGAACGACACCGACGAGGAAACACGGACCTCCGACGGGACCGCGGAGATCACCTCGGCGAGCGACGACGAGATGTTCGCCCTCATCGAGAAGGAACTCGGTCTCAGCTGATCCGCGCCCCCTGTACGGGCCCCGTCCTGACCGTCCCACCGGAGGCACTGCCACGATGGCCAGCAGTAACGAAGACAAGCTCCGCGACTACCTGAAACTCGTCACCGCCGACCTCCAGCAGACCCGCAAGCGTCTGCAGGCCGCGGAGGCGAAGGAGCAGGAGCCGATCGCCATCGTCGCCATGGCCTGCCGCTACCCGGGGGACGTCGGTTCGCCGGAGGACCTGTGGCGGCTGGTGGCGGAAGGCGGCGACGGCATCGTCGCCTTCCCCACCGACCGCGGCTGGGACCTCGACGCCCTCTACGACCCGGACCCGGACGCCCACGGCGCCAGCTACGTCCGCGAGGGCGGGTTCGTCCACGACGCAGCCGGGTTCGACGCGGGCTTCTTCGGGATCCCGCCGCGCGAGGCCCTCGCCATGGACCCCCAGCAGCGGCTCTTCCTCGAATCCTCCTGGGAGGTCTTCGAACGCGCCGGGATCGACCCCGCCACCCTCAAGGGCAGCCGTACCGGCGTCTTCGTCGGCGCCGGGAACCCCGGCTACCTGGGCGGCGGCACCGGCACCCCGCACCGCGAGGTCGAGGGCTACACCCTCACCGGCAACGTCAACAGCGTCATCTCCGGCCGCGTCGCCTACACCTTCGGGCTGGAGGGCCCGGCCATCACCGTCGACACGGCCTGCTCCTCCTCCCTCGTCGCCGTCCACCAGGCCGCCCAGGCCCTGCGCGCCGACGAGTGCTCCATGGCGATCGCCGGCGGCGTCACCGTCATGCCCAACCCGTGGCTGTTCCAGGAGTTCAGCCGCCAGCGCGGCCTGGCCGCCGACGGCCGCTGCAAGGCGTTCTCCTCCACCGCCGACGGCACCATCTGGGGCGAGGGCGTCGGCGTCCTCCTCCTGGAGAAGCTCTCCGACGCCCGCCGCAACGGCCACCGCGTCCTCGCCGTCGTCCGCGGCTCCGCCGTCAACCAGGACGGCGCCAGCAGCGGCCTCACCGCCCCCAACGGGCCCTCCCAGCAGCGCGTCATCCGCCAGGCCCTCGCCAACGCCCGTCTCGCCCCGCAGGACGTGGACGCGGTCGAGGCGCACGGCACCGGCACGGCCCTCGGCGACCCCATCGAGGCCCAGGCCCTGCTGGCCACCTACGGCCAGGACCGGCCCGGGGACCGGCCGCTGCTGCTCGGCTCCGTCAAGTCCAACATCGGCCACACGGCCGCCGCGGCCGGTGTCGCGGGCATCATCAAGATGGTCATGGCCATGCGGGAGGGCGTGCTGCCGCGCACCCTCCACGTTGACGAGCCCACCCCCCAGGTCGACTGGTCGGCCGGCGCCGTGGAACTCCTGACGGAGTCCGTGGACTGGCCCGAGACCGACCGTCCGCGCCGGGCCGGCGTCTCCTCGTTCGGCATCAGCGGCACCAACGCCCACGTGATCGTCGAGCAGGCGCCCGCCGGCGCACCGGAGGAACAGCGGCCCGCCCCGGCCACCACCGGGCTCCTGCCGTGGGTGCTCTCGGCGCACAGCACGCAGGCCCTGCGCGGCCAGGCCGAACGCCTCCTCGGCCTCGACACCGCCCTCCCGGCGGCGGACGTCGCGGCAGCGCTCGTGACGACCCGCTCCGCGCTGGAGCACCGCGCGGTGGTCCTCGCCGGGGACACCGACGGCTTCCGCTCCGGCCTGCGCGCCCTCGCGGACGGCACCCCGGACGGCTCCCTGTCCGAGGGCACGGCACGCCCGGCGAAGCTGGCCTTCCTCTTCTCCGGCCAGGGCGCGCAGCGTCCGGGCATGGGCCGTGGGCTGTACGAGGCCCAGCCGGTGTTCGCCGCGGCCTTCGACGAGGTGTGCGGACACTTCGACCTGCCGCTGAAGGAGATCGTCTTCGGGGGAGGGGAGGAGGTCCACCGGACGGAGTTCACCCAGCCGGCGCTGTTCGCGGTCGAGGTGGCGTTGTACCGGCTGGCGGAGTCGTTCGGTCTGCGTCCGGACTTCGTGGCCGGGCATTCGATCGGTGAGATCGCCGCCGCGCACGTGGCAGGCGTCCTCTCGCTGGCCGACGCGGCCCGTCTGGTCGCGGCCCGTGGCGCGCTGATGGGTGCCCTGCCCGAGGGCGGGGCGATGGTCTCGGTCCGCGCCACGGAGGAGGAGGTCCGTCCGCTCCTGTCGGCCGATGTCGACATCGCTGCGGTGAACGGCCCGCAGTCCGTGGTCATTTCCGGCGCCGAGCAGGCCGTCCTGGCGGTGGCCGCGCAGCTGGCCGAGCAGGGCCGCAAGACCAAGCGCCTGACGGTCTCGCACGCCTTCCACTCGCCCCTCATGGAGCCGATGCTGGAGGCGTTCCGCGAGGTCGCAGGCACCCTCACCCACTCCGCGCCCTCCGTCCCGGTCGTCTCCAACGTCACCGGCGGGCAGATCACCGAGTTCACGGCCGACTACTGGGTCGAGCACGTCCGCGCCGCCGTCCGCTTCGGCGACGGCGTCGCCCACCTCGCCGGACGCGGCGTCGGACACTTCCTGGAACTCGGTCCCGCCGGGGTGCTCACCGCGATGGCCCGGGAGAGCCTCCCCGAGGACTTCGACGGCCTGGTCACCACCGCCCTCGACAAGCGCCGCCCCGAGCCGGAGGCGTTCCTCGGCGCCCTCGCCGAGGCCTGGACCCGCGGCCTCCCCGTCGACTGGACGCCCCTCCTCGCCCCCGCCACCCCGGCGACCTCCGTCGAACTGCCCACGTACGCCTTCCAGCACCGCCACTACTGGCTGACCCCCGAAACCGGCACCCCCCGCGACACGGCCGAGGAGCGGTTCTGGCAGGCCGTCGACGAGGAGGACGTCGACACCCTCATCGCCACCCTCGACATCGACGGCGACAAGCCGCTGCGCGAAGCCCTCCCCGACATGGCCTCCTGGCTGCGCCGCCGCCGCGCCCCCGAGACCCGCACCGCCCTCGCGGCCCTGCACTCCGCGCCCGACGCGGAGGCCGACGAGGCCGCCGGATCGGCGCTGCGCGAGAAGCTCCGCGACCTCCCCGAGGCGGAGCAGCTCCGTACCGTCCTGGACCTCGTACGCGCCCACGCCGCCGCCGTGCTCGGCCACGACGGGCCGGCCGCCATCGACCCGCAGCGGGCCTTCAAGGAGCTCGGCTTCGACTCGCTGGCCGCCGTCAACCTGCGCAACCGGCTCAACAACGCCACCGGCCTGCGGCTGCCCACCGCCTTCGCCTACGACCACCCCACCCCCGCCGCCGTCGCCGCCCACGTCCGGGCCGAAGTGCTCGGCGAGCACACCGCCGCCGTCACCGGCCACCTCGCGGGCGCGGCCGCGCACGACGAGCCGATCGCCATCGTCGCCATGGCCTGCCGCTACCCCGGCGGGGTCCGCTCGCCCGAGGACCTGTGGCAGCTCGTCGACACCGGCGCCGACGTCATCAGCCCCTTCCCCGTCGACCGCGGCTGGGACCTGGAGGCCCTCTACCACCCGGACCCCGACCACCCCGGCACCAGCTACGTCCGCGAGGGCGGGTTCCTCCACGACGCCGCCGACTTCGACCCGGCCTTCTTCGGGATCTCCCCGCGCGAGGCCGTCGCCATGGACCCGCAGCAGCGGCTGCTGCTGGAGGCCTCCTGGGAGGCCTTCGAGCGGGCCGGCATCGACCCGACCAGCGTGAAGTCCACCCCCGTCGGCGTCTTCGCCGGCGCCACCCAGCCCGGCTACTTCGGCGGGCTCCAGCAGATGGGCGGCGAAGGCGTCGAGGGCTACTCCCTCACCGGCAACCTGACCAGCGTCATCTCCGGCCGCATCGCCTACACCTTCGGGCTGGAGGGCCCGGCCGTCACCGTCGACACCGCCTGCTCCTCCTCCCTCGTCGCCCTGCACCTGGCCGCCCAGTCCCTCCGGGCCGGCGAGTGCACCATGGCGCTGGCCGCGGGCGTCACCGTCATGCCGACACCCGACCTGTTCGTGGAGTTCAGCCGCCAGCGCGGCCTGGCCGCCGACGGCCGCTGCAAGGCGTTCTCCGCCGACGCCGACGGCACCGCCTGGTCCGAGGGCGCAGGCGTCCTCCTCCTGGAGAAGCTCTCCGACGCCCGCCGCAACGGACACCGCGTCCTCGCCGTCGTCCGCGGTACGGCCACCAACCAGGACGGCGCCAGCAACGGCCTCATGGCCCCCAACGGGCCCTCCCAGCAGCGCGTCATCCGCCAGGCCCTCGCCAACGCCCGCCTGACGGCGCAGGACGTCGACGCCGTCGAGGCGCACGGCACCGGCACCGCCCTCGGCGACCCCATCGAGGCCCAGGCCCTGCTGGCCACCTACGGCCAGGACCGGCCCGGGGACCGGCCGCTGCTGCTCGGCTCGATCAAGTCGAACATCGGCCACACCTCGGCCGCCGCCGGCGTCGCCGGCGTCATGAAGATGGTCATGGCCATGCGCCACGGCGTACTGCCCAGGACCCTGCACGCCGACGAGGCCACCCCGCACGTGGACTGGTCGGCCGGTGCTGTGGAACTGCTCACCCGGGCCGTGGACTGGCCCGACACCGGCCGCCCGCGCCGGGCCGGCGTCTCCTCGTTCGGCGTCAGCGGCACCAACGCCCACGTGATCATCGAGGAGGGCCCGCAGGAGGAGCCGGCGCAGGAGCCCGCACCCGCCGCCGAGCCCGCGCCCGCGGAGCTGCTGCCCTGGCTGGTCTCCGCACGCACCCCCGACGCCCTCACCGAACAGGCGCGCCGCCTGCGGGACCTGACCGCCGCCCGCCCCGAACTGGACACCGCGAGCACCGCCTCCGCCCTGCTGGCCTGGCGCGCCCAGCTGGAGAGCCGCGCCGTGGTCCTCGCCGACAGCCACGAGGGCTACCTGGAGGGCCTCGACGCCCTCGCGGCCGGCGCCTCGGCGCCCGGCACCTTCCGCGGCGAGGCCGTCGCGGGCGCCCGCACCGCGTTCCTGTTCTCCGGGCAGGGCGCGCAGCGCGCGGGCATGGGCCGGGAACTGTACGACGCCCAGCCGGTGTTCGCCGACGCCTTCGACGAGGTCTGCGCCCACTTCGACCTCCCGCTGAAGGACATCGTCTTCGGCGGCGGGGACGAGGTCCACCGCACCGAGCACACCCAGCCCGCGCTGTTCGCCGTCGAAGTCGCGCTCTTCCGCGTACTGGAGTCCTACGGCATCCGCCCGGACTTCGTCGCCGGCCACTCGATCGGCGAGATCGCCGCCGCGCACGTCGCCGGGGTCCTGTCCCTCGCCGACGCGGCCCGCCTGGTGACCGCCCGCGGCGCGCTGATGGGTGCGCTGCCGGAGGGCGGCGCGATGGTCTCCGTACGGGCCGCCGAGGACGACGTCCGCCCGCTGCTGCCCGCCGACGCGGACGTCGCGGCGGTCAACGGCCCCGAGTCCGTGGTGATCTCGGGCGCCGAGGACGCCGTCCTCGACGTCGCCGCGAAGCTGGCCGAACAGGGCCGCAAGACCAAGCGCCTGACCGTCTCCCACGCCTTCCACTCGCCGCTGATGGAGCCGATGCTCGACGCGTTCCGCGAGGTCGCCGAGACCCTCACCCACTCCGCTCCCGTCATTCCGGTGGTCTCCAACGTCACCGGCGAGCAGATCACCGAGTTCACCGCCGGCTACTGGGTCGAGCACGTCCGCGCCGCCGTCCGCTTCGCCGACGGCGTCCGGCACCTCGCCGCCCAGGGCGTCACCCACTACCTCGAACTCGGCCCGCAGGGCGTCCTCGCCGCCATGGCGGGGGAGTCCCTCCCGGACGACTTCTCCGGACTGCTCACCCCCGTCCTGCGCAAGGACCGCCCCGAGCCGGAGGCCTTCCTCGGCGCCCTCGCCGAGGCCTGGACCCGCGGCCTCCCCGTCGACTGGACACCGCCGCTCGCCGACCGGCCCGCCTGCCGGGTCGACCTCCCCACGTACGCCTTCCAGCACGGCCGCTACTGGCTCGACGCCGCCCCCGCCGGATCCGGCGCGCCCACCGCGCAGGACGAGGTCGACACCGAGTTCTGGGCGGCCGTCGAACGTGAGGACCTCCAGGCCCTCACCGGAACCCTGCGCCTCCCCGACGAGGAGCAGCTGCGCGGCGTCCTGCCCGCCCTGTCCACCTGGCGGCGCGCCCGCCGCGAGCAGCACACCATCGACTCCTGGCGCTACCGCATCACCTGGAAGCCCGCCCCCGACCCGGCCGCCGCCCGCCCCGACGGACACTGGCTGCTCGTCGTACCCGAGGGCACGGACCCCGCCGGGCCGCTCGCCGACCGGGCCGCCGCCGCGCTCACCGCCGCCGGAGCCACCACCACCGTCCTGCACCTCGACGCCACCACCGCCGACCGCGCCGACTGGGCCGCCCGGCTGCGCACCGCCAACGGCACCGGCCCGGAGCCCGCCGGCGTGCTCTCCCTCCTCCCGCTCGACACCCGCCCGCACACCGCCCAGCCCGGGGTCAGCGCCGCGCTCGCCGCGACCGCCGCCCTGGCGCAGGCCCTCGGGGACGCCGGCACCGGCGCCCCGCTGTGGAACCTGACCAGCGGCGCCGTCTCCACCGGCCCCTCCGACCCGGCGGACGACCCCACCGGCGCCCAGGCCCAGGTGTGGGCCCTCGGCCGGGTCGCCGCCCTCGAATACCCCGACCGCTGGGGCGGCCTCGTCGACGTCCCCGGCGACCTCGACGAGCGGGCCGCCGCCCGCCTCGCCGCCGTCCTCGCCGCACCCGCCGGCGAGGACCAGCTCGCCGTCCGCGGCGCCGGCGTCCAGGTACGCCGGCTGCGCCGCGCCCCCGCCCCCGCAGCCCGCCCGGACTCCGCACCCTGGCGGCCCACCGGAACCGTCCTCGTCACCGGCGGCACCGGCGCCCTCGGCAGCCGGCTCGCCGGCTGGCTCGCCGAGGGCGGCGCCGACCACCTGCTGCTGACCAGCCGGCGCGGCGCGGACGCCCCCGGCGCCACCGAACTCGCCGCCGCCCTGCGCGCGTCGGGCACCGAGGTCACCCTCGCCGCCTGCGACGTCGCCGACCGCGACCAGCTCACCGCCCTGCTGGCCTCCGTACCGGCCGACCGGCCGCTGACCGCCGTCGTCCACGCCGCGGGCGTCTCCGACAACGGCTTCATGGACGAGGTCACCGCCGAACACCTCGCCCACGTCCTGCGCCCCAAGGCCGTCGCCGCCGACCTGCTCGACGAACTCACCCGCGGCCTCGACCTGTCTGCGTTCGTCGTCTTCGCGTCCAGCGCCGGCATGTGGGGCAGCGGCGGCCAGGCCGCCTACGCGGCCGCCAACGCCCACCTCGACGCCCTCGCCGAACGCCGCCGCGCCCACGGCCTGCCCGCCACCGCCGTCGCCTGGGGCCCCTGGGCCGAAGCCGGCATGGCGGCCTCCGAGGACATCGACGAACACCTGCGCCGCCGCGGCGTGATCGGCATCGCCCCCGGCACCGCCATCGCCGCCCTCCAGCAGGCCCTCGACCTCGACGAGACCTGCGTCGGCGTCGCCGACGTCGACTGGGCGCTGTTCGCCCCCACCTACACGGCCATGCGCCACAGCGCGCTGATCGGCGAACTGGCCGACGTACAGGCGGCGCTGGCGGACGACGAGCCGGGCACCGGGCAGGGGGCCGCCGCCTCGGCCGCCGCCCTCCGGCAGCGCCTCGCCGCCGCCGCGCCCGCCGAACAGCAGCACATCCTCGTCGAACTGGTCCGCGGACACGCCGCCGCGGTCCTCGGCCACCGCACCGCCGACGGGGTCCAGGAGGCACGGCCCTTCAAGGACCTGGGCTTCGACTCGCTCAGCGCCGTCGAACTCCGCAACCGCCTCGCGGCCGACACCGGCCTCAAGCTGTCCGCCACCCTCCTCTTCGACCACCCCACCCCCGCCGCGCTCGCCCAGCACCTGCGCGAACACCTGCAGGACGGCGACGTCGAGACGGACCGGTCCGTCCTCGCCGACCTCGACCGCATCGACGCGGCCCTCACCCGGCTCACCCCGGACGACGGGGCCCGCCACCGCATCGCAGGCCGGCTCCAGGTGCTGCTCACCAAATGGGGCGGCACCCACCCGGAGAAGGCCGAAGAAGCCGACGCCCACGACGAACTGGCGTCCGCCTCGGCCGAAGAGATCTTCGCGTTCATCAACGAAGAGCTCGGCAAGTCGTAGCCCGTGCCGGAACGTCATCCAAGGAGCTCCCGCCAGATGGACAACGAACAGAAGCTGCTCGATCACCTCAGGTGGGTGACCGCCGAGCTGAAGCAGACCCGGCAGCGGCTGCGCGAGGTCGAGGCGGACGAGCCCGAGCCCATCGCCGTCGTCGGCATGGCCTGCCGCTACCCGGGCGGCGTCCGCTCGCCCGAGGACCTGTGGCGGCTCGTCCGCGACGGCCGCGACGCCGTCTCCGGCTTCCCCGCCAACCGCGGCTGGGACCTCGACGCCCTCTACGACCCCGACCCCGACCACCTCGGCACCACGTACGTCCGCGAGGGCGGCTTCGTCCACGACGCGGGCGACTTCGACGCCGACTTCTTCGGCATCTCCCCCCGCGAGGCCCTCGCCATGGACCCCCAGCAGCGGCTGCTGCTGGAGACCGCCTGGGAGGCCTTCGAGCGGGCGTCCGTCGACCCGACGGCGGTCGCCGGCAGCCGGACCGGCGTCTACGTCGGCACCACCTACACCGGCTACGGCAGCGACCGGGAAGGGGCCGCCGAGAACGTCGAGGGCCACCTGATGACCGGCATCGCCACCGCCGTGTCCTCCGGGCGCCTGTCGTACGCCTTCGGGCTGGAGGGCCCGGCCGTCTCCGTCGACACCATGTGCTCCTCCTCCCTCGTCGCCATCCACCTGGCCGTGCAGTCCCTGCGCCAGGGCGAGTGCGCGCTCGCCCTCGCGGGCGGCGCGCAGATCATGTCGACGCCCGAGGTGTACGTCGAGTTCAGCCGCCAGCGCGGACTCTCCCCCGACGGCCGCTGCAAGCCGTTCGCGGCCGCCGCCGACGGCACCGGCTGGTCGGAGGGCGTCGGCGTCCTGCTGCTGGAGAAGCTGTCGGACGCCCGCCGCAACGGCCACAAGGTCCTCGCCGTCGTCCGCGGCTCCGCCGTCAACCAGGACGGCGCCTCCAACGGCCTGACCGCCCCCAACGGCCCCTCCCAGCAGCGGGTCATCGAGGAGGCCCTCGCCAACGCCCGGCTCTCGCCCCACGAGGTCGACCTCGTCGAGGCGCACGGCACCGGCACCACCCTCGGCGACCCCATCGAGGCCCAGGCCCTCCTCGCCACCTACGGCCGCAGCCGCCCCGAGGGACGCCCCCTGCACCTGGGCTCCATCAAGTCCAACATCGGCCACTCGGCGGCCGCCGCCGGCGTCGCGGGCGTCATCAAGGCCGTGATGTCCGTACGCGACGGGGTGCTGCCCCGCAGCCTGCACATCGACGGGCCCACGCCCGAGGTCGACTGGTCCTCCGGCGCCGTCGAGCTCCTCACCGAGGAGCGGCCCTGGCCCGCCACGGAGGGCCCCCGCACCGCGGCCGTCTCCTCCTTCGGCGCCAGCGGCACCAACGCCCACGTCATCGTCCAGTACGCCGGCCAGGACGCGGACGCCGAACCCGCCCCGCGGTCGCCCGAACCGGTCCTCCCCGCCGCCACCCTGCCCTGGGTGCTCTCCGGCCGCACCGCCGAGGGCCTGCGCGGCCAGGCGGCCCGGCTGCGCGCCTTCGCCGACGAAGCCGCCACCACCGTCTCCGAGTCGGCCATCGGCCTCGCCCTGGCCACGACCCGGGCCGGGCTGGAGCGGCGCGGCGTCGTCCCGGCGGGCTCGCGGGCCGGCCTGGACGCGCTGGCCGCCGGGCTCCCGGCGGCGGACGTCGTGGACGGAGCCGTGGTGACGGGCGCAGACCGCCCGGTGTTCGTCTTCCCCGGGCAGGGCTCGCAGTGGGCGGGCATGGCGGTGGAGCTGTACGAGGCCTCGCCGGTGTTCGCGGCCCGTCTGGACGCGTGCGCCGAGGCCCTGGCCCCGCACACGGACTGGTCGCTGCTGGACGTGCTGCGGCAGGAGGACGGCGCGCCCGGCTTCGACCGGGTGGACGTGGTCCAGCCGGCCCTGTGGGCGGTGATGGTGTCGCTGGCCGAGCTGTGGCGGGCCGCCGGTGTCGTTCCGGCGGCGGTCGTCGGGCACTCGCAGGGTGAGATCGCCGCCGCGGCGGTGTCCGGCGCCCTGTCGCTGGAGGACGCGGCCAAGGTGTCCGCGCTGCGGGCCCGCGCCATCGTGGCCCTGGCCGGCAAGGGCGGCATGGTGTCGGTCGCGGACGTCGCCGACGCGGTGGCGGAACGTATCTCCGCCTGGGGCGAGCGCCTGGCCCTCGCCTCGGTGAACGGTCCGCAGTCGACGGTGGTTTCGGGTGATCCGGAAGCGCTGGACGAGCTGATGGCGGCCTGCGAGGCCGACGGCGTCCGGGCGCGTCGCATCAACGTGGACTACGCCTCGCACGGCCCGCAGGTGGAGTCGATCCGCGACGAGGTCATCGGCCTCCTGGCCGGGATCGAGCCGCGTACGGCCGAGGTGCCGTTCTTCTCCACCGTGACCGGGGAGTGGGCCGACGGCTCCGAGCTGGACGCCGAGTACTGGTACACCAACCTCCGCCAGACCGTCCGCTTCCAGGACGCCGTCAGTGCCCTGCTGGAGCGCGGCCACGGCCTGTTCGTGGAGTCGAGCGCCCACCCGGTGCTGACCATCGGCGTCCAGGAGACCATCGAAGCCGCCGGCTCCCCGGCCGTCACCCAGGGCACCCTGCGCCGTGACGAAGGCGGCGCCCAGCGGTTCCTGGCCTCCCTCGCCGAGGCCTGGACCCACGGCGCCCCCGTCGACTGGCAGGCCGTCTGCGACACCCCGGACGCACCCGCCGACCTGCCCACGTACGCCTTCCAGCGACGCACCTACTGGCTGGAGGCCGCCCCGGCAGCCGACCGCACCCCCGTCGTGGACGAGGCCGAGGCCGGCTTCTGGAACTCCGTCGAGAGCGCCGACGTCACCGCCCTCGCCGACACCCTCGCCCTCCAGGACACCGGGCCGCTCCGGGAACTGCTGCCCGCCCTGTCCGCCTGGCGCCGCGACCGCCGCGAGGCGAGCGCGCTCGACGCCCGCCGCTACCGCATCACCTGGAAGCACCTGCCCGACGCCGCACCCGCCCGCCTCCACGGCGACTGGCTGCTGCTGGCCCCCGCAGGCATCCCCGACGGCACCCCCGCCGGGCCCTTCGCGGAGCTGCTCACCACCCACGGCGCCCGCGCCCACCTCCTCACCCTCGACCCCGCCCGGGCCGACCGCGACGCGTGGGCCGGGGCCCTGCGCACCCTCCAGGACGACCACGAGCCGTTCACCGGAGTCCTCTCCCTGCTCTCGACCAACGAGGACGCCGGCCTCCTCGGCACCCTCGTCGCCACCCAGGCGCTCGACGACGCCGGCATCGAGGCCCCCCTGTGGGCCCTCACCCGCGGAGCCGTCGCCGCCGGCCCCGAGAACGCTCCGCGCAGCGCCGTACAGGCACAGGTCTGGGGCCTCGGCCTCGTGGCCGCACTGGAACGGCCGCGCGGCTGGGGCGGCCTCGTCGACCTCCCCGCCGACCTCGACGAGGCCGCCGCGGCCCGCCTCGCCGGAATCCTCGCGGGCCGGGACGGCGAGGACCAGATCGCGATCCGCACCGCGGGCACCTACGTACGCCGCCTCGTCCGGGCCGCCCTGCCCGACGGCGCACCCGCCCGCGACTGGCAGCCGTCCGGCACCACCCTGCTCACCGGCGCCGCGGGCCCCCTGGGAGCCGAGGCGGCCCGCCGCCTCGCCGCCGCGGGCGCCGGCCACCTCCTGCTCACGGCCACCCCCGCGGAACTCACTCCCGCCCTCGAAGCCCTCGCCGGCGAACTCACCGCCGACGGCACCGAGGTCACCCTGGAGGAGTGGGACGGCGCCGACCCGGCGGCGCTCGCCGCGCTGACCGCCCGCGCCGAGCAGGCGGGACGGCCCGTCCGCACCGTCGTCCACGCCGCCGCGCACGTCGAACTCACCCCCCTCGCCGCCACCACCGCCCGCCACCTCGACGAGGCCCTCGCCGCGAAGGTCACCTCCGCCCGGGCCCTCGACGAGGTGTTCGGCACCGACGGCCCCGCCCTGGACGCGTTCGTCCTGTTCTCCTCCGTCACCTCCTACTGGGGCGGCGGCGAGCACGCCGCGTTCGCCGCGGCCAACGCCCACCTGGACGCCCTCGCCCAGCAGCGCCGCGCCCGCGACCTGCCCGCCACCGCCGTCGGCTGGGGCGTGTGGGACCTGTTCGACGCCGAAGCCCACCCCGACGAGGCGCGCGAACTCCACGAACGCTCCGCACAGCGCGGCCTGCCGCTCCTCGACCCCGCGGCGGCCCTCCACGCCCTGCGGCAGGTCCTCGGCCACGACGAGACGGCCGTGGCCGTCGCCGACGTCGACTGGGACCGCTTCCTGCCCCTGTTCACCTCCGCCCGCACGGGACGCCTCACCGAGGACGTCCCGCAGGCCCGCCGGATCCTCGACCGGGCCGGCCACGGCGGCGACGAGGCAGCCGGGGACACCGGAGCGGCCGACGCGCTGCGCCACAAGCTCGCCGAACTGTCCGGCGAGGAACAGGACCGCGTCCTCACCGACCTGGTGTGCGGCCACGCCGCCGCCGTCCTCGGCCACGCCTCGTCCGGCGCGGTCGACGCCGCCCGCGCCTTCAAGGACCTCGGCTTCGACTCGCTGACGGCCGTCGGCCTGCGCAACGGGCTGAACGCCGCCACCGGCCTCACCCTGCCCGCCACGATGGTCTTCGACTACCCCACCCCCGGCGCCCTCGCCGGCTACCTGCGCGGCCTGCTCCTGGACGGCGGCGCCGCCCGGCGCGAAGAGGCCACCGCGGAATCCGTGCACGGCGACCTCGACCGCATCGAGTCCGACCTGCTGTCGCTGGCACCCGGCCAGGAGGAGAGCAAGAACCTCACCCGCCGCCTGGAGGCACTGCTCTCCCGCTGGAAGGACGCACAGGCCGCCGCGGACGCCGAATCCGTCAGCGGAAAGCTCGACGCGGCGTCCGACGAAGAGATATTCGCATTCATCCGCAAGGAATTCGGCCGCCCGGAGTAAGGGCGTCCTCCGGCCGGTCGGTCATCCGGATTCCCCCACGAATTCCAGCTCTATCCGAGAGGTTCAAAGAGGTCCCCATGGCGACGAACGAAGAGACGCTCCGCGATTACCTCAAGTGGGTCACCGCCGATCTCCACGAGACCAAGCAGCGGCTGCGCGAGGTCGAGGACGCCGGGCACGAGCCGATCGCGATCGTCGGCATGGCCTGCCGCTTCCCCGGCGGCGTCGCGTCGCCGGAGGACCTGTGGCGCCTGGTGTCGGACGGCGGCGACGCCATCGGCCCCTTCCCCGAGGACCGCGGCTGGGACCTCGACGCGATCTACGACCCGGACCCCGAACGCTCCGGCCGCACCTACGTGAAGGAAGGCGGATTCCTCTACGAGGCCGGCGCGTTCGACCCGGGCGTGTTCGGCATATCGCCGCGCGAGGCCCTCGCGATGGACCCGCAGCAGCGCCTCGTCATGGAAGCCGCCTGGGAGGCCTTCGAACGGGCCGGGATCGACCCGCACTCCGTGAAGGGAAGCCGCACCGGCACCTTCGTCGGCTGCTACAACCTCGACTACTGCTGGTCCCTGCCCTCCATCCCCGAGGGCTACGAGGGCCACCTGACCACCGGCAGCGCGGCGAGCGTCGTCTCCGGCCGCGTCGCCTACACCTTCGGCCTGGAGGGCCCGGCCGTCTCCGTCGACACCGCCTGCTCCTCGGGACTCGTCGCCCTGCACATGGCCGCGCAGGCGCTGCGCGCCGACGAGTGCTCCATGGCCCTCGTCGGCGGCGTCACCGTCATGTCCACCCCGCTGGAGTTCATCGGCTACAGCGAGCAGCGCGGCATGGCCGCCGACGGCCGCTGCAAGGCCTTCTCCGCGGGCGCCGACGGCATGGCGCTCGCCGAGGGCGCCGGCATCCTGCTCGTCGAACGGCTCTCCGACGCCGTGCGCAACGGCCACGAGGTCCTGGCCGTCGTCCGGGGTTCGGCGACCAACCAGGACGGCGCCTCCAACGGCATGACCGCCCCCAACGGCCCCTCCCAGCAGCGCGTCATCAAGCAGGCCCTCTCCAACGCCCGGCTGACCGCCCTCGACGTCGACGTCGTCGAGGCGCACGGCACCGGCACCGCCCTCGGCGACCCGATCGAGGCCGGGGCGCTGCTGGCGACCTACGGCCAGCGGCCCGCGGACTCCGCACCGCTGCGGCTGGGCTCCGTGAAGTCCAACATCGGCCACACCCAGGCCGCTTCGGGCATCGCCGGCGTCATCAAGATGGTCATGGCGATGCGCAACGGCGTCCTCCCCAAGACCCTCCACGCCAGCGAGCCGTCCCCGCACATCGACTGGACCTCCGGCGCGGTGGAACTGCTCACCGAGCCCGCCGACTGGACCGTCGACGGCCGCCCGCGCCGCGCCGCCGTCTCCTCGTTCGGCATCAGCGGCACCAACGCCCACGTCATCCTGGAGCAGCACCTCGCCCAGGACGCGGCCGAGGACACCGCCGAGGACACCGCCCCCGAGGCGCCCGCCGCGACCGTCGTCACCGGCGGCCTGATCCCGTGGACGCTGTCCGGCAAGACCACCGAAGCCCTGCACGGGCAGGCGGCCCGGCTGCGCGCCCACGCGGAGTCCGGCACCACCGTCGAACCGGCCGCGGTGGCGGCGGCCCTGACCACGACCCGCGCTGCGCTGGAACGGCGCGGCGTCGTCCTGGCCGCCGACCGCGACGGCTTCCTGACCGGCCTGGACGCCCTGGCCGCCGGGCTCCCGGCGACGGGCGTCGTGGACGGCTCCGTCGTCAAGGGCGCCGACCGGCCCGTCTTCGTCTTCCCCGGGCAGGGCTCGCAGTGGGCGGGCATGGCGGTGGAGCTGTACGACTCCTCGCCGGTGTTCGCGGCCCGTCTGGACGCGTGCGCCGAGGCCCTGGCCCCGCACACGGACTGGTCGCTGCTGGAGGTGCTCCGGCAGCAAGACGGGGCGCCCGGCTTCGACCGCGTCGACGTGGTCCAGCCGGCGCTGTGGGCCGTGATGGTGTCCCTCGCCGAGCTGTGGCGTGCGGCGGGTGTCGTCCCGGCGGCCGTCGTCGGGCACTCGCAGGGGGAGATCGCGGCCGCGGCCGTTGCGGGTGCCCTGTCGCTCCAGGACGCCGCCAAGGTGTCGGCGCTGCGCGCCAAGGCGCTGCTCGCGCTGGCCGGCAAGGGCGGCATGGTGTCCGTCGCCGACACCGCCACCGCTGTGGCGGAACGCATCTCCGCCTGGGGCGACCGGCTCGCCCTCGCCTCCGTCAACGGCCCGCAGTCGACGGTCGTCTCGGGTGATCCGGAGGCTCTGGACGAGCTGATGGCGGCCTGCGAGGCCGACGGGGTCCGGGCCCGCCGCATCAATGTGGACTACGCCTCGCACGGTCCCCAGGTCGAGTCGATCCGCGACGAGGTCATCGGCCTGCTGGCCGGGATCGAGCCGCGCACGGCCGAGGTCCCGTTCTTCTCCACCGTCACCGCCGGATTCGTCGACGGCACGGAGCTGGACGCCGAGTACTGGTACACCAACCTCCGCCAGACCGTCCGCTTCCAGGACGCCGTCAGCGCCCTGCTGGAGCGCGGCCACGGCCTGTTCGTGGAGTCCAGCGCCCACCCGGTGCTGACCATCGGCGTCCAGGAGACCATCGAAGCCGCCGGCTCCCCGGCCGTCACCCAGGGCACCCTGCGCCGCGAGGAGGGCGGGCCGCAGCGCTTCCTGGCCTCCCTCGCCCAGGCCTGGACCCACGGCGCCCCCGTCGACTGGCAGACCGTCCACGCCGGCCGGGACGCCGGACGCGTCGAGCTGCCCACGTACGCCTTCCAACGCGAGCACTACTGGCTGGAGGTCGCCGACACCGGTTCCGGGGACGTGTCCGCCGCCGGTCTCGGCGCCGCCGACCACCCCCTCCTCGGCGCGACCGTCCGCCTCGCCGACGGGGACCAGGCCGTCCTGACCGGGCGCCTCTCGCTGCGCACCCACCCCTGGCTCGCCGACCACGCCGTGAACGGCACCGTCATCCTCCCCGGCACCGCGTTCGTCGAACTCGTCGTCCGCGCCGGCGACGAGGTCGGCTGCGACACCCTCGACGAACTGACCCTGGAAGCCCCGCTCGTCCTGCCCCCCGAGGGCGCGGCCCGCCTCCAGCTCGTCGTCGGCGGCCCCGAGGCCGACGGCCGCAGGCCCGTGTCCCTGCACTCCCTCCCCGAGGACGCCCCCGAGGGCACCCCGTGGACCCGCCACGCCACCGGCCTGCTGCTCGCCGCCCGCCGCGAACCGGGCTTCGACCTCGCCGCCTGGCCGCCGCCCGGCGCCGAGCCCGTCGACCTCGACGGCTTCTACGAGGCCCTCTCCGGCTCCGGCTACCAGTACGGGCCCGCCTTCCGGGGCCTGACCGCCGCGTGGAAGCAGAACGGCGGCGAGGAGATCTACGCCGAGGTCGCCCTCGCCCACGAGCAGCACGACGACGCCGCCCGGTTCGGCCTCCACCCCGCCCTCCTCGACGCCGCCCTGCACGCCGGCCTGGTGCCGGCCGCCCGCGGCGAGGCCGAAGGCGTACGCCTGCCGTTCTCCTGGAACGGGGTCACCCTGCACGCCGTCGGCGCGACCGCGCTGCGCGTGCGGATCTCCCCGGCCGGGGAGGACGGCGTCGGCCTGGAGATCGCCGACGCCACGGGCCGTCCCGTCGCCACCGTCGGCGCCCTGGTGTCCCGGGCCGTCACCGCCGCAGCCCTGGACGCCGGGCCGGCCACCGACGACTCCCTGTTCCGGCTGGACTGGACGGCCGTGGACACGGACGGCCTCCCGCAGGACGCCGCCCCGCACGACTGGTGCCTGCTCGGCGAGGACCGCCTCGGCGTCGAGGCCGCCTTCCAGCGGCTCGGCGCGTTCCCGCAGCTCTTCGACGACGTGGCCACCCTCGGCGACGCCGTCGCCGCCGGACTGCCCGCCCCCGAGGTCGTGGTACTGCCCGTCGGCGGCACCCCGGGCGGCCTCCTCGCCGACGCGGTCCGCGAGGAGACCGCCCGGATCCTCACCGTCCTCCAGGACTGGCTCGCCGACGAGCGGCTGGAGGGCGTCCGCCTCGCCGTCGTCACCCGCGGCGCCGTCTCCGTACGGCCCGGCGAGGACGTCACCGACCTGGTGCACGCCCCGCTGTGGGGCCTGGTCCGCTCCGCGCAGGCCGAGAACCCCGGCCGGCTGCTCCTCGTCGACCTCGACGCGGCCGAGGACGCCGCCGCCGCGCTCCCGGCGGCCGTGGCCGCCGCGCACCGGGCCGGCGAACCGCAGGCCGCCGTACGCGACACGGCGGTGCTCTCGCCGCGCCTGGTCCGCGGGACCGCCCCCGGCGGCACCCTGACGCCCCCGCGGAACGCCGACGGCTGGCAGCTCGCCTCCTCCGGCGGCACCCTCGACCACCTGACCCTCGTGCCCGCCGGGACCCGGCCGCTCGCCGAGGGCGAGATCCGCGTCGCGGTCCGCGCCGCCGGCCTGAACTTCCGCGACGTGATGATCGCGCTCGGCATGTACCCGGGCGACGCGGCCATGGGCAACGAGGGCGCCGGCACCGTCACCGAGGTGGGCCCCGGAGTCACCGGACTCGCCGCCGGCGACCGGGTGATGGGCCCGTTCCCCGGCGCCTTCGGCCCGCACACGGTCGCCGACCGGCGCGTCGTCACCCGGATCCCCGACGGCTGGACCTTCGAGGAGGCCGCGTCCGCGCCGACCGCCTTCCTCACCGCCTACTACGCGCTCGTCGACCTGGCAGGCCTGAAGGCCGGCGAACGGATCCTGGTCCACGCCGCCGCGGGCGGCGTCGGATCGGCCGCCGTCCGCATCGCCCGCCACCTGGGCGCCGAGGTGTTCGCCACCGCCAGCGAGGGCAAGTGGGACGCGCTGCGCGCGGCCGGACTCGACGACGCCCACATCGCCTCCTCCCGCGACGCCTCCTTCGAGGAGCGCTTCGCCGCCGCCACCGGCGGCGAGGGCGTCGACGTCGTCCTGAACTCCCTCGCCGGCGAACTCACCGACGCCTCGCTGCGGCTGCTGCCGCGCGGCGGCCGCTTCGTCGAGATGGGCAAGACCGACGTCCGCGACCCGCAGGACGTCGGACGGGACCACCCCGGGGCCGCCTACCGGGCCTTCGACCTCGCCGAGGCCGGACCCGACCGGATCGCCGAAATGCTCACCGAGCTGGGCCGGCTGTTCGACGCGGGCGTGCTCCGGCCGCTGCCCGTCCGCAGCTGGGACATCCGGCGGGCGCCCGAGGCGTTCCGCTTCATGAGCCAGGCCAAGCACACCGGCAAGATCGTGCTCACCGTCCCGCAGGGCTGGGACCCGGACGGCACCGTCCTCATCACCGGCGGCACCGGCACCCTCGGCGGGCTCGTCGCCAAGCACCTGGTCACCACGCACGGCGTCCGCCACCTGCTGCTCGCCGGCCGGCGCGGCCCCGACGCCCCCGGCGCGGCCGAACTCGTCGCCGAGATCGCCGAGCTGGGCGGCACGGCCGAGGTCGTGGCCTGCGACGCCGCCGACCGCGACGCGCTCACCGCGCTCCTCGCCGCGATCCCGGCCGACCGGCCGCTGCGCGGAGTCGTCCACACCGCCGGAGTCCTCGACGACGGCGTCATCGCCTCCCTCGACGCCGGCCGGCTCGGCGCCGTCCTGCGCCCCAAGGCCGACGCCGCCGCGCTCCTCCACGAGCTCACCCGCGACCTGGACCTCACCGCCTTCGTCCTGTTCTCCTCCGCCGCCGGCGTCATCGGCGGCCCCGCCCAGGGCAACTACGCCGCCGCCAACGCCTTCCTCGACGCCCTCGCCCAGCACCGCTGCGCCCAGGGCCTGCCCGCCACCTCCCTCGCCTGGGGCCTGTGGGACGAGGCCAGCGGCATGACCGGCCACCTCTCCGAGGAGGACGTGGCCCGCATGGCCCGCTCCGGCATGGTCGCCTTCTCCCCGGCCGAGGGCCTCGCCCTCCTCGACGCGGGCACGGCCGACGGCACACCCCTGCTGGTCCCCGTACGCCTGGACCAGAACGCGCTGCGCACCATGGCCGCCGCCCACACCCTGCCCGCGCTCGCCCGCGGCCTGGTCCGCGTGTCCGCCCGCCGCACCGTGGAGAGCGCCGACGGCGCCGGCGGATCGGCCCTCGCCCGCCGCCTGACCGCCCTCGGCCCCGACGACCAGCTGCGCACCCTGCTCGACCTGGTCCGCACCCACGCGGCCGCCGTCCTCGGGCACTCCACCGCCGAAGCCGTCGGCGCCGAAAGGGCCTTCAAGGAGCTCGGCTTCGACTCGCTGACCGCCGTCGAACTGCGCAACCGGCTCGGCACCGCCACCGGACTCCGGCTGCCCGCGACCATCGTCTTCGACCACCCCACCCCCTCCTCCCTCGCCCGTCAGCTGCGCACCGCCCTCGTCGGCGACGCCGGGACGGAGCCGCGCGGAGAGGAAGACGCCCCCCTCACCGCCCCGGCCGCCGACGGCGACCCGGTCGTGATCGTGGGCATGGCCTGCCGCTTCCCCGACGGCGTGGACTCGCCCGAGGCCCTGTGGCGGCTCGTCGACGCCGAGGGCGACGCCCTCGGCGCCTTCCCCGCCGACCGCGGCTGGGACCTGGACGCCATCTACGACCCCGAGCCCGGCACGCCCGGCCGCACGTACGTCAAGGAGGGCGGCTTCCTGCACGACGCGGGCCGCTTCGACGCCGAACTCTTCGGCATCTCCCCGCGCGAGGCCCTCGCCATGGACCCGCAGCAGCGGCTCGTCCTGGAAGGCGCCTGGCAGGTCTTCGAACGGGCCGGCGTCGACCCCGCCACCCTCAAGGGCACCCGCACCGGCGTCTTCGTCGGCGCCGTCCCCTCCGGGTACGCCACCGAACTGCGCGAGATCCCCGAAGGCGTCGAGGGCTACTTCGGCACCGGCCTCTCCAACAGCGTCATCTCCGGCCGCGTCGCCTACACCTTCGGCCTGGAGGGCCCCGCCGTCACCGTCGACACCGCCTGCTCCTCCTCGCTCGTCGCCCTGCACCTGGCCGCCCAGTCCCTGCGCCAGGGCGAGTGCTCCATGGCCCTGGCCGGCGGCGTCGCCGTCATGTCGACCCCCGCCGAGTTCGTCGAGTTCGGACGCCAGCGGGCACTCGCCGCCGACGGCCGGGCCAAGGCCTTCGCGGCCGCGGCCGACGGCACCGCCTTCTCCGAGGGCCTCGGCGTGCTCCTCCTGGAGAAGCTCTCCGACGCCCGCCGCAACGGCCACCGCGTCCTCGCCGTCGTACGGGGCTCCGCCACCAACCAGGACGGCGCCTCCAACGGCCTGACCGCCCCCAGCGGCCCCGCCCAGCAGCGCGTCATCCGCCAGGCCCTGGCCTCCGCCAAGCTCGCCGCGCAGGACGTCGACGCCGTCGAGGCCCACGGCACCGGCACCAAGCTGGGCGACCCCATCGAGGCGCACGCCCTGCTGGCCACCTACGGCCAGGGCCGCGAGGAGGACCGGCCGCTGTGGCTCGGCTCCCTCAAGTCCAACATCGGCCACACCCAGGCCGTCTCCGGCATCGCCGGCGTCATCAAGTCCGTGATGGCCCTGCGCCACGGAGTCCTCGCCCGGACCCTGCACGTCGACGAGCCCTCCCCGCACGTCGAATGGTCCACCGGGGCCGTCGAACTGCTCACCGAGCGGCGCACCTGGCCCGAGACCGGCCACCCGCGCCGGGTCGGCGTCTCCTCCTTCGGCCTCAGCGGCACCAACGCCCACGTCATCCTGGAACAGGCCCCGCAGGCCGCCTCCCCGGACCACGACCGGGCCCCCGAGGACACCGCGCGCCCGGCGGTCGCCGGGGTCCTCGCCGCCACCGTCCCCTGGACCCTGACCGGCAAGAACCCCGGGGCCCTCCAGGCACAGGCGCGGCGGCTGCACGACCACCTCGCCGCCGACGTCGACCTGTCCCTCTCCGACGTCGCCCTGTCCCTGGCCACCACCCGGGCCCGCCTGGAACACCGGGCCGCCGTCGTCCTCGGCAGCCGCGAGGAGGCCCTCGCCGGACTCGCCGCCCTCGCGGACGGCGCACCCGCCGGCCGCACCGTCACCGGCACCGCCGACACCGAGGGCAAGACGGTGTTCGTCTTCCCCGGTCAGGGCTCCCAGTGGGTCGGGATGGGTGTCGAACTGCTGGACTCCTCGCCGGTGTTCGCGGCGCGGTTCGCCGAGGTCGCGGCCGCGGTGGAGGCGCATGTCGACTGGTCGGTGGAGGAGGTGCTGCGCGGTGACGGGGACGGTCTGACCCGGATCGAGGTGCTCCAGCCCGTCCTGTTCGCCGTGATGGTGTCCCTGGCGGAGCTGTGGCGTGCGGCGGGCGTGGTGCCCGACGCGGTCGTGGGTCATTCGCAGGGTGAGATCGCGGCTGCGGCCGTGTCGGGTGCGCTGTCGCTGGAGGACGCGGCCAGGGTCGTCGTGCTCCGCTCGCAGCTGTTCGCGGACGAGCTGGTGGGCCGGGGTGCTGTGGCTTCGGTGTCGCTGGGTGCGGACGCGGTCCGGGAGCGGATCGCCCGGTACGGGGACGCGTTGTCCATCGCGGGGATCAACGGTCCGGGTACGGTCACCGTCGCCGGTGAGGTGGCTCCGCTGGAGGAGCTGGTCGCCGCCCTGGAGGCAGAAGGCGTCCGCGCCAAGATCATTCCCTCGACGGTGGCCTCCCACTGCGCCCAGGTCGACCGCCTCAAGGACCGGGTGATCGAACTCCTCTCCTTCGTCCGGCCGCGCGCCGGCTCCGTCCCGCTCTACTCCACCGTCACCGGCGAGGTCCTCGACGGCTCCGAGCTCACCGCCGCCTACTGGTACGAGAACTGCCGGCAGCCCGTCTCCTTCGAGCCCGTCGTCCGTACCCTCCTCGCCGCCGGACACCGCGTGTTCGTCGAGTCCAGCGCCCACCCCGTCCTCGTCTACGGCGTCATGGAGACCGCCGACGACGCCGGGACCGAGGCCCTCGCCCTGGGCACCCTGCGCCGCGAGGAGGGCGGCCTGGCCCGCTTCTACACCTCCCTCGGCACCGCCTGGACCCGAGGCGTCGACGTCGACTGGACCGCCGTCCTCGCCGGACGCGGCGCGCGCACCGTCGAACTCCCCACGTACGCCTTCCAGCAGCAGCGCTACTGGCTGGCCTCCGGCCCCGCCGAAGCCGCCGCCCCGCAGGGCCCGGCCGAGGAGACCGAGGGCGCGTTCTGGTCGGCCGTCGAAGCCGGCGACCTGGACACCCTCGCCGAGACCGTCGGCCTCGACGGCGACCGCCCGCTGCGCGACCTGCTGCCCGAGCTGGCCACCTGGCGGCGCGGCCGCCGCGAGCGCTCCACCGTCGACTCCTGGCGCTACGACGTCGACTGGACCCTGCTGCCCGAGGACGGCGCCGACCGGCTCACCGGACGCTGGCTCGTCGTGGAGCCCCTGCGGCCGGCCGACCCGGAGCGCACCGCGGCCACCGTCGCCGCGCTCGCCGCGCACGGCGCCGACGTCGACCGGATCGCCCTCGACCCGGCCGGAGCCGACCGCACGGCCTGGGCCGCCCTGCTGCCCGGAACCCCGCTCACCGGCGTGGTCTCCCTGCTCGGCGAGGCCGCCGACCGGGACGCCGTCGCCACCGGCACCCTCGTCCTCGTCCAGGCCCTGAACGACGCCGGAGTGACCGCACCCCTGTGGGCGCTCACCCGCGGCGCCGTCGCCACCGGCCCGGCGGACGCGCCCGCCGACCCCGTCCAGGCCCAGCTGTGGGGCCTCGGCCGGGTCGTCGGCCTCGAACAGCCCCGCACCTGGGGCGGCCTCGTCGACCTGCCGGCCACCCTGGACGAGCGGGCCGCGGCCCGGCTCGCCCGGGTCCTCACCGGCCTCGGCGACGAGGACCAGGTCGCCGTCCGCTCCGGCGGAGCCTTCGGCCGCCGCCTGGTCCGCGCCCCGCTCGGCGACCGCGAGCCGGTACGCCGCTGGGAGCCGTCCGGGACCGTCCTGGTCACCGGCGGCACCGGAGGCGTCGGCGCGCGCGTCGCCCGCCGCCTCGCCGCCACCGGCGCCGCCCACCTCGTCCTCACCAGCCGGCGCGGCGCCGACGCCCCCGGAGCGGCCGAACTCGCCGCCGAGATCCGGGCACTGGGCGCCGACGTCACCATCCCCGCCTGCGACGTCTCCGACCGCGACCAGCTCAAGGCGGTCCTCGACGCGATCCCCGCCGACCGGCCCCTGACCGCCGTCGTCCACGCCGTCGGGATCGTCCAGTCGACCCTCGTCGACGAGATGACCACCGACGAATACCGGAAGATCAACGAGGGCAAGATCGACGGCGCCCGCCACCTGGACGAGCTCCTCGGTGACACCGCGCTCGACGCGTTCGTCCTGTTCTCCTCGAACTCCGGCGTCTGGGGCAGCGGCCGGCACGGCGGCTACGCCCCCGGCAACGCCTGGCTCGACGCGTTCGCCCAGCAGCGCCGCGCCCGCGGCCTCACCGCGACCTCCCTCGCCTGGGGCGCCTGGGGCGGCGGCGGCATGATGGAGGGCGAAGGCGTCGAGGAGTACATGCGCCGCCGCGGCGTCATCGAGATGGACCCCGAACTCGCCCTGAACGCGATGGTCCAGGCCGTGGAGCACGACGAGGTGTTCCGAGCCGTCGCCGACGTCGAATGGGAGCGCTTCGCCCGCGGCTTCACCTCCGGCCGCCCCAGCCCGCTCATCCAGGGCGTCCCCGAGGCCCGCGCCGCCCTCAAGGCATCCGACGAACCCGCCCCGGCGGACACGGCCGCCGGCGGGGCCGCGGCCCGGCTCGTCGAGACGCTCACCGCGGCCAGCCCCGCCGAGCGCGAGACGATCCTCCTCGACCTGGTGCGCGAGAAGGTGGCCGGCGTCCTCGGCCACGACTCGGCCGACGCCATCGAACCCGGCCGCGCCTTCAAAGGCCTCGGCTTCGACTCGCTGACCGCCGTCGAACTGCGCGACCGGCTCGGCGCCGCCACCGGCCTCAAGCTCCCCGCCACCATCGTCTTCGACTACCCCAACCCGGCGGCCCTCGCCGGGCACCTCCGCGGCGCCCTGCTGCCGGAGTCGACGGCACCCGTCGGCTCGGTCCTCGACGAACTCGACCGCCTCGAAGGCGCGCTCGCCGCCGCCGAGCCCGACAGCGACACCCGCACCAAGCTCAAGCAGCGCCTCGAAGCCCTGCTGTGGACCGTGGGCGGCACCGACGCCACCCCGGACGAGAGCACCGGCGAAGGCCTGCAGAGCGCCACCGCCGACGACATGTTCGCCCTGCTCGACAAAGAGCTGGGCACCTCCTGACACATCCGGGAGGGGTGTCTCCGCCGGCCGGGCCACGACCACGGTCCGTACGGCGGGGGCACCCCTTCCCCCATCCCACCCGCCGGCCAGCGATCCGCCCCACGGGGCCCACGGAGATACCGACCATGGCGAACAACGAAGAGAAGCTCCTCGAATACCTCAAGCGGGCGACGGCCGACCTGCAGCAGACCCGCAAGCGGCTGCAGGCGGCCGAGTCGGCCGGCCACGAACCGATCGCGATCACCGGCATGGCCTGCCGCTACCCCGGCGGGGTGAGCTCCCCCGAAGACCTGTGGGAGCTGGTCGCGGCCGGCGGCGACGCCGTCGGCGCCTTCCCCGTCAACCGCGGGTGGGACATCGAATCCCTCTACGACCCCGACCCCGACAAGCCGGGCACCAACTACGTCAGGGAAGGCGGCTTCCTGCACGACCTCGACCAGTTCGACGCCGGCTTCTTCGGGATCTCCCCCCGCGAGGCCCTCGCCATGGACCCCCAGCAGCGCCTGCTCCTGGAGACCGGCTGGGAGGCCGTCGAACGCGCCGGGATCGACCCCGCCACCCTCACCGGCAGCCTCACCGGCACCTTCGTCGGCTTCAGCGCCATCGACTACACCACCGGCATCCTCCAGGCCCCGGACGAGCTGGAGGGCTACCTCGGCACCGGCAACCTGGCCAGCGTCATGTCCGGCCGGCTCGCCTACTCCCTCGGCCTGGAGGGCCCGGCCGTCACCATCGACACCGCCTGCTCCTCCTCCCTCGTCGCCCTGCACATGGCCGTGCAGGCCCTGCGCAACGGCGAATGCTCCATGGCCCTCGCCGGCGGCGTCACCGTCATGTCGAACCCCGCCGGGTTCGTCGAGTTCAGCCGCCAGCGGGCGCTCGCCGCCGACGGCCGCTGCAAGGCCTTCGCCGCCGCCGCCGACGGCTTCGGGCCCGCCGAGGGCGTCGGCGTGCTCCTCGTGGAGCGGCTCTCCGACGCCCGCCGCGCCGGCCGCCGCGTCCTCGCCGTCATCCGCGGCACCGCCGTCAACCAGGACGGCGCCAGCAACGGCCTCACCGCCCCCAACGGGCCCGCCCAGATGCGGGTCATCAAGCAGGCCCTCGCCAGCGCCCGCGTCACCGCCGCCGACGTCGACGCCGTCGAGGCGCACGGCACCGGCACCACCCTCGGCGACCCCATCGAGGCCCAGGCCCTCCTCGCCACCTACGGGCAGAACCGGCCCGCCGACCGGCCGCTGTGGCTGGGCTCCGTGAAGTCCAACATCGGCCACACCTCCGCCGCCTCGGGCGCGGCCGGCGTGATGAAGATGGTCATGGCGATGCGGGGCGGCCTGCTCCCGCAGACCCTGCACGTCGACGCGCCCTCCCCGAAGATCGACTGGGCCTCGGGCGCCGTGGAACTGCTGACGGAGCCCCGCGCCTGGCCGGAGACCGGCCGCCCGCGCCGGGCCGGCGTCTCCGCGTTCGGCATCAGCGGCACCAACGCCCACATCATCCTGGAGCAGGCCCCCGAGGACACCGGCACGGACACCGAGGCCGAGCCGGCCGAGACCGGCCCCGGCCGCCCCGCCGTCCTGTCCGGCCCCGTGGACGGCACCCCGTGGCTCCTGTCGGGCCGCACCGCCGCCGCCCTGCGCGGCCAGGCCGAACGGCTCGCCGCGCACGCTGTTGCGCACCCCGACGCGCACACCGCCACCGGCATCGCCCTGGCCACCACCCGGGCCGCCTTCGACCACCGCGCGGCCATCACCTCCCTCACCTCCGCGCAGGACACCGCACGCGCCCTCACCGCCCTCGCCGACGGCGACACCGCGACGGGCGTCCACCAGGGCCAGGCGGGCACCGGCAAGACGGTGTTCGTCTTCCCCGGGCAGGGCTCCCAGTGGGCCGGCATGGCCCTGGAGCTGTACGAGACCTCGCCGGTGTTCGCGGCCCGTCTGGACGCGTGCGCCGAGGCCCTGGCCCCGCACACGGACTGGTCGCTGCTGGACGTGCTCCGGCAGAAGGACGGCGCGCCCGGCTTCGACCGCGTCGACGTCGTGCAGCCCGCCCTGTGGGCGGTCATGGTCTCGCTGGCCGAGCTGTGGCGGGCGGCGGGTGTCATCCCGGCGGCCGTGGTCGGCCACTCGCAGGGCGAGATCGCCGCCGCGGCCGTCGCGGGTGCCCTGTCGTTGGAGGACGCGGCGAAGGTGTCCGCGCTGCGGGCCCGCGCCATCGTGGCCCTGGCCGGCAAGGGCGGCATGGTGTCCGTCGCCGACACCGCCGACGCGGTGGCGGAACGCATCTCCGCCTGGGGCGAGCGCCTCGCCCTCGCCTCGGTCAACGGCCCGCAGTCGACGGTCGTCTCGGGTGATCCGGAGGCTTTGGACGAGCTGATGGCGGCCTGCGAGGCCGACGGGGTCCGGGCGCGCCGCATCAACGTGGACTACGCCTCGCACGGCCCGCAGGTGGAGTCGATCCGGGACGAGGTCCTCGCCCTCCTGGCCGGGATCGAGCCGCGTACGGCCGAGGTCCCGTTCTTCTCCACCGTGACGGGGGAGTGGGCCGACGGCTCGGAGCTGGACGCCGAGTACTGGTACACCAACCTCCGCCGCACGGTCCGCTTCCAGGACGCCGTCGCCGGCCTCCTGGAGCGCGGCCACAAGGTCTTCGTGGAGTCCAGCGCCCACCCGGTGCTCACCATCGGCGTCCAGGAGACCATCGACGCCACGGAGTCGGCCGCCGTCACCCTCGGCACCCTGCGCCGCGAGGAGGGCGGGCCGCAGCGCTTCCTGGCCTCCCTCGCCGAGGCCTGGACCCACGGCGCCCCCGTCGACTGGCAGACCGTCCACGCCAGCCAGGACGTCTCAGGCGTCGAGCTGCCCACGTACGCCTTCCAGCGCGAGCGCTACTGGCTGACGGCCCCCGCCGGCACCGGCGCCGCCGACGTGGCCGCCGCCGGCCTCGGCGCCGCCGACCACCCCCTGCTCGGCGCCGCCGTCCGCCTCGCCGAAGGCGGCCAGACCGTCCTCACCGGGCGGCTGTCGCTGCGCACCCACCCCTGGCTCGCCGACCACGTCGTGGCCGGAGCCCGGGTGCTGCCCGGCGCCGCGTTCGTCGAGCTGGCCGTCCGCGCCGGCGACGAGGCCGGCTGCGACACCCTCGACGAACTGACCCTGGAAGCCCCGCTCGTCCTGCCCGACGAAGGCCCCGTACTGCTCCAGATCGTCGTCGGCGCCCCCGACCCGGCATCCCGGCGCACCGTCGCCGTGTACGGCCGCCAGGACGCCGCCGACGGCCCCTGGACCCGCCACGCCCAGGGCGTGCTCAGCCGCGCCGAGACCCCGGAGCCCGGCCGCGAGCTCACCGCCTGGCCCCCGGCCGGCGCCGAGCGCGTGGACCTGGACGGTTTCTATGAGGGGCTGTCGGGGTCGGGGTACGGGTACGGCCCGGCCTTTCAGGGGTTGGCCGAGGTCTGGCTCCCGGGCGACGGTGTCGGGGTGTACGCCGAGGTGGTGCTGCCCGAGGATCAGCAGGAGGACGCCGGCCGGTTCGGCCTCCACCCGGCCCTGCTCGACGCCGCGCTCCACGCGCTGGCGGTGAGCGGGCCGGAAGCGGAGGACGGAACGGCCTGGCTGCCGTTCGCGTGGAGCGGAGTGCGCCTGCACGCCGCCGGAGCCTCGCGCGTGCGCGTGCACCTGACCCCGGCCGGCCCGGACGAGGTGGCCCTCACGGTCGCCGACGCCACCGGCCGCCCCGTCGCCTCCGTCGCGTCGTTCGCGTCGCGGCTGGTGTCCGCCGGGGAACTGACCGCCGCCGCGGCCGCCGCCGGAGCCACCGGCGGGGCGGGCACCGCGACGCGTACGCCCGTACGCCGGACGGCCGCCTCGCAGGACGCGGCGGAGGCCGAATCGTTCGCACAGCGGCTGGCCGCGCTCTCCCCGCAGGAACAGGAGCGCACGGTCACCGACCTCGTCCGCACCCGGGTGGCCGCGGTCCTCGGCCACCCGGAGACGGAATCGGTCGAGGCGGAACGGGCCTTCCGGGAGCTCGGGTTCGACTCGCTGACCGCCGTCGAACTCCGCAACCGGCTCACCGCCGCGACCGGCCTGTCCCTGCCCGCCACCCTCGTCTTCAGCCACCCGACCCCGCTTGCCCTCGCCCGGCACCTCCTCGACCAGCTGGGCACCGCCCGCGGCGCGCAAGCGCCCGGGCTGCGTGAACTCGCCGCCCTGGAAGCCGTACTGGCGGACGCCGACCCGGACGGCGACGCCCGCGACACCGTCGCCAAGCGCCTGGAGGCGCTGCTGTGGAAGTGGCGCGGCACCGAGACGGAGGCGGACGTCCTCGACGACGAAGCCCTCGCCGCGGTGACGGACGACGAGATCTTCGCACTGATCGACAAGGAACTGGGAGCTTCCTGACCTGCTCCTCTGTCCCATATCCACTTAGGAGTACCGAGCATGTCGACGAGCAACGAAGAGAAGCTCCGCGAATACCTCAAGCGCGTCACAGCCGATCTGAGCCGTACCAAGCAGCAGCTGCGCGACGCCGAGGACGCCGGGTCCGAGCCGATCGCCATCGTCTCGATGGCCTGCCGCTTCCCGGGCGGGGTCACCGACCCCGAGGGCTTCTGGAACCTCGTGGCGTCCGGTACCGACGCGATCGGCCCCTTCCCGGCCGACCGCGGCTGGGACACCGACCTGTACGACCCCGACCCCGACGCCCCCGGCAAGACGTACGTCCGCGAGGGCGGCTTCCTCCAGGGAGCCACCCTCTTCGACCCGGAGCTCTTCGGCATCTCGCCGCGCGAGGCGGCCGCCATGGACCCGCAGCAGCGGCTGTTCCTGGAGACCGCCTGGGAGACCCTGGAGCGCGCGGGCTACGACCCGCTGTCGCTGAAGGGCACCGGGACGGGCGTCTTCGTCGGCGCCGTCGCCTCCGACTACGCCTCCCGGCTGGACGCCCTGCCGGACGGCGTGGAGGGCTACATCGGCACCGGCACCATGTCGAGCGTCCTGTCCGGCCGGGTCGCCTACACCTTCGGGCTGGCCGGCCCCGCCGTCACCGTCGACACCGCCTGCTCCTCCGGCCTGGTCGCCCTGCACCTGGCCGTGCAGGCCCTGCGCCAGGGCGAGTGCTCGCTCGCCCTGGCCGCGGGCGTGGCCGTCATGTCCAGCCCCGCCGCGTTCGTCGAGTTCAGCCGGCAGCGCGCGCTGGCCGCCGACGGCCGCTGCAAGGCCTTCGGCGCCGACGCCGACGGCACCACCTGGGCCGAGGGCGCCGGAGTGCTGCTCGTGGAGCGCCTCTCCGACGCGCGCCGCAACGGCCACCAGGTCCTCGCCGTCATCCGCGGCTCCGCCCTCAACCAGGACGGCGCCAGCAACGGCCTCACCGCCCCCAGCGAGCCCGCCCAGCAGGAGGTCATCCGCCGCGCCCTCGCCAACGCCCGGCTCACCCCGCAGGACGTGGACGCGGTCGAGGCGCACGGCACCGGCACCTCCCTCGGCGACCCGATCGAGGCCCAGGCCCTGCTCGCCACCTACGGGCAGGAGCACTCCGCCGACCAGCCGCTGTGGCTCGGCTCGTCGAAGTCCAACATCGGACACGGAGGTCCCGTCGCCGGCATCGCCGGCGTCATCAAGATGGTGCAGGCCCTGCGCCACGGCGTGCTCCCCAAGACCCTGCACGCCGACGAGCCTTCCCCGCACATCGACTGGTCCTCCGGCGGCGTCCGGCTGCTGAACGACTCCCGCGACTGGACGCGCCGCGGCGAGGAACCCCGCCGCGCCGGCGTCTCCTCCTTCGGCGTCAGCGGTACGAACGCCCACGTCATCCTCGAAGAGGCCGCCCCGGCCGACCTGCCGGCCGCGCCGGCCCCCGAGGACGGCGGCGCGCCCGTGCCGTGGATCCTCTCCGGCCGCACCCGGGCCGCGCTGCGCGAGCAGGCCGCCCGCCTCCTGGACCACGTCCGGGACGGCGCCGCGCCCGCCTCCACCGGCTTCTCGCTGGCCACCACCCGCACCGCCCACCCGGTGCGCGGCGCGGTCGTCGCCGCCAAGCACGAGGAGTTCCTCGCCGGGCTCGCCGAGCTCGCCGAGGGCGACACCACCGGCGTCACCGCCGCCGCGGGCGCGGACCGCCCCGTCTTCGTCTTCCCCGGCCAGGGCTCCCAGTGGGCCGGCATGGCCGTGGAACTGTACGACTCCACCCCGGTGTTCGCCGCCCGCCTGGAGGAGTGCGCCCAGGCCCTGGCCCCGCACACCGACTGGTCGCTGCTCGACGTGCTCCGCCAGAAGGACGGCGCCCCCGGCTTCGACCGCGTCGACGTCGTCCAGCCCGCCCTGTGGGCCGTGATGGTGTCCCTCGCCGAACTGTGGCGCTTCCACGGGGTGCGCCCCGCCGCCGTGCTGGGCCACTCCCAGGGCGAGATCGCCGCCGCCGCCGTCTCCGGAGCCCTGTCGCTCCAGGACGCGGCGAAGGTTTCCGCGCTGCGGGCGAAGGCCATCGTGGCGCTGGCCGGCAAGGGCGGCATGGTGTCCGTCGCGGACGTCGCCGGCGCCGTCGCCGAACGCATCTCCGCCTGGGGCGAGCGCCTCGCCCTCGCCTCCGTCAACGGCCCGCAGTCGACCGTCGTCTCCGGTGACCCGGAGGCGCTGGACGAGCTGATGGCGGCCTGCGAGGCCGACGGGGTCCGCGCCCGCCGCATCAACGTCGACTACGCCTCCCACTCCGCGCAGGTCGAATCCATCCGCGACGAGGTCCTCGGCCTGCTCGCCGGCATCGAGCCGCGCACCGCCGAGATCCCGTTCTTCTCCACCGTGACGGGGGAGTGGGCCGACGGCTCCGAGCTGGACGCCGAGTACTGGTACACCAACCTGCGCACCACCGTCCGCTTCGAGGACGGCGTCCGCAGCCTCCTGGCCTCCGGCCACGGCCTGTTCGTCGAGTCCAGCGCCCACCCGGTGCTGACCATCGGCGTCCAGGAGACCATCGACGCCGACGGGGCCCCCGCCGCCGCCTCCGCCGTCACCCTCGCCACCCTGCGCCGCGACGAGGGCGGCCCGCAGCGCTTCCTCACCTCCCTCGCCGAAGCCTGGACCCGCGGCGCCGCCGTCGCCTGGCCCACCGTCTTCCCCGAGGGCGCGCAGCGCGTCGAACTGCCCACGTACGCCTTCCAGCACCGCCCCTACTGGCTCGACGCCGCCCCCGCCGACCCGACGGCCCCCGCCCCCGCCGCGCACGGCGGCGACGAGGTCGACACCGCCTTCTGGGCGGCCGTGGACAGCGGCGACCTGGCCCCCCTCGGCGTCGGCGCCGACCAGCCCCTCGGCGAGGCCCTGCCCGCCCTGGCCGCCTGGCGCCGCACCCGCCGCGAGAAGTCCGCGATCGACTCCTGGCGCTACCGCACCGTGTGGACCGTCGCCGAGACCGCCGCCCCGCAGCTCACCGGCACCTGGCTGATCGTGGAGTCCGAGGGCGGCGACGACGCGCTCGCCTCGGCCGCCGCCGACCGCCTCGCCGCCCAGGGCGCCCGCACCGTCCGCATCCCCGTCGACATCTGGGCGAGCGACCGCTACACCCTCGCCCAGCAGCTCCACCAGGAGCTCACCGCCGAGGGCGAGGACCGCGTCACCGGCATCCTGTCCCTGCTGTCCCTCGACGAGCGGCCGCACCCCGACCACCCGGAACTCCCGCTCGGCCTGGCCGGCACCGTCACCCTCGTCCAGGCTGTCCTCCAGGTCCGCGAACTCGCCGAGTTCGACGCCCCGGTCTGGTCCCTCACCCAGGGCGCCGTCTCCGTCGGCGACTCCGACCCGCTCACCAGCCCCGTCCAGGCCACCGTCTGGGGCCTGGCCCGCGTCCTCGTCCAGGAGCACCCGCGGCTGTGGGGCGGCATCGTCGACCTGCCGCAGCAGCCCGACGAGGAGGCCTGGAAGCGGCTCGCCGGCATCCTCACCGAGCCCGGAGACGAGGACCAGCTCGCCGTACGCTCCTGGAACGTCCTGGTCCGCAGGCTGGTCCGGGCCCCGATCGGCGACACCGAACCCGTCCGCACCTGGCAGCCGGCCGGCACCGCCCTCATCACCGGCGGCACCGGCGGCCTCGGCGCGCAGACCGCCCGCTGGCTCGCCCGCGCCGGCGCCGAACACCTCCTCCTGATCAGCCGCAGCGGCCCCGGCGCCCCCGGCGCCGACGCCCTCCAGGCCGAACTCACCGAGCTCGGCGCCCGGGTCACCATCGCCGCCGCCGACGTCAGCGACGCCGCCGCGCTCGCCGCCGTCATCGACGCACTCCCCGCCGACGCCCCCCTGACCTCGGTGTTCCACACCGCCGCCGTCCTCGACGACGGCATGGTCGACTCGCTCACCCCCGACCGCATGGAACGCGTCCTCGCCGTCAAGGCGCGCGGCGCCCTCAACCTCCAGGAACTGACCCGCGACAAGGAGCTCACGGCCTTCGTCCTGTTCTCCTCCTTCGGCGCCGCCTACGGCTCCGCGGGCCTGGGCAACTACACCCCCGGCAACACCTTCCTCGACGCCCTCGCCGAGCAGCGCCGCGCCCTCGGCCTGCCCGCCACCGCCGTCGTGTGGGGCACCTGGGAGGGCAGCGGCATGGCCGACAACGGCGTCGGCGAACGCGCCCGCCTCCAGGGCGTCTGGGAGCTCCCCCCGGAGCTCGCCACCGCCGCGCTCCAGCAGTCCCTCGACCACGAGGAGACCAGCCCCGTCATCATCGACATCCGCTGGGACAGCTTCTCGCTGGGCACCAACACCGAACGCGACAGCCCCCTGTTCGAGATGGTCCCCGAGGCGGCGAAGCTCCTCGCCCAGGCCGAGGCCACCGCCGCCGCCGAGGCCGAGGCCGCCGACGGCGCCGCCGACGCCCTGCTGCACCGGCTCACCGGCCTCCCGCCGGCCGAGCAGGACCGCGTCCTGCTCGACCTGGTCCGCAAGCAGGCCGCCTCCGTCCTGGGCCACGGCACCGCCGGCCCCGAGGCCCTGGCCGCCGTCGGCCCCCAGCGGGCCTTCCGCGAACTGGGCTTCGACTCCCTCAGCGCGGTCGAACTGCGCAACCGGCTCGGCGCCGCCACCGGCCTGAGCCTGCCCTCCACCCTGGTCTTCGACCACCCCACGCCCGTCGAGCTCGCCGCCCTGCTGCGCACCGAACTCCTCGGCGACACCGACGGCGTGGACCCGCTCCTCGACGAGATCGACCGGCTCGGCGGCGCCCTGGCCGCAGCCGCGCAGGCCGGCCCCGAGGACCGCGGCCGGATCAGCGGCAGGCTCCACGCGCTGCTCGCCGCCTGGAACGCCACCGGGACGGACGCGGCGCCCGCCCCCGACGCCGACCTCGACACGGCCTCGGACAGCGAGCTCTTCGACCTGCTCGACGACGAGTTGGAGACGCAGTGACCCCGCGCCCGCAACGACCGCGCCGTGTTGGCTTCCCGTTCCCGGTAGGTGAGTGACGTTGAGCACGACCAATGAAGACAAGCTCCGCGAATATCTGAAGCGGGCCACCGCCGACCTGCGCAACGCGCGCCGGCGCGTCAAGGAGCTCGAAGAGCCCGAGCCCGTGGCCGTCGTCCGCATGGCCTGCCGCTTCCCCGGCCAGGTCACCACCCCCGAACAGCTGTGGGACCTCGTCGCCGACGGCCGCGACGGCATCGGCGGCTTCCCCGAGGACCGCGGCTGGGACCTCGACGCCCTCTACGACCCCGACCCCGAGCGGATCGGCACCTCGTACACCAAGCAGGGCGGCTTCCTCCAGGACGTCCCCGGCTTCGACGCACAGCTGTTCGGCATCTCGCCGCGCGAGGCCCTCGCCATGGACCCGCAGCAGCGGCTGCTGCTGGAGGCCTCCTGGGAGGTCCTGGAGCGCGCCGGATACGACCCGACCTCCCTCAAGGGCAGCCGCACCGGCGTGTTCGTCGGCGCCTCCTCCTCCAGCTACGCCACCGACCTCGACTCCGTCCCCGACGACGTCGAGGGCTACCTCGGCACGGGCAGCGCCGCCGCCGTCGTCTCCGGGCGCCTCGCCTACACCTTCGGCCTGGAGGGCCCGGCCGTCACCGTCGACACCGCCTGCTCCTCCTCCCTCGTCGCCCTGCACCTGGCCGTGCAGGCCCTGCGCCAGGACGAGTGCTCCCTCGCCCTGGCCGCCGGCGTCACCGTCATGTCCACCCCCGGCCTGTTCGTCGAGTTCAGCCGCCAGCGCGGCCTCGCCTCCGACGGCCGCTGCAAGGCCTTCGCCGACTCCGCCGACGGCACCGGCTTCGCCGAGGGCATCGGCGTCCTGCTGCTGGAGCGGCTCTCCGACGCCCGCCGCAACGGCCACGAGGTCCTCGCCGTCATCCGCGGCTCGGCCGTCAACCAGGACGGCGCGTCCAACGGCCTGACCGCCCCCAACGGCCCCTCCCAGGTCCGCGTCATCAAGCAGGCCCTCGCCAACGCCCGCGTCACCGCCGCCGACGTCGACGCCGTCGAGGCGCACGGCACCGGCACCACCCTCGGCGACCCCATCGAGGCGCAGGCCCTGCTGACCGCCTACGGCAAGAACCGCCCCGAGGACCGGCCGCTGTGGCTCGGCTCCGTCAAGTCCAACATCGGCCACACCCAGGCCGCCGCCGGCATGGCCGGCGTGATGAAGATGGTCATGGCCATGCGCCACGGCCTGCTGCCCCGCACCCTCCACGTCGACGAGCCCACCAGCCAGGTCGACTGGTCGTCCGGCACCGTACGGCTGCTGCGCGACCCCGTCGAGTGGACCCCCCGCGACGGCGGCCCGCGCCGCGCGGGCGTCTCCGCCTTCGGAGTCGGCGGCACCAACGCCCACGTCATCCTCGAACAGGACACCGCCCCCGACGGCCCCGAAGCCGCCCACGCCGCTCCCGCCGCCACCCCGGCGGTCCTGTCCACCCCGCTGGTCCCGTGGGCCCTCTCCGGCCACACCCCGGGCGCCCTGCGCGCCCAGGCCGGCCGGCTGCGCACCTTCGCCGCCCGCGAGGACGCGCCGGGCCCCGCCGACGTCGCCCACTCCCTGGCCACCACCCGCGCCGCCCTGGAGCAGCGCGCCGTGGTCGTCGCCGCCGGCGACAACGGGTTCCAGGAGGGCCTCGCCGCCCTCGCCGACGCCGCACCCGGCGCCGCCACCGTCGTCCAGGGCACCACCCTGCCCGGCTCCGGTACCGTCCTCGTCTTCCCCGGTCAGGGCTCCCAGTGGGCCGGCATGGCCGTGGAACTGTACGAGGCCTCCCCGGTGTTCGCCGCCCGCCTCGACGCGTGCGCCGAGGCCCTGGCCCCGCACACGGACTGGTCGCTGCTGGACGTGCTCCGCCAGCAGGACGGCGCGCCCGGCTTCGACCACGTCGATGTGGTCCAGCCGGCGCTGTGGGCGGTGATGGTGTCCCTCGCCGAGCTGTGGCGTGCGGCGGGTGTCGTCCCGGCAGCCGTGGTCGGCCACTCGCAGGGCGAGATCGCCGCGGCCGCCGTCGCGGGCGCCCTGTCGCTGGAGGACGCCGCGAAGGTTTCCGCGCTGCGCGCGAAGGCCATCGTGGCCCTGGCCGGCAAGGGCGGCATGGTGTCCGTCGCCGACACCGCCGAGGCCGTCGCCGAACGCATCTCCGCCTGGGGCGAGCGCCTCGCCCTCGCCTCCGTCAACGGCCCCCGCTCCACCGTCGTCTCCGGTGACCCGCAGGCGCTGGACGAGCTGATGGCGGCCTGCGAGACCGACGGGGTCCGCGCCCGCCGCATCAACGTCGACTACGCCTCCCACTCCGCGCAGGTCGAATCCATCCGCGACGAGGTCCTCGGCCTCCTCGCCGGGATCGAGCCGCGCACCGCCGAGATCCCGTTCTTCTCCACCGTCACCGCCGGCTTCGTCGACGGCACCGAGCTCGACGCCGAGTACTGGTACACCAACCTGCGCACCACCGTCCGCTTCGAGGAGGCCGTCCGCGCCCTCCTCGCCGAGGGCCACGGCATCTTCGTCGAGTCCAGCGCCCACCCCGTGCTGACCATCGGCGTCCAGGAGACCATCGACACCACGGCCGCCGCCGCCGTCACCCTCGGCTCCCTGCGCCGCGACGAGGGCGGCCCGCGCCGCCTCCTCACCTCCCTCGCCGAAGCCTGGGTCCACGGCGCCGCCGTCGACTGGGCGGCACTCGTCGCCCCGCACGGCCCCCACCCCGTGGAACTGCCCACCTACGCCTTCCAGCAGCAGCGCTACTGGCTGGAGGCGGCCGCCCCCGCCGAGCCGGCGGGCGGCACCCCGGCCGCCGACGAGACCGAGGCACGCTTCTGGGACGCCGTCGAACGCGAGGACCTCGAAGCCCTCGCCGGCACCCTCGACCTGGAGGAGCGCCGCTCCCTCGGCGAACTGCTGCCCGCCCTGTCCTCCTGGCGGCGCCGCCGCCGCGAACGCTCCACCGTCGACTCCTGGCGCTACCGCGTCACCTGGGACCGCCTCCCGGAGCCCGCCCCGGCGCCGCTGACCGGCACCTGGCTGGTCGTGCTGCCCGCCGACCCCGCCCACGAGTCCCTCGCCGCCGACTGCGCCGCCGCGCTCGCCCGGCACGGCGCCTCGACCGTGACCGTACGCGCCACCGGCACCGACCGGACCGCGCTCGCCGAACTGATCCGCACCGCCGTCTCCGCCTCCGAGATCACCGGGGTCCTCTCCCTCGCCGGCCTCGGCGCCGACGGCGCCCTGCACGGCCTCGTCCTGGCCCAGGCCCTCACCGACGCCGACGTGACCGGCGCCCGGCTCTGGACCGTCACCCGCGGCGCCGTCTCCACCGGCCGCTCCGACGACGCCCCCGACCCCGCCCAGGCACAGGTCTGGGGCCTCGGCCGGGTCGTCGCACTGGAACAGCCCCGCAGCTGGGGCGGCCTCGTCGACCTGCCGCCGGCCGCCGACGAACGCGCCCTGACCAGGCTCGTCCAGATCCTCGCCGGAGGAGCCGGAGACGAGGACCAGATCGCCGTCCGCGGCTCCGGCACCTTCGGCCGCCGCCTCGTCCGCGCCGCCCTCGAAGACCGCGAACCGGCCCGCGACTGGCGCCCGCACGGCACCGTCCTCGTCACCGGCGGCACCGGCGGAGTCGGCGCGCACGTCGCCCGCTGGCTCGCCGCCGCCGGCGCCGAACGCCTCGTCCTGGCCGGCCGCCGCGGCCCCGACGCCCCCGGCGCCGCCGAACTCCTCACGGAGCTCCGCGCCCTGGGCGCCGAGGCCGAAGCCGTCGCCTGCGACGTCGCCGACCGCGACGCGGTCGCCGCGCTGCTGGCCTCCGTACCCGCCGCCACCCCCCTCACCGCCGTCGTGCACGCCGCCGGCGTACCCCAGTCCACCGTCCTGGAGGACGTCACCCCCGAGGAGTTCGAGCGGGTCCTCGCCGGCAAGGCCGCCGGCGCCACCCACCTCGACGAACTCCTCGGCGACACCCCCCTGGACGCCTTCGTCCTGTTCTCCTCCAACTCCGGCGTGTGGGGCGCCGCCGGACACACCGCCTACGCCGCGGCCAACGCCCACCTCGACGCCCTCGCCGAACACCGCCGGGCCCGCGGCCTCACCGCCACCTCCGTCGCCTGGGGCGCCTGGGGCGGCGGCGGCATCATGGAGACCGCCGGCGCCCAGGAGTACATGAGCCGCCGCGGCGTCCTGGAGATGGACCCGGTGACCGCCCTGTCCGCGCTGCTCCAGGCCGTCGAACACGACGAGGCGTTCGTCGCCGTCGCCGACGTCGACTGGACCCGCTTCGCGCCCGGCTTCACCGCCACCCGCCCCAGCCCGCTGCTCACCGGCATCCCCGAGGCCCGCGAGGCCACCCGGGCCGCCGGCGCCGATGAGGACACCGACGGACGCGAAGGCCCCGCGGGCGAGTTCGCCCGCCGCCTGCGGCAGGCCCCCGAGGGCGAGCGGGACACCCTCCTGCTCGACCTGGTCCGCCGCGAGGCTGCCGCCGTCCTCGGCCACCCGTCCCTCGACGCGATCGAACCCGGACGCGCCTTCAAGGCGACCGGCTTCGACTCGCTGACCTCCGTCGACCTGCGCAACCGGCTCACCGCCGCCACCGGCCTCACCCTGCCCGCCACGATGGTCTTCGACCACCCCACCCCGCAGGCCGTCGCCGACCTGCTGCGCACCGGACTCCTCGGCGCCGAGGACACCGCCGGCGCGGCCGGCACCGCCACCACCCGGGCCGTCGCCTCCGACGAGCCCATCGCCATCGTCTCCATGAGCTGCCGCTACCCCGGCGGGATCACCTCGCCCGAGGACATGTGGCAGCTCGTCGCCGAAGGCCGCGACGCCATCGGCGGCTTCCCCGCCGACCGCGGCTGGAACCTCGACGGCTTCTACGACCCCGACCGCGCCAAGGCCGGTACGAGCTACGTCCGCGAGGGCGGCTTCGTCGACACCGCCACCCACTTCGACCCCGGCTTCTTCGGTATCTCGCCCCGCGAGGCCCTCACCATGGACCCGCAGCAGCGCCTCCTCCTGGAGACCGCCTGGGAGGTCTTCGAACGGGCCGGCCTCGACCCGGACAGCCTCAAGGGCAGCAGCACCGGCGTGTTCATCGGAGCCGGATACCCCGGCTACGGACACGGCGTGCAGATGCCCGAAGGCTCCGACGGCCAGATGCTGTTCGGCGCCTCCGCCGCCGTCGCCTCCGGCCGCCTCGCCTACACCTTCGGCCTGGAGGGCCCGGCCGTCACCGTCGACACCATGTGCTCCTCCTCCCTGACCGCCCTGCACCTCGCCGTGCAGGCCCTGCGGACCGGGGACTGCCGCATGGCGCTCGCCGGCGGCGCGATGGTCATGTGCTCGCCCGGCGTCTTCATCGGCTTCAGCCAGCAGGGCGGACTCTCCCCGTCCGGCCGCTGCAAGTCCTTCTCCGAGGACGCCGACGGCACCGGCTGGTCCGAGGGCGTCGGCGTGATCATGCTGGAGCGCCTCTCCGACGCACAGGCCAACGGCCACCAGGTCCTCGCCGTCATCCGCGGTACGGCCGCCAACCAGGACGGCGCCAGCAACGGCCTCTCCGCCCCCAGCGGCCCGGCCCAGCAGCGCGTCATCCGCGCGGCCCTCGCCGACGCCGGACTCGGCCCCGCCGACATCGACGCCGTCGAGGCGCACGGCACCGGCACCACCCTCGGCGACCCCATCGAGGCCGGTGCCCTCCTCGCCACCTACGGGCAGGACCGCACCGCCGACCAGCCCCTGTGGCTGGGCTCCCTGAAGTCCAACCTGGGCCACTCCCAGGCCGCCTCCGGCGTCGCCGGCGTCATCAAGACCGTCATGGCGCTGCGCCACGGCGTGCTGCCCAAGACCCTCCACGTCGGCGAGCCGTCCCGCGAGATCGACTGGTCCTCGGGCGCCGTGGAACTGCTGACCGAGGCCCGGCCGTGGCCCGAGACGGGCCGCCCGCGCCGCGCCGGCGTGTCCTCCTTCGGCGGCAGCGGCACCAACGTCCACGTCGTGCTGGAGCAGGCGCCGCCCGCCGAGGAGCCCGCCCGCGTACCCGCCGTCCCGGCCTTCCCGGCCGCCGCACTGCCCTGGATCGTCTCCGGACGCGGTACGGCCGCCCTGCACGCCCAGGCCGGCCGGCTGCGGGAGTTCGCCGCGGCCGAGGACACCGGGGCACCGCGCCCCGTGGACGTCGCCTGGTCGCTGGCCACCACCCGGGCCGCCCTGGAACGCCGTGCCGCGGTCCAGGCCGACGACCGCACCGGACTCCTCGCCGGGCTCACCGCCCTGGCCGAGGGCACGCCCGCCGTCGGCGTCACCGAGGGCGCCGTCGTCAAGGGCACCGGCCGCCCGGTGTTCGTCTTCCCCGGGCAGGGTTCGCAGTGGGCGGGCATGGCGGTGGAGCTGTACGACTCCTCGCCGGCCTTCGCCGCCCGCCTCGACGACTGCGAGCGCGCCCTGGCCCCGCACACCGACTGGTCGCTGCTGGACGTGCTCCGGCAGAAGGACGGAGCCCCCGGCTTCGACCGCGTCGACGTCGTGCAGCCCGCCCTGTGGGCCGTGATGGTCTCCCTCGCCGAGCTGTGGCGCGCCGTCGGCGTCGTCCCCGCGGCCGTGGTCGGCCACTCGCAGGGTGAGATCGCCGCGGCCGCGGTGTCCGGCGCGCTGTCGCTGGAGGACGCGGCGAAGGTGTCGGCGCTGCGCGCCAAGGCGCTGCTCGCGCTGGCCGGCAAGGGCGGCATGGTGTCGGTCCCGGCTGCGGCCGACGCGGTGGCGGAACGCATCTCCGCCTGGGGCGAGCGCCTCGCCCTCGCCTCGGTCAACGGCCCGCAGTCGACGGTCGTCTCCGGTGATCCGGAGGCTCTGGACGAGCTGATGGCGGCCTGCGAGGCCGACGGCGTCCGGGCCCGCCGGATCAACGTGGACTACGCCTCGCACGGCCCCCAGGTCGAGTCGATCCGCGACGAGGTCATCGGCCTCCTCGCGGGCATCGAACCCCGCACCGCCGAGGTCCCGTTCTTCTCCACCGTCACCGGGGAGTGGGCCGACGGCTCGGAGCTGGACGCCGAGTACTGGTACACCAACCTCCGCCAGACCGTCCGCTTCCAGGACGCCGTCGCCGGCCTCCTGGAGCGCGGCCACAAGGTCTTCGTGGAGTCCAGCGCCCACCCGGTGCTGACCATCGGCGTCCAGGAGACCATCGAGGCCGCCGGCACCTCCGCCGTCACCCAGGGCACCCTGCGCCGTGACGAAGGCGGCGCCCAGCGGTTCCTGGCCTCCCTGGCCGAGGCCTGGACCCACGGCGCCCCCGTCGACTGGGAGGCCGTCTACGCCGGCCAGGACGCCGCGCGCGTCGACCTGCCCACGTACGCCTTCCAGAACGAGCCCTTCTGGCCCGATCCGCTGCCGCCCTACTCCGGTGACGCCACCGGCTTCGGGCTCTCGGACGCCGGGCACCCGCTGCTCGGCGCGGCCGTCGGCCTCGCGGGCGGCGAAGGCCTGCTGTTCACCGGCCGGATCGCCCCCGACACCCAGTCCTGGCTCGCCGACCACGCGGTGTCCGGCACGCCGATCCTCCCCGGCACCGCCTTCGTCGAACTGGCCGTCCGCGCCGGCGACGAAGCCGGCTTCACCCTGCTCGACGAGCTCACCCTCGAAGCACCGCTGGTCCTCCCGGCCCGCGGCGGCGTCCACCTCCAGGTGCTGGTCGGCCCCGACGGCGCCGCCGGCACCCGCCCGGTCACCATCCACTCCCGCGCCGAGGACGCACCCGCCGACCTGCCCTGGACCCGCCACGCCAGCGGTGTCCTCGCCCGGGACGTCCGCGCCCCCGGCCACGACCTGACCGCCTGGCCGCCCGCCGGCGCCGAACCCGTCGACCTCGACGGCTTCTACGCCGCCGCGGCCGAGACCGGCTACCAGTTCGGCCCCGCCTTCCAGGGCCTGCGCGCCGCCTGGCGCCAGGAGTCCACCGGGGACGTCTTCGCCGAGGTCGCCCTGCCCGACAGCCACCAGGGCGAAGCGGCCCGCTACCTCCTGCACCCCGCCCTGCTCGACGCCGCGCTGCACGCCATGCGGCTCGGCGAGTTCATCGAGCTGACCGGCCAGGCCCGGCTGCCCTTCGCCTGGAGCGGCGTCTCCCTCCACGCGGCCGGCGCCGGCACCCTGCGGGTCCGCGTCAGCGCGGCGGGCACCGACACCATCGCGGTGGACGTCGCCGACGCGGCCGGCGCACCGGTCGCCACCGTCGACGCGCTCGTCCTGCGCCCCGTCGACACGGCCACCCTGCGCCAGGGCGGCGACGGCGCCACCGACGGGCTGTTCCGCCTCGACTGGACGGAACTGCCCGCCGGGGCCGACGCCTCCGCCGCCGGGAACTGGGCCGTCCTCGGCTCCGACACGGCCGGCATCGCCGCCGCCCTGGAGGGCGCGGGCGCCGCCGTCGACCGGTACGAGGACCTCGCGGCCCTCGCCGCCGCCGACGGCACGGCCCTGCCGCAGACCGTGGTCCTGCCGTACGGGGACCCGGCCGCCGGCCCCGCCCCGGACGGCGCCCTCGACCGGGTCCACGCCGACGCGGCCGCCCTGCTCGCCACCGTGCAGGAATGGGTGGCCGGGGAACGCTTCGCCGGATCCCGGCTGGTCGTCCTCACCCACGGCGCCGTCGCCACCCGCACCGGCGAGGACGCCGCCGGCCTCGCGCACTCACCCGCCTGGGGGCTGATCCGCTCCGCCCAGGCCGAGAACCCGGGCCGGCTCCTGATCGCCGACCTCGACACCACCGCGGAGTCGGCCGCCGCCCTGCGGGGCGCGGTCGCCGCGGCCCTCGTCCACGACGAGCCGCAGACCGCGCTGCGCGCCGGCACCGCCCTCGCGCCGCGCCTGGTCCGGGCCGGCTCGGGCACGGCCCTGCCGGTACCGGACGCCGCCGCCTGGGCCCTGGACACCACCGCCGCCGGAACCCTCGACCACCTGGCCCTGCTGCCCCGCCCGGAGGCCGCCGGACCGCTGCCCGAGGGGGCGGTGCGCATCGCCGTGCACGCCGCCGGGCTCAACTTCCGCGACGTCCTGGTCTCCCTCGGGATGTACCCGGGCGGCGGGTTCATGGGCTGCGAGGCGGCCGGCGTGGTCGTCGAGACCGGCCCGGGCGTCACCCGCCTCGCCCCCGGCGACCGGGTGATGGGCATGGTGCCGTACGCCTTCGGCCCCCTCGCGGTGGCCGACGCCGAGATGGTGGCCCGCATCCCCGAGGGCTGGTCCTTCGAGAAGGCCGCCTCGGTGCCCGCCGCGTTCCTCACCGCCTACTACGCGCTGGTGGACCTGGCGGGACTGAAGGCGGGGGAGCGGGTGCTCGTGCACGCCGCCGCCGGCGGCGTCGGCTCGGCGGCGGTGCAGATCGCCCGCCACCTCGGCGCCGAGGTGTACGGCACGGCCAGCGAGGGCAAGTGGGACGCGCTGCGCGCGGCCGGACTCGACGACGACCGCATCGCCTCCTCCCGCGACGCCTCCTTCGAGGAGCGCTTCGCCGCCGCCACCGGCGGCGAGGGCATGGACGTCGTCCTGGACTGCCTGGCCGGTGACCTCGTCGACGCCTCGCTGCGGCTCCTGCCGCGCGGCGGCCGCTTCGTCGAGCTCGGCGCCACCGACGTCCGCGACGCCGGACAGGTCGCCCAGGACCACCCGGGCGTCCACTACCGCCGCTTCGACCTGGCCGAGGCCGGGCCGCAGCGCACCGCCGCCATGCTCACCGAACTGGCCGGCCTGTTCGAGACGGACGGGCTGCGGCCGCTGCCCACCCGCACCTGGGACATCCGGCGGGCGCCCGAGGCGTTTCGCTTCATGAGCCAGGCCAAGCACACCGGCAAGATCGTGCTCACCGTCCCGCAGGGCTGGGACCCGGCCGGCACCGTCCTCGTCACCGGCGGCACCGGCACCCTCGGCGCCCTGCTCGCCAAGCACCTCGTCACGCACCACGGCGTCCGGCACCTGCTGCTCGCCGGCCGGCGCGGCCCGGACGCCCCCGGCGCGGCCGAACTCGTCGCCGAGATCGCCGCGTCGGGCGGCACGGCCGAGGTCGTGGCCTGCGACGCCGCCGACCGGGACGCGCTGGCCGCGCTCCTCGCCGCGATCCCGGCCGACCGGCCGCTGACCGGCGTGGTCCACGCGGCCGGCGTCGTCGACGACGGCGTCTTCGCCTCGCTCACCCCGGCACGCATGGAGCGCGCCATGCGGCCCAAGACGGACGCCGCGTGGAACCTCCACGAGCTCACCCGCGACCTGGACCTGAGCCGGTTCGTGCTCTACTCCTCGGCCGCGGGCGTGACCGGCAACTCCGGCCAGGCCAACTACGCCGCCGCCAACACCTACCTGGACGCCCTCGCCCACCACCGCCGGGCCCAGGGCCTGCCCGCCACCTCCCTCGCCTGGGGCATGTGGCGCCAGACCAGCGAGCTCACGGCCGGCCTCGACGACACCGACCTGGCCCGGTTCAGCCGCGGCGGCGTCACCCCGCTCACCGCGGAGCAGGGCCTCGCCCTGTTCGACGCCGCCGTGGACCAGGACGAGGCGCTGAGCGTCCCCGTCCGGCTCGACCCGGCCGCGCTGCGCGACTCCGCCGGCGGGGCCGAACTGCCCGCGCTGTACCGCTCCCTCGTCCGCACCCCGGTACGCCGGGCCGCGGGAGGTGCCGCCACCGCGGAACCGGACGGCTCCGCGCTCCTGCGCAAGCTCGCCGGGCTCACCGCCGAGCGCCGCCGGGGCGTGCTGCTGGACCTCGTACGGACCAACGTGGCGGCCGTCCTCGGCCACTCCGGCACCGGATCCATCGAGGCCGACCGGGCCTTCAAGGAGCTCGGCTTCGACTCGCTGACCGCCGTCGAACTGCGCAACCGGCTCGGCGCGGCCACCGGACTGCGGCTGCCCGCGACCATCGTCTTCGACCACCCCACCCCGGTCGAACTCGCGGACCACCTCCGGGACGAACTCGCCCCGGAGACCGCGGCGGCGGACCCCGCGGCCGGCCCGACGGGCACCGGCGCACCGGTCGACGAGGCACACCTGCGGCGGGCCCTCGCCACCCTCCCGCTGGCCCGGCTGAGCGAAGCGGGCGTCCTCGACACGCTGCTGCGGCTGGCGGGCAGCCCGGCGGCCGAACCGCCCACGTCCGACCACACCGGGGCACGGGAGGACTCGATCGCCACGATGGACCTCGACGATCTCGTGTCCCTGGCCCTGGACGGCGACCACCACTGATACGCGAAGACGAGATCCGGAGATCACACCCATGAGCACCCCCTCGGAAAAGGTCGTCGAAGCGCTGCGGGCGTCGCTGACGGAGACGGAACGGCTGCGCCGGCAGAACCAGCACCTGGTGGACGCCGCGCACGAACCCATCGCCGTCGTCGCCATGAGCTGCCGCTTCCCCGGCGGCATCGAATCCCCCGAAGACCTCTGGGAGTTCGTCGCCAAGGAGGGGGACGCCGTCTCCGGCTTCCCCGACAACCGCGGCTGGGACCTCGGCGACACGGGAACGGTGCGCGAAGCCGCGTTCGTCCCCGACGTCGACGAGTTCGACGCCGCGTTCTTCGGGATCTCGCCGCGCGAGGCCCTCGCCATGGACCCGCAGCAGCGGCTCCTGCTGGAGGCCTCCTGGGAGGCGCTGGAGCGGGCCGGCATCGACCCGGTCCGGCTCAAGGGCACCCAGACCGGCGTCTACATCGGCGCCTCCCAGCCCTCGTACGCCCAGAGCCTCGGAGACGAGGCCGAGGGCGCCGAGGGACACCTCGTCACCGGCTCCGTGGCCAGTGTGATCTCCGGCCGGCTCTCCTACACGTACGGCTTCGAGGGCCCCGCGGTCACCATCGACACCGCGTGCTCCTCCTCCCTGGTCGCCGTGCACCTCGCGGCCCAGGCGCTGCGCCAGGGCGAGTGCTCGCTCGCCCTGGCCGGCGGGGTCACCGTGATGGCGTCCCCCGGCCTGTTCGTGGGCTTCAGCGCCCAGGGCGTCATGGCCTTCAGCGGCCGCTGCAAGGCCTTCGCGGCCGGCGCCGACGGGACCTCCTTCTCCGAGGGCGTCGGCCTGGTCCTGCTGGAGAAGCTCTCCGACGCCCGCCGCAACGGCCACGAGGTCCTCGCCGTCATCCGCGGCTCCGCCATCAACCAGGACGGCGCCAGCAACGGCCTCACCGCCCCCAGCGGCAAGGCCCAGCAGCGCGTCATCCGGGCCGCGCTCGCCAACGCCCGCCTCACCCCCGACCAGGTCGACGCGGTCGAGGCCCACGGCACGGGCACCACCCTCGGAGACCCCATCGAGGCCAACGCCCTGCTCGCCACCTACGGGCGCGGCCGCCCCGACGGGCAGCCGCTGTGGCTCGGCTCCATCAAGTCCAACATCGGGCACACCCAGGCCGCGGCCGGCGTCGGCGGCATCATCAAGACCGTCATGTCGCTGCGCCACGGCGTGCTCCCCAAGACCCTGCACGTGGACGCGCCCTCCCCGCACATCGACTGGGCCGCCGGTGACGTCGAACTCCTGCTGGAGTCCCGGAACTGGCCCGAGACCGGCCACCCGCGCCGGGCCGCCGTGTCCTCCTTCGGACTCAGCGGCACCAACGCGCACGCCATCCTCGAAGCCGCCCCCGAACCCGCCGCCGCCCCCGAGGGGCAGGAGGACCCGGCCGCCGCCCCGGCGGTCGGCACCGGCGGACCGCTCCCGTGGCCGCTGTCCGGCAAGGGGGCGGCGGCGCTGACCGCGCAGACCGCCCGCCTGCGGCAGTTCGTCCGCTCCGATGCGACGCTGCGGCCCGAGGACGTGGCGCTCTCCCTGGCCGCGACCCGGTCGGCGTTCGACCACCGGGCCGTGGCGTTCGGCTCCACCCGCGAGGAACTGCTCGCCGCCCTCGACGCGCCCGCCGCGGCGGGCGTCGCGGACGCGGGCGGCAAGACGGTCTTCGTCTTCCCCGGTCAGGGCTCCCAGTGGGCCGGGATGGGCGTCGAACTGCTGGACTCCTCACCGGTGTTCGCGGCCCGGTTCGCCGAGGTCGCGGCAGCCGTCGGGGCGCACGTCGACTGGTCGGTGGAGGAGGTGCTGCGCGGTGGCGGGGAAGCTCTGACCCGGATCGAGGTGCTCCAGCCCGTCCTGTTCACCGTCATGGTCTCCCTCGCCGAGCTGTGGCGCGCGGCGGGCGTCGAGCCCGACGCGGTCGTCGGCCACTCCCAGGGCGAGATCGCCGCCGCCGTCGTCTCGGGCGCGCTGTCGCTGGAGGACGGCGCGAAGGTGGCCGTGCTCCGCTCGCAGCTCTTCGCCGACGAGCTCGTCGGCAACGGCGCCGTCGCCTCCGTCGCCCTGTCCCGCGCCGAGGCCGAAACGCGCATCGCCCCGTACGGCGACGCCCTGTCCATCGCCGGGATCAACGGTCCGGGCTCGGTGACGGTGGCCGGCGAGGTCGCTCCGCTGGAGGAGCTGGTCGCCGCCCTGGAGGCCGACGGGGTCCGGGCGAAGATCGTGCCGTCCACGGTGGCCTCCCACTGCGCCCAGGTGGAGCCGCTCAAGGAGCGGATCCTGGACCTGCTGGGCTTCGTGGAGCCCCGGACCGGTTCGGTGCCGCTGTACTCCACCGTCAGCGGGGAGGTGCTGGAAGGTCCCGAGCTGACGGCCGCCTACTGGTACGAGAACTGCCGGCAGCCGGTGTCGTTCGAGCCGGTCGTCCGTACCCTCCTCGCGGACGGTTTCCGGGCCTTCGTGGAGTCGAGCGCGCACCCGGTCCTCACGTACGGGCTGGTGGAGACCGCCGAGGACGCAGGCGCCGACATCCTGGCGACGGGCACCCTGCGCCGCGGCGAGGGCGGCCTGGCCCGCTTCACCACCTCCCTCGCGACCGCCTGGACCCGCGGCGTCGACGTCGACTGGACCGCCGTCCTCACCGGCCGGGACGCCACCACCGTCGCCCTGCCCACGTACGCCTTCCAGCGCCAGAGCTACTGGCTCAAGCCCGCCCCCGTCCGCCCCGAGGCGCCCGCCGCCGGCCCCGCCACCGCCGACGAGACCGAGGCCCGGTTCTGGGCGGCCGTCGAGGCCGAGGACCTGGAAGCCCTGGCCGGCACCCTCGCCCTCGAAGAGCGCCGCGCCCTCGGCGAGCTGCTGCCCGCCCTCGCCACCTGGCGGCGCGGACAGCAGGCCCGCTCCACCCTCGACTCCTGGCGCTACAAGGCCGCCTGGACCCCGCTGACCGCGGCCCCCGCACCCACCGCCCCGGCCGGCACCTGGCTGATCGTCACCTCGCCCGCCGCCCAGGGCGTGGCCGGCACGGTCGCCGCCGGCCTCGCGGCCCACGGCGTCGAGACCGTCGTCCTGGAGACCGACCCCGCCACCGCCGACCGCGCCGCCCTCACGGAGCGGCTCGGCGAGGCCACCGCCGCCCTGCCCGGCCTCGGCGGCGTCCTCTCCCTCCTCGGCCTCGACGAGGCGGCCGGCGCCACCGGCACCCACGTCCTCGTCCAGGCCCTGGCCGACGCCGGGATCACCGCCCGGCACTGGGCCGCCACCCGGGGAGCCGTCGCCGCCGGCCGAGCCGACGCCCCCGCCGTACCGGCACAGGCCCGCGTCTGGGGCCTCGGCCGGGTCATCGCCCTCGAACAGCCCGCCGCCTGGGGCGGCCTCGTCGACCTGCCCGCCACCCTGGACCAGCGCGCGCTCGACCGGCTCGCCAAGGTCCTGGCCGGCGGCTACGGCGACGAGGACCAGGTCGCCGTCCGCACCAGCGGCGTCCTCGGCCGCCGCCTGGTCCGCGCCCCGCTCGGCGACCGCGAGCCGGTCCGCCGCTGGGAGCCGTCCGGGACCGTCCTGGTCACCGGCGGCACCGGAGGCGTCGGCGCACAAGTGGCCCGCCGTCTCGCCGCCACCGGCGCCGCCCACCTCGTCCTGACCAGCCGGCGCGGCGCAGACGCCCCCGGAGCGGCCGAACTCGCCGCCGAGATCCGGGCCCTGGGCGCCGACGTGACGCTCGCCGCCTGCGACGTCTGCGACCGCGACCAGCTGGCGGCGGTCCTCGACGCGATCCCCGCCGACCGGCCCCTGACCGCCGTCGTCCACGCCGTCGGCGTACCCCAGTACACCCTCGGCACCGAGACCACGGCCGCCGAGTTCGAACAGCTGTCGGCCGCCAAGGTGGCCGGGGCCGACCACCTCGACGCCCTCCTCGACGGCACCGTCCTCGACGCCTTCGTCCTCTTCTCCTCCAACTCCGGCGTGTGGGGCGCCGCCCGGCACACCGCCTACGCCTCCGCCAACGCCTACCTCGACGCGCTCGCCGAACGGCGCCGGGCCCGCGGCCTCACCGCCACCTCCGTCGCCTGGGGCGCCTGGGGCGGCGGCGGCATGATGGAACTGGACGGGGCACAGGAGTACATGCGCCGCCGCGGCGTCCTCGAAATGGACCCGCAGGCCGCCCTGGACGCCATGGTCCAGGCCGTCGAACACGACGAGGCGTTCGTCGCCGTCGCCGACGTCGACTGGACCCGCTTCGCGCCCGGCTTCACCTCCGAGCGCCCCAGCGCCCTGCTCACCGACCTCGTGCCGCAGGCCGCGCCCGCCGCGCCCCAGCCCGTGGACGAGTCCTCCTCCGCCCTGGTCCGCGACCTGCGCGCGGCCGGCCCCGCCGAGCGCACCACCCTGCTGACCGACCTCGTACGGGCCCAGGCGGCCGCCGTGCTCGGCCACGCCTCGGGCGAGGCCGTCGAGGCCGGCCGGGCCTTCAAGGAACTCGGCTTCGACTCGCTCACCGTCGTCGAACTGCGCAACCGGCTCACCGCCGCGACCGGGCTGACCCTGCCCGCGACCCTGGTCTACGACCACCCGAACCCGGCCGCCCTCGCCCGGTTCCTCGGCGCCGAACTCCTGGGCACCGCGGAGCAGGAGACGGCCGCACCCGCCGCCGGCCGCGACGCCGCCGAGGACGACGACCCGGTCGTCATCGTCGGCATGAGCTGCCGCCTCCCCGGCGGCATCGAGACCCCCGAACAGCTGTGGCAGGCCGTCTCCGAAGGCGAGGACCTCGTCGGGGACCTGCCGCGCGACCGCGGCTGGCGGATCGCCGACCTCCCCGCGGACGGTGCGGACGGCGCCGGCGGCGAGGAGGGCTTCCAGGCCGTCAAGACCCTCGGCCAGGCCGGACTGCTGCGCGGCATCGGCGAGTTCGACGCCGCCTTCTTCGGCATCTCCGAGGCCGAGGCCCTCGTCATGGACCCCCAGCAGCGGATCCTCCTCGAAACCGCCTGGGAGGCGTTCGAGCGTGCCGGGGTCGACCCCCGCGGCCTCACCGACGAGCAGATCGGCCTCTACATCGGCGTCGGCTACCAGGGCTTCCTGCCCACGGAGCGGATCCCCGAGGAGAGCGAACCGCACTTCGGCAGCGGCATCGCACCGGCCATCGCCTCCGGCCGGGTCGCCTACGCCCTCGACATCCACGGCCCGACCCTCACCGTCGACACCGGCTGCTCCTCGTCCGGCGTCGCCCTGCACCTGGCCGTGCAGTCGGTCCGGCGCGGCGAGTGCGCGATGTCCCTCGCGGGCGGCGTCACCGTCCTGTCCGCCCCCGTCGCCTGGCACCACATGGGCGGCGCCGCCGCCGACGGCCGCTGCAAGCCGTTCTCCGAGGACGCCGACGGCACGGGCTGGGGCGAGGGCGCCGGCATGGTCCTCGTCGAACGCCTCTCCCGGGCGCGGCGCCTGGGCCACCCGGTCCTGGCCGTCGTACGCGGCTCCGCCGTCAACCACCACGGCGCCGGCAACGGCCTGACCGCCCCCAGCGGCATCTCCCAGCAGCGCCTCATCCGGCAGGCCCTGGCCGACGCCGGCCTGAGCGCCCCGGACGTCGACGCGGTCGAGGGCCACGGCACCGGCACCCCGCTCGGCGACGCCATCGAGGCGGAGGCCCTGCTGGCGACGTACGGCCAGGACCGCCCGGCCGAGCGGCCGCTGCTGCTGTCGACCGTCAAGTCCAACATCGGCCACCCGCAGTCCGCCTCCGGCGTCACCGGCGTCATCAAGACGGTGCTGTCCCTCGGCCACGGGCTGCTCCCGCGGATGCTGAACGTCAAGGAGCCCACGAGCCGCGTGGACTGGTCGGCGGGTGCCGTCCGCCTGGTCACCGAGCCCACCCCGTGGCCGGAGACCGGCCGCCCGCGCCGCGCCGGCGTCTCCTCGCTCGGCGCCAGCGGCACCCAGGCCCACCTGATCCTCGAGGCGCCGCCCGCCCCGGAGCCGGCCCCCGCCGCCCCGGCCCGCACCGCCCCGGACACGATCGCGGTCCCGCTCTCCGCCCGCACCCCGCAGGCGCTGCGGGCGCAGGCGGCGCGCATCGGCGCCGCGCTCGCCGAGGACCCCGCCCTCGACCCCGCCGACGTCGGCTTCACCCTGGCCACCGGCCGGGCCGCCTTCGAACACCGCGCGGTGCTCCTCGCCGCCGGGCGCGAGGAGCTCCTCGCGGGCCTGGCCGCCGTCGAGCGGGGCGAGGAACACCCCGGGGCCGTCACGGACGGCACCGCGCGGATCACGTTCACCGGGGCCGTACGCGGCCTCGCGGACACCCTGTACGCGACCCGGCCCGTCTTCGCCGACGCCTGGGACGCCGTACGCGCCCATCTCGACGTCCGGCTGGCGGCGCCCTTCCCGGCGGCGGCCGAGGCCTTCGCCGAGGAAGTGGCCCTGTTCCGGCTGTACGAGAGCTGGGGCCTGGCCCCGCAGGCGCTGCTGGTGTCCGGCCCCGGCCGGCTCGCCGCCGCGCACGCGGCGGGCGCGCTCACCCTGGAGCAGGCCGCCGAGGCGCTGGCCGTCCTCGCCGACGGGGGAGCGCCCCGGGTGACGGCCGCCGCACGGCCGGAAATCGCCCTCCTGGACGCCGACTCCGGCGAACCGCTCGGCGAGGACTGGACCGAGGGCCTCGCCGAGGCCCTGACCGCCGCCCCCGCCCCCGCCCCGGACCCGGCGGCCGGTGGGCCGCTGGCCCTCGCCGCGGCCTTCCACAGCGCCGGCGAGCCGGTCGACTGGGCCGCGGTCTTCGAGGGCAGCGGCGCCCGCGGCGTGGACCTGCCGACCTACCCCTTCCAGCGCGAACGGTTCTGGATCTTCGGCTGAGCCGCCCGGCCACCCGCACACCCCCGATACCCGTCCACCCCCGGTCCTGACGCCGGGGGTGGACGCGTTCCGGGACCCGCCCGCCCGGTGTCTTAAGCGCGGCTTTAAGCCACCCGCCTACGGTCACGCCCGCGTACGTACACCGATGCACGACGCCACACCATCACGACGCACACCCGTCACGACCGTGGAGGACACCCCATGCTGGACGAGCAGAAGCGCAAGGAGATCGTCGCGGAGTACTTCCGCAAGGTGAACGAGGGCGACATCGACGCCATCCTCACCCACTTCACCGAGGACGCCCGGATCGAGGACCCGGTCGGCCGTGAGCCCCGCGTCGGCCGCGCCGCCCAGCGCGAGTACTTCCACAGCAACATCGCCGCCGAGGTCACCGTCGCCCCCGGCCACGCCTCCGTCGGCCAGGACGGCAAGCAGGTCGCCGTCCCGGTCGCCGCGACGATGACCAACATCCTCGACCCGAACCGCACCCGCACCAACATCAACGCGGTCGACGTCTTCACCATCAACGCCGACGGCCTGATCGAGGACATGCGCGTCTTCTGGGGCATGAGCGACATCGGCGTCTGAGCCACCCCACCGCGCCGCCGAGCCCCGGCGCACCCGACAGGCGATCACCAAGGAGAGGTACGGAGATGAGCACCCCCGACGAGCACGGCGACCTGTGGATCCGGCGTTTCCACCCCGCGCCGGAGGCGCACCACCGGCTGGTGCTGCTGCCGCACGCCGGCGGCAGCGCGTCCTTCTTCTTCAACTTCTCCAAGGAACTGGCCGGGCACGCCGAGGTACTGGCCGTCCAGTACCCCGGCCGCCAGGACCGCCGGGCCGAACCGCCCCTGGACAACGTGGCCGCGCTGGTGGAGGAGATCCACCGGGCGCTGCTGCCCTGGACCGACAAGCCGCTGGTGCTGTTCGGGCACAGCATGGGCGCGGTCCTCTCCTTCGAGCTCGCGCGCAGGTTCGAGCGCGAGGGCGTCCCGCTGGCCGGCCTGATCGCGTCCGGCCGGCGCTCCCCGACCGTCCGGCGCGAGGAGAACGTCCACACCCGCGGCGACGACGCGCTGATCGCCGAGATCCGGGCCCTCAGCGGCACCGACGCGGGCCTGCTGGCCGACGAGGAGCTGCTGCGCATGGTCCTCCCGGCGATCCGCAGCGACTACAAGGCCATCGAGACCTACCGCTACCTCCCCGACGGCCCCGGCCCGGCCCTGAAGTGCCCGGTCAGCGTCCTCACGGGCGAGTCGGACCCGCGCGTGAGCGTCCCCGAGGCGATGGAGTGGCGGGAGCTGACCGGCGGGGAGTTCAGCCTGCGCACCTTCCCCGGCGGGCACTTCTACCTGACCCCGCAGCAGGCCGGTGTGACCCGGGCGGTCATCGAGGACCTCGCGGCCTTCACCGCGGTGCCGGCGGGGCGCTGACGCCCGCCCGCAGGCGCGGCGTACCCGACCGACCGAACGAACCGAGATGGGTGTCCCCATGCAGACCAAGGTGCAGTTCAGCGCGGCGACGAGAAACCTCCTCGTCGCCCTCTACTCACGGGCCCATGACGCCAAGTCGGGGCGCCCGATCCTGAACGACCGCCTCGCGGTCCAGGCGGTCGAGTCCATCGAGGACTACGACGAGCTGAAGACACAGCTCAAGATGCGCGACGACGACGCCATCTCCCTCGCCATCCGCGGCAAGGAGGTGGACCGCTGGGTGCAGGACTTCCTGGACCGCAACCCGCGCTCCGTCGTGCTCCACCTCGGCGCCGGCCTCGACGGCCGCGTCTTCCGCATCGACCCCTCCGACGACGTCGAGTGGTACGACCTGGACCTGCCGGAGGTCGCGCAGCTCTACCGCGACCTGTTCCCGGAGCGGGACCACCACCACGTCATCGGAGCCTCGGCCCTCGACCCGCACTGGCTGGAGGACGTCCCCGCCGACCGGCCGGTGCTCGTCGTCGCCGAGGGCGTCCTCGTGTACTTCACCGAGGAGCAGGTCCGCGACCTCGTCACCCGGATCACCGGCCGGTTCCCCCGGGGCGAGCTGCTGTTCGACGCCTACACGCCGTTCTCGGTGAAGGCGATGAACAAGCACTGGACGGTCAAGGCGACCGGCCAGCGGTTCATCTGGGGCCTGGAGGACCCGAAGACGCTGGAGGAGTGGGACCCGCGGATCGAGCACCGGATGGAGTGGACCTTCACCGACTCGCCGTACGTGTCGCACATGCCGTGGACCTCGCGGATGATGTGCAAGGTCATGAACGTGATACCGGTGCTGCGGAAGTACAACCGCGTGATGCGCTACACCTTCTGACGACCCGTTGGCAAGGGGCCCGGGAGCCGTTCGGCTCCCGGGCCCTTCCGCGTTCCCGCCCGCCGCGGTGCCCGGGGCAACCCCTATCCGGAACCCGTACGCACCCCTGAATCAGGCCATGAATACGCCCCCTCATTGCTCCGGAAAGGCGATCGGCGGAATGCTGATCCGGGCCGAACCTGGCCGCGGTGCCGTCGTCTTGGGGGGTCGTACGGACGGCGACTCCAATGGAAAACGACATCGAAAGGTGGTGTGCGGTGGCACCGAGCGAGAACGCAATCGCCGCGACAGGACTGACCAAGAACTTCGGGAAGTTCCGGGCACTCGACGGACTCGACCTGACCGTCCGCGAAGGCGAGGTGCACGGCTTCCTCGGCCCCAACGGGGCCGGCAAGTCCACCACCATCCGGGCCCTGCTCGGCCTGCTGAGGCTGGACGGCGGACAGGCCACCCTGCTCGGGAAGGACCCCTGGGCCGACGCGGTGGAGATCCACCGCAAGCTCGCCTACGTCCCCGGCGACGTGAGCCTGTGGCGCAACCTCTCCGGCGGGGAGGCCATCGACACCCTCGGCGCCCTGCGCGGCGGCATCGACCAGGCCCGCCGGACCGAGCTGATCGAACGCTTCCAGCTCGACCCGACCAAGAAGTGCCGCACCTACTCCAAGGGCAACCGGCAGAAGGTCGCCCTCGTGGCCGCCTTCGCCTCCGACGCCGAACTCCTCATCCTCGACGAGCCCACCAGCGGTCTCGACCCGCTGATGGAGGCCGTCTTCCAGGACAGCGTCAAGGAGGTCAAGCGGCAGGGCCGCACCGTCCTGCTCTCCAGCCACATCCTCGGCGAGGTCGAGGCCCTGTGCGACCGCGTCAGCATCATCCGCAAGGGCCGCACCGTCGAGACGGGCACCCTCAGCGAGCTGCGCCACCTCACCCGCACCTCCCTCTCCGTCGAGTCGGAGCGCGCCGTCACCGGCGTCGAGGCGCTCGCGGGCGTCCACAACGTGCGGGCCGAGGGCAACCACGTCCGCCTCGACGTGGACAACGGCAACCTCGACACCGTCCTGACGCACGTCGCCTCCTTCGGCGTGCGCGCCCTCACCAGCACCCCGCCCACCCTGGAAGAGCTCTTCCTGCGCCACTACGGCGACCACGTGGAGGAGATCGGCGAGCAGAAGACCGGGCGGCGCGCCAAGGCGGGAGCGGGCGCGCGATGAGCGAGTACGCCAACACCCAGCCACTGCTCAAGCTGGCGCTGCGCAGGGACCGCATCCAGCTGTCCGTATGGCTCTACGGCACCGCGGCGCTCGCCTACAGCGCGGCCTCCAGCGTCGGCAAGACCTACGCCGACGAGGCCGCCCGGACCGACGCGGTCAAGCTCCTCACCGACAACCCGGCCCTGCTGCTCACCCGCGGCGCGCCCGTCGGCACCAGCGAGGGCGCCCTCGCCATGGTGCAGGTCCTGACGTTCCTGTGCGTCCTGGCCGGCCTGATGAGCACCTTCGCCGTCGTGCGGCACACCCGCCAGAACGAGGAGAGCGGCCGCGCCGAACTCGTCGGGGCGGCCCCCGTCGGCCGGCAGGCGGGCCTCGCCGCGGCCCTGCTGCTGGCCCTCCAGGCCAACGTGGGCCTGTTCATCTTCCTCGGCATCGTGCTGCCGCTGGCCGGGCTGTCCATCGGCAGCTCGCTCGTGGCCGCCGCGGCCGTCGCCGCGACCGGACTCGCCTTCGCGGGCGTGGCCGCCGTCACAGCCCAGCTGTCCGGCACCTCACGGGGCGCCAACTCGCTGGCGGGCGCGGTCATCGCCGTCGCCTTCCTGATCCGCGGCATCGCCGACGCCGGCGGAGAGGTCCAGTCCTCCGGCACCGTCGTGGAGAGCAGCTGGCTGTCCTGGCTGTCGCCCATCGGCTGGGCCCAGCGGACCAGCCCGTTCGGCGAGGACGCCTGGTGGGTCCTCGTGGTCCCGCTGCTGTTCGCGGCCGCCGCGGCGACCGTCGCGCTGCGGCTGTCCGCCCGCCGCGACCTCGGCGCCGGCGTGTTCGAGGACCGTCCGGGGCCCGCCTCCGCCGCACCCGGCCTGCTCGGCCCGTACGGGCTGGCCAGGCGCCTGCACCGCGGCTCGCTGATCGGCTGGGCCGTGGGGATCGCCGTGCTCGGCGCGGTGATCGGCGGCATGGGCAAGTCGGCCGGGGACGCGCTGAAGGACAACGCCGACCTCACCGAGACCCTCGGCAAGATCGGCGGCGGGGGCGGCGCCCCCGTGGACACCTTCTTCGCCTCGATGATGGTCATGGTCGGCGCGATCACGGCGGGCTTCGTCGTGCAGGCGCTGCTGCGGCTGCGGGCCGAGGAGACCTCCGGACGGCTGGAGGCCCTGCTGGCCACCGCCGTCGGGCGGGGCCGCTGGGTGGCCGGCCACGTGGCCGTCGCCGTCGCGGGCTCACTGATCCTGCTGCTCGTCGCCGGACTGGCCGCCGGTCTCACCTACGGGGCCGCCGCGGGCGACGTCGGCGCGGGCGTGGCCGACCTGACCGGTGCGGCGCTGGTCCAGGCCCCCGCGGTCCTGGTCCTCGCCGGCGTCGTCGTCCTGGTGTTCGGCCTCGCGCCGGCGGCCTCCTCCGCAGCCGCGTGGGGGGCGCTCGCCCTCTGCCTGGTCGTCGGCCAGCTCGGCGCCCTGCTGAAGCTGCCCCAGGCGGTGCGGGACCTGTCGCCGTTCAGCCACCTGCCGGCCCTGCCCGCGGTGGACGCCGAGGCGCTGCCGCTGGTGCTGCTGACCGCCGTGGCGGTGCTGCTCCTGTGGGCGGGCACCGCCCTGTTCGGTCGGCGCGACCTGGCGGCCTGACCCGGGGCCGCGACCCGGCACACACGGAGGCCGCCCGCACCGGACTCCCCGGTGCGGACGGCCTCCGTGTGTGTGCGGACCGTTCCCCGTCACTCCTGGCCGGGGTCGAGGAGCGACAGGTCCGACTTCCCCCAGTACACCCACACCGCTTCGATCAGACCGTGCGAGCCGGTCCGGAAGATGCTGGTGAGCGCGAATTTTATGCGCTTGCGGAACGGGTCCGCGGGCTTGTCCAGATATCCGTGCTTCGTCAGCGTGGGGCCCAGCGGAAGATAATTCATGTACACCGAGACCGGAATGGCCACGTGCAGGCCGTCCTGCGCGGCCACCGGAACTCCGGCGACGTCCACCGTTTTCGCTTCCGCGGCCCGCTGGAAATGCACGCGCAATTCGTCGTGCCCGATCATCGGAACCGAACCGACCGGGTCCTCGAACCGCACGTCCTTCGTGTACAGCTCCAGCATGTGGTCGACGTTGCCGCTGCTCATGCGACGGCAGTGCTCCAGCGCCAGCTCCTTGCGAGCCGCCTCGTCCAGCATCTCTTCCTCCCCTAAGCCGCGTCGGCGAGACGGACGTCGCTCGCTCCCCAGTAGGCCTTCATGTCCTCGATCAGCCCGTCGTCCCCGGCCCGGATCACCATCAGGAAGCGGAACTCCATCCGCTGCCGCGAGGGTTCGGCCGGGGCCGGCAGGACGCCGTGCCGCGTCAGGATCGGCCCGAGCGGCAGGTAGTCCATCGTGGCGACCACCGGAACGGCGGCGTGGCGCCCGTCCTGGGCCGCCACCGGCGGTCCGGGCACCTCCGTCGTGTTGCTGTTCACCGCCCCGGTCGCGTGCGCGCGCAGCGCCGCGTGGCCCTGCTGCACCCCGGCGCCCACCGGGTCCTCGAAGCGGACGTCCGGCGAGTACAGCTTCAGCAGCCCCTCGACGTCCCCCGCGTTGACCCGGCGCGTGTGTTCCAGGATCAGGTCTTTCAGCGCCGCCTCGTCCAGCATGGATTCTTCTCCTTTCGGCAGGCCGGACCATCGTCGCGGCGGCCGCGCCGATCCCGCCATAGGCGCCTTGTTTGATAGGGGTTCGTAGGGGTTCAGGGCATTGTGGGCGAGTGCTAGCGTCGCGGGGATCGGGAATTGCCTGCACCGGGTCCCGGGAATTCGAATTCGACGGTGCGCAAGGCGTCTGACGGATGGAAGGGTCACGCACTCATGACCGCAGAAACACGCGCCGTGGTAATCGGTGGCGGCCTGGCCGGAATGCTGGCGTCCACGGTGCTCGCGCGGCACGTGGACCGCGTCACCGTGGTGGAACGGGACGTGTACCCCGAGGGGCCGGAACTGCGCAAGGGGGTCCCCCAGGCACGCCACGCCCACCTCCTGTGGTCCGGCGGCGCCCGCGCCATCGAGTCCCTGCTGCCGGGCACCCTCAAGGCCCTGGCCGACGAGGGCGCCCACCGCCTCTACCTGCCGCGCGACATCGTCTGGTTCACCCCGTACGGCTGGCAGACCCGCTTCCCCGGCAGCCAGTTCATGATCACCGCCAGCCGGGCCCTGCTCGACTGGGTGGTCCGCGAGCAGGCGCTGAAGAACCCCCGGATCGAGGTCCGCGCGCAGACCGGCGTCACCGGCCTCACCGGCTCCGCCGCCCGCGTCACCGGCGTCCGCCTGCGCGACGCCGACGGCCACGAGAGCGAGCTCGCCGCCGACTTCGTCGTCGACACCGGCGGCCGCCCCTCCCAGATGCTCAAGTGGCTGCCCGAGCTCGGCCTGCCGGAGGTCGAGGAGGACGTCGTCGACACCGGCATCGCCTACGCCACCCGCGTCTACCGGGCCCCCGCCGGCGCGGAGACCTTCCCCATGGTGAACGTCGCCGCCGCCCCCGGCACCGGCGAGCCCGGCCGCAACGGCGCTCTCGTCCCCATCGAGGGCGGCCGCTGGCTGGTCACCCTGGCCGGCACCCGCGGCGCCGAACCCCCCACCGGCGACGACGAGTTCATCCCCTTCGCGCGCAGCCTGCGCCACCCGGTCATCGCCGACCTGCTGGAGCACGCCGAACCGCTCGGCCCCGTCCAGGGATCCCGCTCCACCGTCAACCGCCGCCGCTACTACGAGCGCCTCGCCACCTGGCCGGACGGCCTGCTGGTCCTCGGCGACGCCCTCGCGGCCTTCAACCCCGTCTACGGGCACGGCATGAGCTGCGCCGCCCTCAGCGCCCGCGCCCTGGACACCGCCCTGACCCGCGGCGGCCTGGCCGCCGGCACCGCCGACGCCGCCCGGCACGCGGTCGCCAAGGTCGTCGACGACCCGTGGCTGCTCGCCACCACCCAGGACATCTGCTACCCCGGCACCCGCAACCACGCCAAGGACCCGCGGATCGCACCCCGCCCCCAGGACGCCCAGCAGTTCGCCGACCTGCTCGGCACCGCCGCCCTGTACGACCCGCTCGTCAACGCGGCCGCCATGCAGGTCACCGCGCTCGCCGCGCCCGTCGCCAGCCTGGAGTCCCCCCACCTGGTCGCCGCCCTGCGCAAGGCTGCCGCCGCCGGCTTCACGGAACTGGACGGACCGCCCTTCACCCCGGCCGAACGGGACGTCCTCGCGGCCGCCGAGGACACCGGAACACCCGCCCTGACCAGCGCCTAACACACAGAACCCGGGCGCGCGCCCCCGGCCGGGGAAAAGGGCGTGATCATCCCTGCCGCATTTCCTGCCGGGCAACTAGTGACCCCCGCCAAGCCGGCCGGCTCCAGCGTTTCACAAGGCATCGTTTGCTGCGGTTCGAGGCAAGGCGATCCGGAGGGGGCGGACCATGAGGCTCAGGTGCAGGGAAGACGTGAGCGCACAGCTCGAAGCAGCGCTGACGGCGTGCGCGTCCGGGGCGGCGGGCGTCGTGCTCCTGGAAGGGGCGGTGGGCTGCGGCAAGACCGAGATGCTCCTGCACGTGGCCGAAAGGGCCGAGCGGCGCGGAGCCCTGGTGCTCCGCGCCGCCGGCTCCGCCCAGGAGCGCGACCTCCCCCACGGGGTCCTGCGCCAGCTGACCGCCGGACTGCCCGCCGACACCCTCCCGGACGGCGCCGCCGGCCCGGAGCCGCTCGGCGGACGCGAGTTCATCCGGGCGCTGCGCACCGCCGCGGACCGCACCCCGGTCGTCGTGTGCGTGGACGACCTCCACCACACCGACCCCGCCTCCCTGGACCGGCTGCTGGACGTCGCCCGCGCCGTACGCGGCGAGCGGCTCCTGCTGGTGCTGGCCGACGCCCCCCACGAGCACGCCGAGAGCCCGCTCGCACGCACCGAGTTCCTGCGCCACCCCGGCTTCACCCGGATCCTCCTCGGACGCCTCGACGAGCCGGGCACGGCGGCCCTGCTGGAGGACCACACCGGCCGGCCCGCGACCGGAGCCGACACCGCCTGGCTGCACGGCGCCACCGGCGGCAACCCGCTGCTGCTGCGGGCCCTGCTCAGCGAACGGCCCCGCCCCGTCCGGGGCCCCGCCGACCGGTGGCCGGAACCGGCCCCCGGCGGCCCCTTCACCCAGGCCGCACTGACCTGCCTGCACCGCGACGGCGCGGACTCCCGCACCCTCGCCGTGGCCCTCGCCGTCCTCGGCGACGACGCCACCCCCGAACTGACGGCCCGGCTCGCCGGCACCGGCCCCACCACCGCCGCCCGCGCCGCCACCGCCCTGGAGGCCTCCGGGCTTACCGAGGACGGCCGCCTGCGCCATCCCGCCGTGGCCGCCGCCGTCCTCGACGGAGTCCCCCGGCACGAACTCGCCCGGCTGCGCACCCGCGCCGCCCGCGTGCTCCACGAATCGGGCGCCCGCGCCGGCACCGTCGCCCCGCACCTGCTCGCCGCCTCCGAGGCCGGGGCCGGCCCCGAGGAGGCACCGCGCGGCGACTGGCCCGTCCAGGTCCTGCGCGAGGCCGCCCTCCAGGCCCTCGTCGACGACGAGCAGTGCGACCACGCCGCCGCCTGCCTCGAACTCGCCCGCACCCTGTGCGCCGACGAGCAGACCGGCTGGGAGATCGGCCTCCAGCTGGCCGCGGTCACCTGGCGCAAGCACCCCGCCGCCGCCGAACGCCACCTCGACGGCCCGCTCGCCGCACTGCGCCGCGGCGACCTCGGCCCCGCCCAGGCCGGCCGGCTCGCCCGGCTGCTCGTCGCCCAGGGCCGCATCGAGGACGCCGCCGAGGCCCTCGAACGCATGGCGGACCCGCGCGCGGCCGCCCGTACCACCCGTGAGGACCCGCTGCGCGAACTGTTCGCACTGCCCCCCGCCGCGGCCCCCGCAAGCCCCGCAGCCCCGGCCGCCGCACCCGGCGCGCCCGCCGAGCACCCGGGCGCCCCCGCCCGCACCGGCACCGCCGAACTGCGCTCCTCCGCCGCCCTGTGGACCCACCCCGACAGCGCCGGCGACGAACAGGCCGCCGAACGCCTCCTCAAGGGCACCCCCCTGGCCCACGCCACCTTCGACCCCATCGTCCAGGCCGTCCGCACCCTGGTGCACGCCGACCGCCCCGACCGGGCCGTCGTCTGGTGCCGGCGCCTCCAGGCCGAGACCCAGCCCGCCGCCTCCCCCGGCTGGCAGTCGGTGTTCGGGCTCGTCCACTCCGAGGCCCTGCTGCGCCTGGGCGACCTCGCCGGCGCCGAACGCGAGGCCTCCGCCGCCGTGGACGCCGTCGCCGACCGGGGCGGACTCTTCCTCTTCGGCCCCCTCGCCACCCTCGTCACCGCCCTCACCGCGATGGGCCGCTACGACGCCGTGGCCCGCCGCCTCCAGACGCCCGTCCCCGAGGAGCTCTTCTCCAGCGTCTACGCCCTCAACTACCTCAGGGCGCGCGGCCACTACTACCTGGCCACCCACCGCCACCGCGCGGCGCTCGGCGAGTTCCTCGACGCCGGCCGGCTCGCCCAGCGCTGGGGCCTGGACCGGCCGCGCCAGCTCCCCTGGCGCACCGACGCCGCCGAGGCCCTGCTGCGGCTCGGCGAACACCGCCAGGCCGAGCGCTTCGTCGTGGAGCAGCTCGCCACCTCCGGCGTCCGCAGCCCCCGCGTCCTCGGGGTCTCCCTGCGGCTGCGCGCGGCCACCTCCGAACTGCGCCAGCGCCCCAAGCTGCTCACCCGGGCCGTCGACGAACTCAGCCGCTCCGGCGACCGGCTGGAACTGGCCAAGGCCCTCGCCGACCTCGGCCGCGCCCTGCTCCTGCTCGGCGAGGGCACCCGGGCCGGCATGGTCACCCGCCGGGCCTGGCACCTGGCCGCCGACTGCGGGGCCACGCCGCTGTGCGCGCAGATCATGCCCGGCCAGACCGGCACCGAGCAGCGCACCGCGCCCGAACAGCGCACCGAGGAGACCCCGGAGACCGAGCAGCTCAGCGAGTCCGAGCGGCGGGTCGCCGCGCTCGCCGCGTACGGCTACACCAACCGGGAGATCTCGGCCAAGCTCTACGTCACCGTGAGCACCGTCGAGCAGCACCTCACCCGCGCCTACCGCAAGCTCGGCATCTCCCGCCGTCAGGACCTGCCCATGAGCCTGCAGTTCGACAGCCTCGAAAGCGCGTTCCCGGGCGTAGGGGTCGCGTAGGGGCCGCAAGGGGAGGGGGCCGGGCGCGGCCCCTGCCTAGCATCGGTCCGCGTGTCCACCCTTACTGACCTGACCAAGCGGGTACTGCTGGGACGCGCGCTGCGCAGCGAGCAACAGCACGGCCAACTGCTGCCCAAGAGGATCGCCCTGCCGATCTTCGCCAGCGACGCCCTCTCCTCCGTGGCCTACGCACCGCAGGAGATCATGCTCACCCTGGGCGTGGCGGGCATCGCGGCGTACCAGTACACGCCGTGGATCGCGGGCGTCGTCGTGGTGGTGCTGCTGACCGTCGTCGCCTCCTACCGGCAGAACGTCCGCGCCTACACCAGCGGCGGCGGCGACTTCGAGGTCGCCAACACCAACCTCGGCGAACGCTCCGGCCTGGTGGTGGCCGCCGCGCTGCTGTGCGACTACGTGCTGACCGTCGCCGTGTCGGTGTCGGCGGCCGTGGAGAACCTGGGCGCGAGCATCCCCTGGCTGGCCGGCCACCGCGTCGAGGCCGCGATCGCGGTCGTCGTCCTGATCTCCCTGATGAACCTGCGCGGCGTCCGCGAATCGGGCGCCGCGTTCGCGATACCCACCTACGCCTTCATGATCGCCGTCCTCGGCATGATCGTCTGGGGTGCGGCACGGCTGATCAGCGGCGAAGAGCTGCGGGCGGAGACCGCCGACCTCACCATCCAGGGCGAGAGCGCCGGCATCGCCGGATTCGCCCTCGCCTTCCTCGTCCTGCGCGCCTTCTCCTCCGGCTGCACCGCGCTCACCGGCGTGGAGGCCATCAGCAACGGCGTCCCGGCCTTCCGCCGGCCCAAGGGCGAGAACGCCGCGACCACCCTGGTCCTCCTCGGCGTCCTCGGCGTCACCATGTTCGTCGGCGTGACCGCCCTCGCGTACGAGACCGGCGCCAAGTTCGCCGACCCGACGCACGGCAGCACCCTCGTCGACCCGGCCACCGGGCAGGACGCCGGCCTCCCCGACCCGGTGATCGCCCAGGTCGCCAAGACCGTCTTCGAGGGCTTCTCCCCGGCGTTCTACTTCGTCACGGTGATGACCGGCATCATCCTCGTCCTCGCCGCGAACACCGCCTTCAACGGCTTCCCGGTGCTCGGCTCGATCCTCGCCCGCAGCCGCTTCATGCCCCGCCAGCTGCACACCCGCGGCGACCGCCTCGCCTTCAGCAACGGCATCGTCATCCTCGCCGCCGCGGCCGCGCTCCTGATCTACGCCTTCGACGCCGCCGTCACCCAGCTCATCCCGCTCTACACGGTCGGCGTGTTCGTCTCCTTCACCATCAGCCAGATCGGCATGGTCCGGCACTGGAACCGGCTGCTGCCCGGCACCGTCGACGCCCGCGGCCGCTCCGCGATGCGCCGCGCCCGCGCCATCAACGCCGTCGGCGCCGGCATCACCGCCCTGGTGCTGGCCGTCGTCCTCGCGACCAAGTTCGTCAGCGGCGCCTGGCTGGTGTGCCTGGCCATGGCCGGCCTGTACGCGCTGATGCGGGTCATCCGGCGCCACTACGACCGGGTCGCGGAGGAACTGGAACCCGACCGCGACAAGCCGGTGGCCTCCCTCCCGGGCCGGACGCACGTCCTCGTCCTCGTCTCGCAGCTGCACAAGCCCACCCTCCGCGCCGTGGAGTACGCCCACGCCCTGCGCCCCGACACCCTCCAGGCCGTCTCGGTCTCGGTCGACCCGGACGCGGCCGCCGAGCTGCGCGGGGAGTGGGAGCGCTCGGGCATGCCCGTACCGCTGCAGCTGCTCGAATCCCCGTACCGGGAGATCACCCGCCCGGTCCTGGAGTACGTCCACCGGTTCCGCACCGACCACCCGCGCGACGTGGTCGCGGTGTTCATCCCCGAGTACGTGGTGGGCCGCTGGTGGGAGAACCTGCTGCACAACCAGAGCGCCCTGCGGCTCAAGGCCCGGCTGCTGTTCCAGCCCGGCGTCATGGTCACCAGCGTCCCCTGGCAGCTGGCCTCCTCCGAACGGGCCGGAGGGCGCCCGGAGCGCGCCGCGCCGGGCTCCGTCCGCAAGTCCTCGCCCCGCCACCCCGCCCCCGCCCCCGGCACCGGCACCGGCACCGGCACCGGTCCCGCCGGGACCCGGGACTGACACCGGCAGGCAGGCCCCCGCCCCCGCCCCCACCCCACCCGCCCCCCCCGCCCCGGACAGGGGTGGGCAGGGGCCCCGGCAGGGGTGGGGGCCGCGCGTACGCCGCCGTAACGTCGGGCGCGACGACACGTGTGAGCGAGCGATCTTGGGGGAACCGTGGTCCGTCGGCCTTGGGACGTGGAGTGCCCGGACGCACCCGTACGGCTTTTCTGCCTGCCGTGGGCCGGCGGCAGCGCCGTTACCTACCGCCGCGGCTGGCCGCAGGCACTGGCACCCGACGTCGACGTGCACGCCGTGGAACTGCCCGGCCGGGGCGCCGAGTTCGGCGAGCCGCTGCTGCGCCGCGTGGAGCCGCTCCTCGACGTGCTGATGACGCGGATCGTCCCGCTCGTCGACCGGCCGTACGCGGTCTTCGGCCACAGCATGGGCTCCATGCTCGGCCTGGAACTCACCCGCCGCCTGGTCGCCGCCGGCCTGCCCGAACCCATCCGCATGTTCGTGTCCGGCAGCGGCATGCCGGGCCGCCGCCCCCGCACCGAGGGCAGCCCGCTGCACGAGCTGCCCGAGAACGAGTTCCGCGAGTGGCTGCGCAAGACCGGCGGCACCCCCGCCGAGGTGTTCCGCAACCCCGAACTCCTGGACCTCGTCTCGCCGCTGCTGCGCGCCGACTTCGAGCTCTGCGACGCCTACCGCCACCGCCCCGCACCGCCCTTCGGCTGCCCCGTCACCGCGATCGGCGGCGACGACGACCCCTACGTGCCGGTCGCCGCGCTCGCCGAGTGGGCCGAGATCACCACCGGGCCGTTCGACCGCCTGGTGCTCACCGGCGGCCACTTCGCCTTCCAGGAGCACCTGGACCGGGTCCACGCCTTCGTCGCCGCCGCCCTGCGCACCGCCGTGCGCGGCCTCGCCCCCGCCCCGGCCGGGCCGGCCGCGTAGGGGATTAGGGGTCCCCGGGGCGGGCGCAGGGGTGCCCGTGCCCGGCTCAGGGGTGATGGCGGGGGCCGCGGTGACCCAGTCTTGGAGGGGACCGTACGCGTCGGGAAAGATGATCATCTCTTGATCGCTCGTGCGATCGGGATTCGATACCAACGGGAAACTGGTGATCATCAGTTGATGCGGGAGTTCGAACGCGCCGCCCAGCAGGCCGGATTCGTCCTGGACGACGCCCAGCGGCAGGCCGCCCTCAGGCTCGCCGAACTCGGCGCCGGCCTGACGCGGCGCCGGGGACTGTTCAGCCGCCCCGCCGCACCACCGCGCGGGGTCTACCTGTGGGGCTCGGTCGGCCGCGGCAAGAGCTGGCTGACCACCACCTTCTACGAGGCCGTACCGCTGCGGAACAAGCGGCGGCTGCACTTCCACGACTTCTTCCGCGAGTTCCACGCCGCCTACCACCGCAACCGGGGCGACAGCCGGGTCACCGACCGCGCCGTCACCGAACTCCTCGGCGACTGCCGCTTCCTCGTCTTCGACGAGTTCCACGTCCACGACGCCGGCGACGCGATGCTGATCGGCCGGGTGCTCAGGTCCATCCTCGACCAGAAGATCACCCTGCTCACCACCTCGAACTACCCCCCGGCCGGACTGCTCCCCAACCCGGTCTTCCACGAGATGTTCGAGCCCACGATCAAGATGCTCGAAGAGACCATGGACGTGGTCGAGCTCGGCGGCGGACGCGACTACCGGGCCGAGTACGGATCCGGCGCCGCCCGCTCCGAGTTCGAGCGCGGGGCCTACCTGTGGCCCGGCACCGGCGAGCAGCTCGCCGGACAGGGCCTCACCCCGCCCGAGGCCGCCGAACGGCAGCCCGTGGAGGTCGGCGGCGGACGCACCGTACCCGCGCTGGCGGTCCGCGGCGACCTGGTCTGGTTCGACTTCCACGACCTGTGCGACCGGCCGTACTCGACCGGCGACTACCTGGCGGCGGTGGACCGCTTCCCCGTCTGGGTGCTCTCCGGCCTGCCCCGCCTGGCCGGGGAGGACCGGGACGCGGCCCAGCGGTTCGCCAACCTCATCGACGTGCTCTGCGACCGGGACGTACGCCTCGTCCTCGTCGGAGAGGCACCGCTCGACGACGTACTGCGGGGCGAGAACCTGCCGCTCGACGTCAACCGGACCGCGAGCCGCCTGTCGCTGCTCTCCGCCACGGCCGACTCCGACGCGCACTGAGCGGGGCCCGGTCGGTGCGGAACGCGCGGTTCCCTCCGCAGCTGTTTCCGACATCAGACAACAAAGGGCAATGCCGATGGCGACCGAACAAGAACTCCGCGACTACCTGAAGCGCGCGACCGTCGAACTGCGCTCCGTCAAGCAGCAGCTCCACGACGCAGAGGAAGCGGGCCACGAGCCCATCGCCGTCATCGGCATGGGCTGCCGCTTCCCCGGCGGCGTGACCTCGCCGGAGGACCTGTGGCGGCTGCTCGAAGGGGAGGTCGACGCGATCTCCCCCTTCCCCGCCGACCGCGGCTGGGACCTCGACGCCCTGTACGACCCGGACCCCGACCGGCCCGGTACGACGTACACCCGCGAGGGCGGCTTCATCGACCGCGTCGCCGAGTTCGACGCCGGGTTCTTCGGCATCAACCAGCGCGAGGCCCTCGCGATGGACCCCCAGCAGCGCCTCCTCATGGAGACCGCCTGGGAGGTCGTCGAACGCGCCGGGATCGACGCCGCCTCGCTGCGCGGCAGCCGCACCGGAGTGTTCCTCTCGGTGATGTACCACGACTACGCCAACCTCCTGGAGGGCCGGGAGGAACTGGCCGGCTACGTCATCAACGGCAGCGCCGGCAGCATCGCCTCCGGCCGCATCGCCTACGGCTTCGGCTTCGAGGGCCCCGCCCTCACCGTGGACACGGCCTGCTCGTCCTCGCTGGTGACCCTGCACCTGGCCGCCGAGTCGCTGCGCCGCGGCGAGTGCTCCCTCGCGATGACCGGCGGCGCCACGGTGATGTCCACGCCCGCCTCCTTCGTCGAGTTCAGCCGGCAGCGCTCCCTCGCCCCCGACGGCCGCTGCAAGCCCTTCTCCGCGCACGCGGACGGCACGGGCTGGTCCGAGGGCGTCGGTATGCTCCTCCTGGAGCGGCTCTCGGACGCCCGGCGCAACGGCCACGAGGTCCTCGCCGTGATCCGCGGCAGCGCCGTCAACCAGGACGGCGCCAGCAACGGCCTCACCGCCCCCAACGGCCCCTCGCAGCAGCGGGTCATCGGCCAGGCCCTGGCCAACGCCCGGCTGACCGCCGACCAGATCGACGCGGTCGAGGCCCACGGCACGGGCACCTCGCTCGGCGACCCCATCGAGGCGCAGTCCCTGCTGGCCACCTACGGCCAGGAGCGGCCGGCGGACCGGCCCCTGTGGCTGGGCTCGCTCAAGTCGAACATCGGCCACACCCAGGCCGCCGCCGGCGCCGGCGGCGTCATCAAGATGGTCATGGCCATGCGGCACGGCGTACTCCCCAAGTCCCTGCACGCCGAGGAGCCGACCCCGCACGTCGACTGGGCCTCCGGCGCCGTGGAACTGCTCGCCGAGGCCCGGCCGTGGCCCGAGACCGGACGGCCCCGGCGCGCCGCCGTGTCCTCCTTCGGCATCAGCGGCACCAACGCCCACGCCATCCTGGAACAGGCCCCCGACCCGCTCCCGGCGCAGGACGCCCCCGCCGCACCGGCCCCGGCCGCCGAGGCCCCTGACGCGGACACCGCCGCGCCCGCCCCCCGCCCCGCGGCCTTCTCCTCCGCCCCGACCGTCGCCTGGCCGGTCTCCGGCCGCACCGGACCGGCCCTGCGCGCGCAGGCCGGACGGCTGCGGGACCGGATCGCGGCCGACCCCGCCGCCGACCCGCACGCCGTGGCCGCCGCCCTCCTGCACACCCGCTCCGCCTTCGAACACCGCGCGGTCCTCCTCGCCGGGGACCGGCCCGGCCTCCTGCGCCGGCTGGACGCACTGGCCGCCGGCCCCGACACGGGCGAGGACGACGCGGGACGCCCCGACGGGCTGATCACCGGCACGGCCCGGGCCTCCGGCGTCCGGCCGGTCTTCGTCTTCCCCGGGCAGGGCTCGCAGTGGACCGGCATGGCCCTCGAACTCCTCGACGCCTCCCCGGCCTTCGCCGAACGCATCGCTGCCTGCGAGGCCGCGTTCGCCCCGTACGTGGACTGGTCGCTGACCGGCGTCCTGCGGGCGGCGGACGGTGCGCCCTCCCTGGACCGGGTGGACGTCCTGCAGCCCGCCCTGTTCGCGGTGATGCTCTCCCTCGCCGAACTCTGGCGGGCCTGCGGCGTCGAACCGGCCGCCGTGGTCGGCCACAGCCAGGGCGAGGTCGCCGCCGCCGTCGTCGCCGGCGCCCTCTCCCTGGCCGACGGCGCCCGGATCGTCGCCCTGCGCAGCCAGGCCCTGCTGGAGCTGTCCGGGACCAGCGCGATGGCCTCCGTCGCCCTGCCCGCCGACAAGGTCGCCGCCCTGCTGCCCGCCTGGGACGGCCGGCTCTCCCTCGCCGCCGTCAACGGACCGACCTCCGTGGTCGTCGCCGGCGACCGCACGGCCCTGGAGGAGATGCTGGAGAAGCTCGCGGCCGACGGCGTCTGGGCCCGCCGGGTCCCCGGCGTCGACACCCCGGGCCACTCGGCGCGCATCGAGGAGGTGCGCGAACGGATGCTCGACGCCCTCGCCCCCGTCGCCCCGGCCGAGTCCGCCGTCCCCTACTACTCCACCGTGACCGGCACCCTCCTGGACACCGGGGGACTCGACGCCGGCTACTGGTACCGCAACATGCGCCAGACGGTCCAGCTGGAGCAGGCCGTCCGCGCCCTCGCCGCCGACGGCTACGCCCACTTCCTGGAGATCAGCCCCCACCCGGTGCTGGGCGTGGGCCTCGCCGAGACCCTCGAACGGACCGGCACCGACGCCTTCCTCGGCGAGACGCTGCGCCGGGACGCCGGCGGCACCGGACGCTTCCTCACCTCCCTCGCCGCCGCCCACGTGAACGGCGTGCAGGTGGACTGGGACGCGGCGCACGCCGGACGGCTGCCGCACCCCGCACCCGAGCTGCCCACGTACGCCTTCCAGCGCAGCCGGTACTGGCCGCAGGCGCTCGCCCCCGCCGGCGACGCGACCGCGCTGGGCCTCGGCTCCGCCGGCCACCCCCTGCTCGGCGCCGCCGTCCCGCTGCCCGACACCGACGGGTTCCTCTTCACCACCCGCCTCTCCCCGGCCTCCCACCCCTGGCTCGCCGACCACGCGCTGCTCGGCCACGCCCTGCTGCCGGGCACCGCCTTCCTGGAACTCGCCCTGCACGCCGGCCGGCAGCTCGGCTGCGCACGCGTGGAGGAACTCGTCCTGGAGGCACCGCTGCCGCTGCCCGAACACGGCGGCGTCCAGGTCCAGCTGACCGTCGGCGCGGCCGACGCGGCGGGCCGCCGCCCGGTGGCCGTGTACGCCCGCCCCGACGGCGCGGGCACCGACCCGGCCGGGACCGGGCAGCCGTGGACCCGCCACGCCGGCGGACACCTCGCCCCGGACACCGCCCCCGCCGCCCCCGCCTTCGGGGTGTGGCCGCCCGAGGGCGCCACCCCGGTCGACGTGAGCGGCCTCTACGCCGACTTCGCGGCGGCGGGCTTCGGGTACGGGCCCGCCTTCCGGGGCCTGCACGCCGCCTGGCGGCGGGGCGAGGAGGTCTTCGCCGAGGTCCGCCTGCCCGAGGAGCAGCAGGCCGGCGCGGCCGCCTTCGGACTGCACCCGGCCCTGTCGGACGCCGCCCTGCACGCCATCCCGCTCGGCGCACTGGCCGACGGGGACGGCGGGGACGGCGGCGAGGGCGGGATCGGCCAGGGCCGGATGCCGTTCGCCTGGCACGACGTGACCCTGCACGCCACCGGCGCCCGGTCGCTGCGGGTCGCCCTCGCCCCCGCCGGGAACGAGGCCGTCTCCCTGGAACTCACCGACCAGACGGGCCTCCCGGTGGCCGCCGTCGGATCGCTGGTGCTGCGGCCCCTGAACCGGGAGCAGCTCGCCGGGGCCCGCCCCGGGCACGGCGACTCCCTGTTCCGCCTCGACTGGACCCCGGTCCCCGCGCTCCCCGCGGCCCCCGACGGGTCCTGGGCGGTGCTGGGCCCGGACACCCCCGGCCCGGCCTCCGGCGCGCGGCGGATCGGCGGCCTCGCGGAACTCACCGCGCTGCCGGCGCTCGTGCTGGCCTCGCCCGCCGCGGGCGCCGCCGAGGTGCGGTCCGCCACCGCGGCCACCCTCGCCCTGCTCCGGTCGTGGCTGGCCGACGCCCGGCTCGGGGACTCCCGGCTGGCCGTGGTCACCCGGGGCGCGGTGGCGACGGGGGAGGGCGACGGGGCTCCGGACCCGGTCCAGGCGGCCGTGTGGGGCCTGGTGCGCTCGGCGCAGTCGGAGCACCCGGAACGGTTCCTGCTGATCGACCTGGAGCAGCCGGGCACCGGCACCGACGGCGCCGCCGACCACGACGCCCTGGCCCGCGCCGTGGCGTCCGGCGAGCCCCAGAGCGCCGTCCGCGGCGGCACCGTGCACGCCCCCCGCCTGGCCCGGGCGGCCGCCGCCGCGGGCACGGAGGGGCCCGGCGAGCCGCCCTTCGCCCCCGACGGCACCGTCCTGGTCACCGGCGGCACCGGAACCCTGGGCCGCGCGGTGGCCCGCCACCTGGTCACCGAACACGGCGTCCGCCACCTGCTGCTGGTCAGCCGCTCCGGCGGCGCCGAGGACCTGGTCGCGGAACTGTCCGACCTGGGCGCCTCGGTGACGGTCGCCGCCTGCGACGTCGCCGACCGGGACGCCCTGGCCGCACTGCTGGCCGCGATCCCGGCCGGGCACCCGCTGACCGCGGTCGTCCACACGGCCGGCGTCCTGGACGACGGCGTCGTCGAGTCCCTCACCCCCGAACGCTTCGACGCGGTCCTGCGCCCGAAGGCCGACGCCGCCCGGAACCTCCACGAACTCACCGCGGACCTCGGCCTGTCGGCGTTCGTCCTCTTCTCCTCCGCCGCGAGCCTGTTCGGCGCCCCCGGCCAGGGCAACTACGCCGCCGCCAACGCCTATGTCGACGCCCTCGCCCAGTACCGGCGCTCCCTCGGCCTGCCCGCGCAGTCCCTCGCCTGGGGCCTGTGGGCCGAACGCAGCGGCATGACCGGACACCTCGACGGGGCCGGACTCGCCCGCATCGAACGCGCCGGGGCCCAGGCCCTGACGACCGCCGAGGGCCTCGGCCTCTTCGACGCCGCGCTCAACTCCCCCGAGGCGCTGCTCGTCCCGATGCGGATCGACCTCGCAGCGGTACGCGCCCAGGCCGCGGCCGGCGAGAGCGTTCCCCGGCTGCTGCGAGCCCTGGTCCCGGCACCGGTAGGCCGGGCCGCCGCCGAGGCGGCGCCCGTGACCTCGCTGGCGCACCAGCTGGCCGGACTCCCGGAGCACGAGCGCACCCGCGTCCTGTCCGACCTGGTACGCGGCCACGCCGCCACCGTCCTCGGGCACGCGGGCCCGCAGGAGGTCGAGGCCGACCGCGGCTTCCTGGAGCTGGGGCTCGACTCCCTGACGGCGGTCCAGCTCCGCAACCGCCTCGGCACCGCCACCGGACTGCGCCTGCCCACCACCCTCGTCTTCGACTACCCGACCCCGGCCGCGCTGGCCGCGTTCCTGCGCGGCCTTCTGGTGGTCGAGGAGCCGCGGCCGGCGGTGTTCGGCGAACTGGACCGGCTGGAGGGCGCCCTCCGGACGACCGCCGCCCAGGACTCCGAGGAGGTCCGGGCCGAGGTGTCCGCGCGCCTCGCGGACCTGCTGGCCCTCTTCGGGACGCCGGCGCCCGGCGCCGCGGCGACCACCGCCGCAGCGACCACCACCGCGGCCCTGGGCACCGCCTCCGCCGACGAGATATTCGACTTCATCCAGGCCGAATTCGGCCGGTAGGACCGGTAGGAGGGGGAAAGCAGGAGGGCCTGCGCCGGGAGGAGCGATCCGCCCGGTGCAGGCCCTTTCCCTTCGCGCCGCCCCCTACGGGCGAAGACGCACCGGAAGCGTCTCCAGGCCCTGCATCATAAAACTCTTGCGCCAGCGCAATTCGGAATCCGGCACGGCGAGGGAAAGGTCCGGGAAACGGGCCAGAATATCGCGAAGGGCGATTTCCATTTCCGCCCGGGCCAGCGGCGCGCCGACACAGTAGTGGATTCCGTGCCCGAATCCGAGGTGGCCGTTGGTGGACCGGCTGACGTCGAGCATGTGCGGGCAGGCGAACTTCGCCTCGTCCCGGTTGGCCGACCCGAGCAGCACCGACACGTACTCGCCGGCCCCCACGGTCACCCCGCCCAGCTCCAGCGGCTCCGTGGCGTAGCGCAGCGTCGCCCGGTTGCCCGGGCCCTCGTAACGCAGGAACTCCTCGTTGGCGGCCGGGATGAGGCCCGGGTCCGCGCGGACCGCCGCGAGCTGCTCCGGGTGGCCCAGCAGGGCCCGTACGCCGTGCCCGATCATGTTCACGGTGGTCTCGTAGCCGGCCACCACCAGCAGGAACACCGTCGAGACCAGCTCGACGTCGGAGAGCTGGTCCTGGTCGTCGCGGGCGGTCACCAGCGCGCTGATGAGGTCGTCGCCCGGCTCGGCGCGCTTCTCCTGGACCAGCTGCCCGATGTGCTGCCCGAACCTCGCCATGTTCGCGCCGGCGTTCTCGTTGTCGTTCGACATGATGGCGGCCGTCAGCCCCACCAGCACCGGCAGGTGCTCGGCCGTGATCCCCAGCAGCTCGCCGAGCACCTTGACCGGGTAGACCGCGGTGTAGTGCTCCACCAGGTCGACCACGCCGTCGCCGGAATCGGCGGCCGCCTTCTCGACGGAGTCCAGCAGCTCCGCGCTGATCCGCTCGATCGTCGGCCGCAGCCGCTCCACGCTGCGCGCCGTCAGGGCCTTGTTGACCAGTTTGCGCAGCCGGGTGTGGCCCGGCGGGTCCATGTTGAGCATGTGCCGGCCCACCGAGCTGTGCTCCAGCCGGGGCGTGCCGCCCTCGCTCATCTCGCGGTCGAAGTAGCCCAGCTCGACCGAGGTGTCGATGTCCTTGGACAGCGCCGGGTGCGTCATGGCGATCCGGGCCTCCTCGTGGCTGACGACCGCCCAGACCCGCAGGCCGCTGGGCAGCAGCATCCGGTGCACCGGCCCCTGTGCCCTGAGGCCGGCGAAGGCCGGATAGGGGTTGCTCAGAAACTCTTCGTCCATTACGGGAAGGGACATGAATGCTCCTCGGATTACCGAATAGGGGTTGACCAGTAGGCCGCTTAAGGGGTTTCCGCAGGGGTTTGTGGGGGCCGATAGGGGTAGCCCCGGGTAACACCACTATTGAAGTTGATCTCACTTGTCGGCTCGCATAGTATCGGCCGCCGAGCGGGGGATACAAAGAAATTCATAAACCTTTCTCCCGCACGGTAAGAGCATTGGTCTGGATCAATGCGGGCGATCGGATGCGGGGGACATGCAATGGGGGAGCACGCTGTGCGGGACGGCCTTCTCAGGCCCCTCTCGGAACTCCTCCGGGAGCACGCACGCGACCGCGCCGACCGGGTCGCCCATTCCGACGGGACGCGCAGCGTCACCTACGGCGAACTGGAGACCACGACCGGCAGGCTCGCCGGCCACCTCGCCGCCCTCGCCGCCGGCCGCGGCCGGCGCGTCCTCGTCCACCTGGGGAACCGGGTCGAGACGGTCGAGAGCTGCCTCGCCGCCACCCGCGCCGCCCTCGTCGCCGTACCGGTCAGCCCCCACGCGGGCGACGCCGAACTGAAGCACGTCCTCGACGACTCGCAGGCCGCCCTCGTCATCACCGACGCGCAACGCCTCGCCCAGTACCGCCGCCTCGACGCGGTGGGACACGGCGTCCACTTCGTCGTCACCGCACCGGGCGGGACCCCCGACGCCGACACCGCCGGCACCGACGGCACCGCCGGCACCGGCGTCCACGACTACGCGCGGCTGGCCGCCACCGAACCGCCCGCGCCCGCCCCCGACGACCTCGCCCTCGACGAAGTCGCCTGGATGCTCTACACCTCCGGCACCACCGGCACCCCCAAGGGCGTCCTGTCCACCCAGCGCGCCGGCCTCTGGTCCGTCGCCGCCGGATACCCCTCCGTCCTCGGCATGACCGAGGACGACCGGCTGCTGTGGCCGCTGCCGCTGCACCACAGCTTCGCGTTCAACCTGTGCGTCCTCGGCGTCACCGCCACCGGAGCCTCGGCACGGATCATGGCCGACGCCACGCCGGGCGAGGTGCTCGCCGAACTGCGCGCCGCCCCCTACACCCTGATGGCCGCCGTCCCCACCCTCTGCCACCACCTCCTGGACACCGCCGGCGAGGCCGAACCGGCCCTGACCGGACTCCGGGCGTTCCTGGTGGCCGGCGCCGTCACCGGCCCGGAACTCGGCGCACGCTTCGCCGACGCCTTCGGGGTCCCCCTGATCGACAGCTACGGCAGCACCGAGACCACCGGCGTCATCACCTGCAACCCGCTCACCGGACCGCGCGTCCCCGGCTCCTGCGGCCGCCCCGTCCCGGGCCTCGGCCTGCGCGTCGTCGACCCGGCCACCGGACTCGACGTCCCCCGCGGCGACGAGGGGGAGATCCGCGTCGACAGCCCGAGCCTGATGCTCGGCTACCACCGCGCGCCCGAGGCGACCGAAGCGGCCTTCCACGAAGGCTGGTACCGCACCGGAGACCTCGGACGCCTCGACGCCGACGGCTTCCTGACCATCACCGGACGACTGAAGGAACTGATCATCCGGGGCGGCGAGAACATCCACCCCGCCGAGATCGAGGACGTGATCCGCGCCGGCGAAGGCATCGCCGACGCCGCCGTGGTCGCCCGCCCGCACAGCGGCCTCGGCGAGGTCCCGGTCGCCTACGTGGTGCCCGCGGAAGACCGGCCCCTGTCGCCCGAGGACATCCTGACGCGCTGCCGGGAACGGCTCGCCTACTACAAGGTGCCCGTCGCGCTCCACCGCACCGCACACATCCCCCGGACCACCTCCGGCAAGATCGTCCGCCGGCTCGTCGGCACCGGCCCCGAACCCACCAGGCTCCTCGCCGCCGGCACCACCCACCACGACCGGATCAGCCGCACCCTGCCCGGACCCGCGCCCGTACCCGCCTCGCTGCCCGCCGACGACACCAGCACCCTGGCCGCCGCCACCGTCCTGCTGCTCACCGCACCCGGCGAAGGAGACCGCGCCGACACCCTGGCCCGGCACCTGACCGGCGCCCACCACTGCACCCACGTCACCCGCGCGACCTGCGACCCGGCCGACGCCGAAGCCGTCGACCGGGCCCTCGCCGGCTCCGGCGCCCACGCCGTGGTCCTGCTCGCCGCCGACACCCCCGGCGCGGTCTTCGACGCCGCCGCACAGCGCCTGCGCGCCCAGGGCCGCACCGCCCTCTCCCTCACCGCCGCACCCGAGGTCACCGGGCACGAACTCCGCGAAGGCCTCGACGCCGCACTGATCGAGGGCGAACCGGCCGTACGCGTCCACCCCTTCGGCCGGGAACCGGCCGCGCCCCGCCCCGCCGCCACCACCGCCGAGGACCCCGAGCTGACCCGGCGCCTGACCGGGGAACTCCTGACGCTGGACGAGGCGGGCCGCGAACGGCGCCTGCTGCGCCTCGTCACCGCCGCGATCGCCGAAGTCCGCGGCGACACCGACACCGCCTCGGACCCCCGCGAGCAGTCCCGGCCGCTCGGCTTCGACTCCATGGCCTCGGTACGCCTGTCGGCCCGGCTGGGCGCGGCCACCGGAATGCGGCTGCCCGCCTCCCTGGCCTTCGACCACCCGAGCCCCGTCCTGCTCGCCCGGTTCCTGCACGGCGAGCTGCTCGCCCCGGCGCCCACGACCGCCGCACCGGACCCGGTGGCGGACGCCGCCGATCCGGTGGTCGTCGTCGGCGCGGCCTGCCGCTTCCCCGGCGGCGTGGGCTCGCCCGAGGAACTCTGGCGCCTGGTCGCCTCGGGCACCGACGCGGTGGGCCCCTTCCCGCAGGACCGCGGCTGGGACCTGGACGGCCTCTTCGACGCCGACCCCGACGCACCCGGCACCACGTACACCCGCGAAGGCGGCTTCCTCGACGGGGCGGCCGACTTCGACGCCGGCTTCTTCGGGATCTCTCCGCGCGAGGCCCTCGCCATGGACCCCCAGCAGCGGCTGCTGCTGGAGACCTCCTGGGAACTGTTCGAACAGGCCGGCATCGACCCGGACTCCCTGCGCGGCACCCGCACCGGCGTCTTCGCCGGCCAGATGTACCACGACTACGCACCGCGGCTCGCCGGGGAGACCGGCCTGGAGGGCTACCTGAGCACCGGCGGCGCGGGCAGCGTCCTGTCCGGCCGGCTGTCCTACTTCTACGGCTTCCAGGGCCCCGCCCTCACCGTGGACACGGCGTGCTCGTCCTCCCTCGTCGCCCTGCACCTCGCGGCGGAGTCCCTGCGCCGCGGCGAATGCACCCTGGCCCTGGCCGGCGGCGTCGCCCTGATGTCCACCCCGGCCTCCTTCGTCGACTTCAGCCGCCAGCGCGGCCTGGCCGCCGACGGCCGCTGCAAGCCCTTCGCGGCCGCCGCCGACGGCACGGCCTGGTCCGAGGGCGTCGGCATGCTGCTCGTGGAGCGGCTGTCGGACGCCCGCCGCAACGGCCACCGGGTCCTCGCCGTCCTCAAGGGCTCCGCCGTCAACCAGGACGGCGCCTCCAACGGCCTGTCCGCGCCCAACGGCCCGTCCCAGCAGCGCGTCATCCGCCAGGCCCTCGCCAACGCCGGCCTCACGGCCGACCAGGTCGACGCCGTCGAGGCGCACGGCACCGGCACCACCCTCGGCGACCCCATCGAGGCCCAGGCCCTCCTCGCCACCTACGGCCAGGACCGGGCGGAGGACCGGCCGCTGTGGCTCGGCTCGGTCAAGTCGAACCTGGGCCACACCCAGGCCGCGGCCGGCATGGCCGGCGTCATCAAGATGGTCATGGCGATGCGCCACGGCCTCCTGCCCCGCACCCTGCACGTCGACGCCCCCACCCCGCACGTGGACTGGACGGCGGGCCGCGTCGAGCTGCTCGCCGAGGACGTCACCTGGCCGGAGACCGGCCGCCCGCGCCGCGCGGCCGTGTCCTCCTTCGGCATCAGCGGCACCAACGCCCACGTCATCCTGGAGGAAGCACCCCAGCCCGCCACCGCCGAGGAACCGGCACCGGCGCCCACCGGCCCCCTGCCCGTGTGGCTGCTGTCGGGCCGTGACGCGGAGGCGGTTCGGGCCCAGGCGGGCCGGCTGCTGGAGCGGGTGTCGGGCGATGCGGAGCTGGACCCGGCCGACGTGGCCTTCTCGCTGGTGGCTTCGCGGGCCGTGCTGGGCAGTCGGGCGGCCGTGGTGGCCGGCGACCGTGATGGTCTGCTGGCCGGGCTGGAGGCCCTGGCCGAGGGCCGGTCGGTCTCGGGCGTGGCCGAGGGCGCGGTGTCCGGTGGGAAGTCCGCGTTCCTGTTCTCCGGTCAGGGTGCGCAGCGTCCGGGGATGGGCCGTGGGCTGTACGACGCCCAGCCGGTGTTCGCCGCCGCCTTCGACGAGGTGTGCGGTCACTTCGACCTGCCGCTGAAGGAGATCGTCTTCGGGGGCGGGGAGGAGGTCCACCGTACGGAGTTCACCCAGCCGGCGCTGTTCGCCATCGAGGTGGCCCTGTACCGGCTGCTGGAGTCCTACGGCGTCCGCCCGGACTTCGTCGCGGGCCACTCCATCGGTGAGATCGCCGCCGCGCACGTGGCAGGGGTGCTTTCCCTGGCCGACGCTTCGGCCCTGGTCCGGGCCCGTGGCGCTCTGATGGGCGCCCTGCCGGAGGGCGGGGCGATGGTGTCCGTCCAGGCCGGCGAGGAAGAGGTCCGTCCGCTGCTGTCGGCCGATGTCGACATTGCCGCGGTCAACGGCCCGCAGTCCGTGGTGATTTCGGGTGCGGAGGACGCCGTTCTGGCGGTGGCCGCGCAGCTGGCCGACCTGGGCCGCAAGACCAAGCGGCTGACGGTCTCGCACGCCTTCCACTCGCCGCTGATGGAGCCGATGCTGGAGGCGTTCCGCGAGGTCGCCGAGTCCCTGGCCTATTCCGAGCCCGTGATCCCGGTGGTCTCCGCCCTGACGACCGGTGACATGACCTCTCCGGACTACTGGGTGCGTCACGTCCGCGAGGCGGTCCGTTTCCACGACGCCATGCGGCAGCTGGAAGCCGCCGGGGTCGACACCTACCTCGAACTCGGCCCGGACGCCGTCCTGGCCGCCATGGGCCAGGCCTGCCTCGACGAGCCCGCCGCCCTCCTGCCCCTCATGCGCCGCGACCGCCCCGAGACGTTGACGCTGACGTCCGCCCTCGCCGGAGCGTTCGTCCGGGGCGTCGAGCCCGAGTGGACGCGCGTCCTGTCCGGCCGCCGCGTCGACCTGCCCACGTACGCCTTCCAGCGGCAGCGCTACTGGCCCGCCGCACCCATGGCGGCCGCGGCCGGTCACGGGGCCGACGCGGACGACCTCCTCTACCGGGTGGTGTGGGAGCGGCTCGAAGACCCCTCCGGCCCCTCCGCGGCCGCCGCCCCCCTCGGCTCCTGGCTGGTCGTCACCGACGCCGGCCACCCGGCCGCGTACGCCGACGCCGTCATCGCCGCACTGGCCGACCGGGGCGCCGACGTCGTGCCGCTGCCCCTCACCGCCGCCGAGCACGACCGGACCGCACTCGCCCGGCGGCTGGCCGCGGAGATCCCGGCGGACGGCCTCTCCGGCGTACTGTCCCTGCTCGACCCCGACGGCGCCGACGCCACGGCCGCCACCCTCGCCCTGCTCCAGGCCCTCGGCGACACCGGCCAGCCGGCCCCCCTGTGGGTCGTCACGCGCGGCGCGGTCTGCGTGGACGAGCGGGAGGACGGCCCCGTACGGCCCCGCCAGGCCCAGCTCTGGGGCCTGGGCCGGGTGGCCGCACTGGAGGCCCCCGCCGGCTGGGGCGGCCTGGTCGACCTGCCCGAACAGCTCGACGCCGACGCCCTGCGACGGCTCTGCACCCTCCTCTCCGGAGCCGCCGACGAGGACGAGACCGCCCTGCGCCCCTCCGGCGCCCACGCCCGCCGGCTGGTGCGGACCGGCTGGTCGGCGCCCGCCCGCGACTGGTCCCCGCGCGGCACCGTCCTGGTCACCGGCGGCACCGGAGCCCTCGGCGGCCACGTCGCCCGCTGGCTCGCCGAGGCCGGAGCCGACCACCTGCTGCTGGTCAGCCGGCGCGGCGCGGACGCCCCGGGGGCCGCGGAACTCGTCGACGGCCTGTCCGCCCTGGGCGCCGAGGTCACCCTCGCGGCCTGCGACGTCTCCGACGAGGACGCCCTCGCCGCGCTGCTCGCGGCCGTTCCGGCCGAACACCCGCTGACGGCCGTCGTGCACACCGCCGGAATCCTCGACGACGGCGTGCTCAGCGCCCTCACCCCCGCGCAGCTCACCGGCGTACTGGCGGGCAAGACGGACGCCGCCCTCACCCTGGACCGGCTGACGCGCGGCCTCGGCCTCGACGCGTTCGTTCTCTTCTCCTCGCTCGCCGGCGTCATCGGAGCGGCCGGACAGGCGAACTACGCCGCGGCGAACGCCGCCCTGGACGCCCTCGCCCAGCAGCGCCGCCGCGAAGGCCTGCCGGCCACCGCCGTCGCGTGGGGAGCCTGGGAGGGCGACGGCATGGCGGCGGCCGACGCCGTCGTCCGCGAGCGCATGCGCCGCACCGGCTTCCGCCCGATGAGCCCGCGGCGGGCCCTGCGCCTGCTGGACGGCGCGATCCGCCACGGCGAGACGGCGGTCCTGGCCGCCGACATCGACTGGGACCGCTACGCGCAGGCCCACGGCCCGGCTGCCCGGCGCCCCGTACTGCGGGCGGTCACCGGAGCGGCGGCGCCCGCGCCCGTGACCGGGTTCGCCGCCACGCTGGCCGGCCGCGGCCCGGACGAGCAGCGCGCCGCCCTCGTCGGGCTGATCCGCGGACACGCCGCCGAACTGCTGATGCACCCGACGCCGGACGCCATCGCCCCCGAGCGGTCCTTCCGGCAGCTGGGCTTCGACTCGCTGGCCTCGGTGGAGCTGGCCGGCCGGCTCGGCGCGGTCACCGGACTGCGCCTGCCCGCCTCCCTCGCGTTCGACTACCCCAGCCCGGTGGCGCTGGCGGAGTTCCTGCGCGGCGAGCTGGCCGGCACGGTGCCGCAGGCCGTCGTGGCGGGCCCGGTGGCGGACGCCGCCGACCCCGTGGTGGTCGTCGGGGCGGCCTGCCGCTTCCCCGGCGGGGTGTCCTCGGCCGACGAGCTGTGGGCCCTCCTCGCGGACGGTGTCGACGCGGTGGGCCCGTTCCCGCAGGACCGCGGCTGGGACCTGGCGAACCTGTTCGACGCCGACCCCGACGCGCCCGGGACCACGTACGCGACGGCCGGCGGCTTCCTGGAGGGCGTGGGCGACTTCGACGCCGGCTTCTTCGGGATCTCCCCGCGCGAGGCCCTCGCCATGGACCCCCAGCAGCGGCTGCTGCTGGAGACCTCCTGGGAGCTGTTCGAACAGGCGGGCGTCGACCCGGACTCGCTGCGCGGCAGCCGCACCGGCGTCTACATCGGCTCCAACGGCCAGGACTACACCGCCCTCGTGGCGCGGTCCGCCGAGGACCTGGAGGGCTACCTCGGCACGGGTGCCGCCTCCAGCGTCGTCTCGGGCCGGATCGCGTACAGCTTCGGCTTCGAGGGGCCCGCGCTGACGGTGGACACGGCGTGCTCGTCCTCCCTCGTCGCCCTGCACCTCGCGGCGGAGGCGCTGCGGCGCGGGGAGTGCGAGCTGGCGCTGGTCGGCGGTGTGACCGTCATGTCGACCCCCGACGCGTTCGTCGACTTCAGCCGCCAGCGCGGCCTGTCGCCCGACGGCCGCTGCCGGGCCTTCGCGGCGGCCGCCGACGGCACCGGCTGGTCCGAGGGCGTCGGCATGCTCCTCGTGGAGCGGCTGTCCGACGCCCGCCGCAACGGCCACGAGGTCCTCGCCGTCCTCAAGGGCTCCGCCGTCAACCAGGACGGCGCCTCCAACGGCCTGTCCGCGCCCAACGGCCCGTCCCAGCAGCGCGTCATCCGCCAGGCCCTCGCCAACGCCGGTCTGACGGCCGGCCAGGTCGACGTGGTGGAGGCGCACGGCACGGGCACCCCGCTCGGGGACCCGATCGAGGCGCAGGCGCTGCTCGCCACCTACGGGCAGGACCGCCCGGCGGACCGCCCGCTGTGGCTGGGCTCCCTGAAGTCCAACCTGGGCCACACCCAGGCCGCGGCCGGCGTGGCCGGCGTGATCAAGATGGTGCTCGCGATGCGGCACGGCGTCGTACCGAAGACGCTGCACGTGGACGCCCCGACCCCGCACGTCGACTGGACGGCGGGCGAGGTCCGGCTGCTGACCGAACCGCTGGCCTGGACCCCGGCGGAGGAACCGCGCCGCGCCGCCGTGTCCTCGTTCGGCATCAGCGGCACCAACGCCCACGTCATCCTGGAGGAGGCCCCGCCCGTCACCGCGGCGGAACCGGCGCGCACGGCCCCCGCCCCCACGCCGGTGTGGGTGCTGTCCGGCCGCGACGCGGACGCCGTCCGCGCCCAGGCCCGGCAGCTGCTGGAGCGGGTGTCGGCCGACGCCGAGGCGGACCTCGCCGCCGTGGGCCGGTCGCTGGCGGTGAGCCGGAAGGCCTTCGAACACCGTGCCGCCGTGGTCGCGCAGGACCGGGACGAGGCCCTGGCCGCCCTGGCCGCCCTGACCGACGCGGTCACGGACGCGGCCACCCCGGGCCGGTCCGCGTTCCTCTTCACCGGTCAGGGCGCGCAGCGTCCGGGGATGGGCCGTGAGCTGTACGACGCCCAGCCGGTGTTCGCGGCCGCGTTCGACGAGGTGTGCGGGCACTTCGACTTCCCGCTGAAGGAGATCGTCTTCGGGGCGGGGGAGGAGGTGCACCGCACCGAGTTCACCCAGCCGGCGCTGTTCGCCGTCGAGGTGGCCCTGTACCGGCTGATGGAGTCCTACGGCATCCGTCCGGACTTCGTCGCGGGCCACTCCATCGGCGAGATCGCCGCCGCGCACGTGGCCGGGGTCCTCTCCCTGGCCGACGCTTCGGCCCTGGTCCGGGCCCGTGGTGCGCTGATGGGCGCCCTGCCGGAGGGCGGGGCGATGGTCTCCGTCCAGGCCGCCGAGGACGAGGTCCGCCCGCTGCTGACGGCCGATGTCGACATCGCGGCGGTCAACGGCCCGCAGTCCGTGGTGATTTCGGGCGCGGAGGACGCCGTCCTCGCGGTGGCCGCGCAGCTGGCGGAGCAGGGTCGCAAGACGAAGCGCCTGACGGTCTCGCACGCCTTCCACTCGCCCCTCATGGAACCGATGCTGGAGGCGTTCCGCGAGGTCGCCGAGTCCCTGGCCTACGCCGAGCCCGCGATCCCGGTGGTCTCCACCCTCACCGGCACCCTCGCCACCGCCGGCGAACTGACCTCACCCGCCTACTGGGTGCGCCACGTCCGCGAGGCCGTCCGCTTCCACGACGCCGTCCGCCACCTGGAAGCCGCCGGGGTGCGCACGTACCTCGAACTCGGCCCCGACGCCGTCCTGACCGCCATGGCCCAGCAGTGCGTCACCGAGGCCGCCGCCGACGCGTCCGGCTTCGTCTCCCTGATGCGGCGCGGCAAGGACGCCCGGCACACCCTCGCCGCAGCCCTCGGCGCCCTGTTCGCCCGGGGCACCGACCCGGACTGGCCGGCGTACTTCGGCCCCGGCACGCGGGCGCCCGGCGTACCCGGCCACCCCTTCCGGCGGACCCGCCACTGGCCGCGCCCGCGCCCCGCCGGGGCGCACGGCGCCGACGCGCACCCGCTCCTCACGAGCGTCCTCGCCCGCGCCGAATCCGACGAGGTGGTCCTCTCCGGCCGCCTGTCGGCCCGCACGCACCCCTGGCTGGCCGACCACGTCGTCAACGGCACGGTCATCGTGCCCGGGACCGCCTTCGTGGAGATGGCCCTGCGCGCCGGCCGGGAAGCCGGCTGCGACACCCTCGACGAACTCACCGTCCTCGCCCCGCTGCGCCTGCCCGACACCTCCGTCGTCGAGGTCCAGACGCTCCTGGCCCCCGCCGGTCCCGACGGGGAGCCCGGTTCCTGGACCGTGACCGTCCACGCACGGCCGGCCGACGCCCCCGACACGGGCTGGACCCGGCACGCGAGCGGGCTCCTCAGCACCACCACGCCGTCCTCCGGCCCGTCCGCCGGGCCCCTCGTGTGGCCTCCGGCCCACGCCGAACCGGTCGAGGCGGGCGACACGTACGTCCGCGCCGCCGCCATGGGCTTCGACTACGGGCCGGCGTTCCAGGGCCTGAAGGCCGCCTGGCGCCGGGGCGACGAGGTCTTCGCCGAGGTCGCCCTGCCCCCGGTGGACGCCGACGACGCCGCACGGTTCGCCTTCCACCCCGCGCTCTTCGACGCCGCCCTGCACACCGGCTTCATCGAGTCGCCCGGCGGGTCCGACGACGCCGGACGGCTGCCGTTCACCTGGCAGGGGCTGACCCTCCACCGGGCCGGCGCCGCCACCGTACGGGTGCACCTGACCCGGACCGACGCCGACACCCTGTCGCTGGAGATCACCGACGGGCTCGGCGAACCGGTCGCCTCCGTCGCCTCGCTGACCCTGCGCCGGATGCGCCCCGAGGACCTCGCGGGCGACACCGCCGCCCTGCTGGAGACCCACTGGCAGCCGCTGGACGCCGGCCCGGCCCCCACCGGCCCCTGCGCGCTCCTCGGGGACGGCCGGGCCGCCGGCCTCGCCGTGCCGGCCGCCCTGGGCGGCGTACCCGTCACCGCCTACCCGGACCTGGAGGCACTGGAGCGGGCGGCCGAAGCCCCCGCGACGGTCCTGCACCTGCTGGAGCCGTCCGAGCCGGCCGACCCGGACGACCCGGCCCGCCACGCCCGCGAGGCGTCCTGGCGGACCGCCGGCCTGCTGCGGCGGTGGACCGCCTCCCCGCTCGCGGAGACGGCCCGGCTCGTCCTGCTGGCCCCTGCGGGCGACCCGGCCGGCACCACGCGGGGAGCGGTCCGTGCGCTGCTGCGCACCGCGCAGGCCGAACACCTCGGGAAGTTCCTGGTCGTCGAGGTCGACGGGCAGCCGCAGTCCTGGGACGCGCTGCCGGGCGTCCTCGGCGCCGACGAGCGGGAGGCCGCCGTCCGTGACGGGCACCTGCTCGCCCCCCGCCAGGTCCGCCGGCCCGAGACCGCGCCCGGCGCACCGGCACCCGCCCGGCCGGCGCCCGGGTTCGCCGGGACCGTCCTGATCACCGGCGGCACCGGCGGCCTCGGCGCGGTCGTCGCCGAGCACCTCGTACGCCACCACGGCACCACCGACCTGCTGCTGCTCAGCCGCGGCGGCGCCGCAGACCCGCGGGGCGGGGAACTCGCCTCCGCCCTGCGCGGCCTCGGGGCCCGCGTGACCCTCGCCGGGTGCGACGTGGCCGACCGGGAGGCCCTGGCGGCCGTCCTGTCCGGCATCTCCCCCGACCGCCCGCTGAAGGCGGTCGTCCACGCGGCGGGCGTCGTCGACGACGGGCTGCTCGCCACCCTGACGGAGGACCAGTTCGAACGGGTCATCCGGGTCAAGGCGGCCGGTGCCGTCGCGCTGCACGAACTGACCAAGGACTCCGGCCTCGACGCGTTCGTCCTGTTCTCGTCCGCGGCCTCCGTCATGGGCAGCCCCGGCCAGGCCAACTACGCCGCCGCCAACGGCTTCCTGGACGCCTTCGCCCACCACCGCCGCTCCCTCGGCCTGCCCGCCCAGTCCCTCCAGTGGGGCCCCTGGGCCGAGGAACGCGGCATGGCCGGCCGGCTCGGCCCCGAGGCCGTCGCCCGGATGGCACGCAACGGCACCGTACCCCTGGCCAACGAGGAGGCGCTGGCCCTGCTCGACGCGGCGCTGGCCCTGCCCGGCGTACCCAACCTGGTCGCCGCCCGCCCGGCAGCCGCCCCGGCCCGGCCCGGGCCGGCCAGGACGGCGGTCAGGCCGGCCGCCCCCGAGCGCGGCGCGTTCACCCGCAGGCTCGCCGGAGCCGACGCGGACACCCGCCGCAGGCTCCTCACCGACCTGGTGCGCACACAGACCGGTTCGGTCCTCGGCCACGGCACCGCCGCCCACGTACCGGCGGAACGCTCCTTCCGGGAACTGGGACTGGATTCCCTGGCCGCCATCGAACTGCGCAACCGGCTCGGCGCGGAGACCGGACTGCGGCTCTCCCCGACGCTCGTCTTCGACCACCCCAGCCCGCTGGCACTGGCCGAGTTCCTGGACCGGGAACTGGCCCCCGCCCCCGCCCCGGACCAGCCCGACCCGGCCGTGGTCCGCCGGCTCGACGACCTCACGGCCGGCCTGCGCACCACCGCACCCGACCCGGCCACCACCCGCTACCTGGAGGACCGGCTGCGCGCCCTGCTCGCCGAGGTCACGGGGCCGGCGCGGCCGCCGGCCGCGACCGACGTGGACGACGTCACCGACGAGGAACTGTTCGACATCCTGAACGGAGAGATCGGCATCTGATGGCTCACATCGCATTCTTCAGCGTGGCCGCCCACGGGCACGTGTCGCCCACCCTGGGCATCGTCGCCGAGCTGGTCTCGCGCGGTCACCGGGTCACCTACTTCACCACCGGGGCCTTCGAGGAGCAGCTCACCCGGCTCGGCGCGCAGGTGTGCCGCTACGACGTCGCCACCTCGCCCGGACAGTCCCCGCGCGCGTTCGCCGAGAACGACCTGAGCGCCCTGCCCCTGTTCTTCCTGCACGGCAGCGCCGACCGGATCGCCCTCGCGGAGTCCTTCGTCGCCGCCGACCGCCCCGACCTCGTCGTGTACGACAACACGGTGCCGTTCGCCGGGCGCGCCCTCGCCCGCAGGTGGGGGGCGCGCGCCGTGCAGTTCTTCCCCTCCCTCGCCTCCAGCCGCTCCTGGGCGCTGATGGACGCCATGCTGGCCCGCACCGGCCGCTCCGCCTCCCACGAGGCCAACGGCGCGGAGTTCGACGCACGCCTCGCCGAGTTCCTGCACGCGGCAGGCCTGGACGGGGTCCGCGCCGAGGAGTTCATGGACTTCGAGGAGGAACTCAACCTGGCCTTCCTGCCCAGGGAGTTCCAGCCCGGGGCGCACACCTTCGGCGAGCACTACCGCTTCGTCGGACCCAGCCTGGGCGGCCGCGAGGCCGAAGGCACCTGGCGCCCCCAGGACCCGGACCGCCCGACGGTGTTCGCATCGCTCGGCACGGTCTTCAACCGGGCCACGTCCTTCTACCGCACCTGCGTGGAGGCCTTCGCCGACAGCGGCCACCACCTGGTGCTCTCCATCGGACAGCAGGCCGACCCGGCCGACCTCGGCACCCTGCCGCCGCACTGCGAGGTCCACCGCAGCGTCCCCCAGCTGTCCGTCCTCGGCCAGGCCGCGGCGTTCGTCACGCACGGCGGCATGGGCAGCACGATGGAAGCCCTCTCCTTCGGCACGCCGATGGTCGTCGTCCCGCAGATGGTCGAACAGGAGATCATCGCCGACCGCGTCGCCGAACTGGGCCTGGGCCTGCGCCTCGACCCGGCCGACGTCACCGCCGAACGCCTGCGGGCCGCCGTCGAGACCGTCAGCGCCGACACCGGCACCGCCGCCGCGGCGGCCCGCTTCCGGCAGCTGAGCCACGACGCGGGCGGCGCCGCCGCCGCGGCCGGGGCGATCGAAGCACACCTGGCGGGCACCGGCACCGCCGCACACACGAAGGCGGCCGCGATATGACCGCGCAGAACGTCCTCATCGTCGGAGCGGGCGCCGTCGGCACCCTGCTCGCCTGCGACCTCCTCCAGCAGTCCGTGCCGGTGCGCATCGTCGACGCCAAGCTCCCGCAGGAGGAGTACGACCCGCACTCCCGCGCCGTCATGATCTGGCCCCGCGTCCTGGAACTCCTGGAGAAGGTCGGCATCACCGACGAACTCGTCTCCCGCGGGTTCCGGGCCGACGACGTCAGCTTCTTCTCCCGCGGACGCCGGCTCGGCACCGTACCGATGACGAAGCTGGGCGCCGCCCGCCCCTACGGCCTGGGCATCGTCCAGAGCGAACTGGAAGTCCTGCTCCACCGCCGCCTCGCCGAACTCGGCGGCACCATCGAGTACGGGACCGAACTCACCGCGATCGACACCTCCGGCCCGCACCCCACCGCCACCCTGCGGCACGCCGACGGCCGCACCGAACAGGCCGGGGCCGACTGGCTGATCGGCGCCGACGGCGCCGGCAGCGTCACCCGCCGCCTCCTCGGCATCCCCTACCCCGGCGTACCGTTCCCGCTCGGCATCGCCCTCGGCGACTTCCCCGTCACCGGGCCGCGCGTCTCCACCGTCGAGTACCACTACGCCGACAGCGGGCTGCTGCCGCTGGTCCACCTGCCCGACGGCGTCTGCCGGCTCGCCACCATCGTGGCCCCGGGAGAGACCGACTGGTCGGACCGCCCGCTGCCGGACTGGCAGCGGATGGTCGACGAGCGCACCAGCCTCCCCTACCGGCTCGGCGAACCGCTGTGGACCCGCACCTACCACCCGCGCCCCGGCGTCGCCGAACGGTTCCGCGAAGGCCGGGTCGTCCTGGTCGGCGACGCCGCCCACTCGGTGGTCCCCCTAGGCGGACAGGGCCTCAACCTCGGCCTCCAGGACGCGGTCAACCTCGGCTGGAAGCTCGCCGGCGTCGTCCACGGCTTCTGGGACGAGCGGATCGTCGACACGTACGACACCGAACGCCGCAAGGCCGTCGAGCAGGTCCGCACGGTCATCCGCACCGAGATGGAACTGTCCGGCGCCCCCACCGCACGGGACCGCCGCCTGCGGGACCTGAAGGTGGCCGCGGCCCACCGCACCGGCCTCCTGCGGCACGTCGCGGCCCCCCTGATGAGCCAGGTCGGCCTCAGCTACGCCGCCACCGACGAACCGCTGTGGCGCTCGGCCCTGCACCGCAGGGCCCGCCCCGGAGACCGGCTGCCGTTCTTCCACCGGACCCGGCAGCACGCCGGGGCCCCCGTCCTCGACCAGCGCGGCCACATCGCACTGCTCTGGCCCGGCCGCCGCCCCGCCCCCGGCTGGCAGACCGTCGCGGACGGCGCCCGCCGCGTCCTCGGGGACCGCCTCCCCGTCCACGACCTCGCACGGCTGTCGCCGTCCGGACGCACCGCCCTCGGCCCGCTGTTCGGCAAGCAGCCGCAGATCGCCCTGGTCCGGCCCGACGGCCACCTGGCCCACCTCGCCGCCGCACACCGGCCGGCCGAGTCCCTGGGCCACCTGGACCGGCTGGTGTCCCGGCCGCTGACCCCCTCGCGAAGCAGGTGAGCCCCATGCGGACCCTCCTCATCGACAACCACGACTCCTACACCTACAACCTGTTCCAGCTGCTGGCCGAAGTGAACGGCGAGGAACCCGTCGTCATCGCCAACGACGCGGCCGCCGTCGCCGACCTGGACCTCGACGCCTTCGACAACATCGTCATCTCGCCCGGGCCCGGCCACCCGGCCCGCTCCCGCGACTTCGGCGTCTCCCGGGACGTCCTCGTCAAGGCGAGCGTCCCCGTCCTCGGCGTCTGCCTCGGCCACCAGGGGCTCGCCGTGTGGGCGGGCGGCGAGGTCGTCCCCGCCCCCGTACCCGTCCACGGCGAGGTCGCCCGGGTCCGGCACGACGGGGACGAGCTCTTCGCGGGCATCCCCGAGGAGTTCGGCGCCGTCCGCTACCACTCCCTGTGCGTGGCCCAGCCGCTGCCCTCCGACCTCCAGGCCACCGCCTGGTCCGAGGACGGCGTCGTCATGGCGCTGCGCCACCGGCTGATGCCCCGCTGGGGCGTGCAGTTCCACCCGGAGTCCATCGAGACCGAGTACGGCCGCCGGATGCTGGCCAACTTCCGGGACCTGACCCGCGCCGACCGCGCCGAGCGCACCGGCGGCCGCCCCGCCGCCACCGCACCCACCGCACTCGCCGAAGCCGCCCGCGCCCAGGCCGCGCCGGAGCCGCAGGACCGGCCCGCCGCCGCAGCAGGCGACCGTACGCACTACGCGCTCCACGTCACCGAACTCGACACCGCGGTCGACACCGAGACCGCGTTCGCCTCGCTCTTCGCCGGATCCCCGCACGCCTTCTGGCTCGACAGCGCCCGCGTCGAAGCCGGCCTGTCCCGGTTCTCCTTCCTCGGCGACGCCCGCGGCCCGCTCGCCGAAACCGTCCGCTACCGCGTCGACGACGGCGTCGTCGAGGTCGGCTCCGCCACCCCGGGCAGCCACCGCGAGTCCGTCTTCGACTACCTCCAGCGGGAACTCGCCCGCCGGGTCATCGACGCCCCGCCGCTGCCCTTCGACTTCACCGGAGGCTACGTCGGCTACTTCGGCTACGAACTGAAGGGCGACTGCGGATCCCCGAACCGGTACTCCGCCCCGACCCCGGACGCCGTCTGGATCTTCGCGGACCGGTTCCTCGCCGTCGACCACCAGGAGGGCCGCACCTACCTCCTCGCCCTCAGCACCGACCCGGCCACCGCCGACGCCGCCGCCCGCTGGCTCGCCGGCACCGCCGACGCCCTCACCCGGCAGGAACCCGCCCCGGCCCCCGCACCGGCCCCCGCCCCCGCCGGCGGCCCCGCGACATCAGTGGAACCCCGGCTCGCCCGCGGCCGCGACGCCTACGTCCAGGACGTCCTGCGCAGCCAGGAGTACCTGACCGCCGGCGAGAGCTACGAGATCTGCCTGACCAACGTGGCAGAGATCCCCGCCACCGACGACGGCTTCACCGCCTACCGCCGGCTGCGCCGCGCCAACCCCGCACCGTACGCCGCCTACCTGCGGCTCGACGGCACCGAAGTGGCCTGCTCCTCCCCGGAACGCTTCCTCAAGATCACCGCCGACCGGGTCGCCGAAGCCAAACCGATCAAGGGAACCGCCCCGCGCGGCGCCACCCCCGCCGAGGACGAGCGCACCCGCCGCGAACTCGTCGCCAGCGCCAAGACCCGCGCCGAGAACCTGATGATCGTCGACCTGATGCGCAACGACCTCGGACGCGTCTGCGAAGTCGGCTCCGTCCACGTCCCCGTCCTGATGGCCGCCGAAAGCTACACCACCGTCCACCAGCTCGTCTCCACCATCCGCGGCACCCTCAAGGACGACAACGACGCCATCGACTGCATCCGCGCCTGCTTCCCCGGCGGCTCCATGACCGGCGCCCCCAAACAGCGCACCCTGGAGATCATCGAGTCCCTGGAGGGCCGCGCCCGGGGCATCTACTCCGGCGCCATCGGCTACCTCTCCTGCAACGGGACCACCGACCTCAACATCGTCATCCGGACCATGGTCCTCGCCGACGGGCACTGGCGGATCGGTGCCGGCGGCGCCGTCGTGCTCGGCTCCGACCCCCACGACGAGTACGACGAAATGCTCCTCAAGGCCGACGCCCCCGCCCGCGCGCTGCTCCCGGCCCGCCCGGACACCACCCAGCCCGCCCCCGAACGAACCGGAAGTGACCAGCGATGACCCCGCAGACCCCCGTCGACGTGACCGCCCTCGTCCAGGCCATGACCCTCGACGAGAAGCTCTCCTTCGTCCACGGCTCCGACGACCCCGAGGCACTCGGCCAGTCCGGCTACATCCCCGGCGTCCCCCGCCTCGGCATCCCGGAACTGCGCATGACCGACGGCCCCGCCGGCGTCCGCATGAAGCGCAAGACCACCACCGCGCTGCCCGCCCCCATCGCACTGTCCTGCACCTTCGACGAGGAACTCGCCGCCCGCTACGGCGAGTACCTCGGCCACGAAGCCCGCGCCAAGCGCCAGGACGTCCTCATCGGCCCGATGCTCAACGTGCTGCGCCAGCCCTTCGGCGGCCGCAACTTCGAGCTGTACGGCGAGGACCCGCTCCTGGTCACCGCCATCGGCACCGCCGTCGTCAACGGGATCCAGTCCCAGGGCGTCATCGCCATGCCCAAGCACTTCGCGGCGAACAACCAGGAAGAGAACCGGATGGCCGTCGACACCGTCGTCGACGAACGCACCCTCCGCGAAATCGAGTTCCCCGCCTTCGAGGCCGCCGTCCGGGCCGGCGCCGGCGCGTTCATGGGCGCCACCAACGGCGTCAACGGCCACCCCAGCTGCCAGAACGAGACCCTCCTCACCACCGTCCTGCGCGACGAGTGGGGCTTCGAGGGCTGGGTCATGTCCGACTGGGACGCCGTCCACGACACCGCCGCCATCGAAGCCGGCCTCGACCAGGAGATGCCCGACGGCGCCCACCTCGGCGAGCCCCTGCGCGAGGCCATCGCCGAAGGCCGGATCGACGAAGCCGTCCTGGACCGCGCCGTCGCCCGCATCGTCGGCCAGATGGCCCGCTTCGGCCTCATCGGCAACGACACCCCCCGCCCCGCCGCCACCCGCGACGCCGAGCGCGGCCGGGCCCTCGCCCTCGAAGTCGCCACCAACGGCTCCGTCCTCCTGCACAACCCCCGGGGCGTCCTGCCGCTGTCCGCCGACAAGCTCACCGAGCCCGGCCCCGCCGCACACGGCCTCGCCGTCATCGGCCGCCCCGCCACCGTCCCCAAGACCGCCGGCGTCGGCAGCGCCCTCGTCGTCCCCGAGCACGCCGCCACCCCCCTCGACGTCCTGCGCACCCGCCTCGGCGACGACGCCGTCGAGTTCCGCATCGGCGAGGACCCGGCCGGCCGCCCCATCCCGGAATCCGCGCTCGTCCCCGCCTTCCGCGAGGGCGAGGTCCCCGCCGGCCCCTCCACCGAGCCCGACTACTTCTACGAGGGCGAACTGACCATCGAGACGGAGGGCCGCTACCGCATCGCCGTCACCGCACTCGGCGGCTACGCGGCCATCGACCTCGAAGGCCACCCCCGCGTCTTCGCCGGCAGCTCCTTCGGCGACACCGCAGGCCTCACCGTCGACCTCCTCCCCGGCACCTACAAGCTCGTCCTCTCCGCCCTCCCGATGCCCGGCAACCCCGTCCACCTCACCCTCGGCTGGGTCACCCCCCAGCAGGCCCAGGCCGACATCGACGAAGCCGCCGAAGCCGCCCGCGGCGCCCGCGCCGCCATCGTCTTCGCCTACGACGAGCTCGCCGAACTCATCGACCGCCCCGCCCTCCCCCTGCCCGGCCTCCAGGACACCCTGATCTCCGCCGTCGCCAAGGCCAACCCCAACACCGTCGTCGTCCTCAACACCGGCTCCTCCCCGACGATGCCCTGGCTGGACGACGTCGCCGCCGTCCTCGACGTCTGGTACCCCGGCGAGGCGGGTGCCGAGGCCACCGACGCCCTCCTGTTCGGCGACGCCAACCCCAGCGGCAAGCTCACCCAGAGCTTCCCTGTGGACGCCGACCACACCTCCGTCGCCGGAGACCCCCTGCGCTACCCCGGCGTCGACGGCCGCGTCGAATACCAGGAGGGCATCTTCGTCGGCTACCGCTGGCACGACGAGCACGCCGTCGCCCCCCTGTTCCCCTTCGGCCACGGCCTCAGCTACACCACCTTCGGCTACGAGGACCTCCGCCTCACCGCCCAGGGCCGCGAACTCAAGGTCACCTGCACCCTGCGCAACACCGGCGACCGGGCCGGCCGCGAAACCGTCCAGGTCTACCTCGGCAGCAGCCCCGACGTCACCGCCCCCCAGGCCCCCAAGGCCCTCGCCGGCTACGCCACCGCCCACCTGGAGCCCGGCGCGACCACCACCGTGGACATCGTCCTCGACGCCCGCCGCTTCGAGTACTGGAACACCGACACCGGCACCTGGACCGTTGCCGCCGGCCCGCGCACCGTCTCCGTCGGCCGCTCCTCCGCCGACCTCCCCCTCACCGCCACCGTCCACGTCGACCCGGCCGGAACGGTGAGCCCGTGACCCCGGCCCCCCAGCGGATCCACACCCCCGTCTGCGTCATCGGCGCCGGCCCCGCCGGCCTGCTGCTGGCCCGGCTCCTCGAACTGAGCGGCATCGACTGCGTCGTCCTCGAACGCCGCAGCCGCGACCACGTCGAACGCCGCGTCCGCGCCGGCCTCCTGGAACAGGGCACCGTCGAAGCCCTCCGCCGGGCCGGCGCCGCCGAACGCCTCGACCGGGAAGGACTCGTCCACGAAGGCTTCGAACTCCGCCTCGAAGGCGACGTCTACCGCCTGCCCTTCACCAAGCTCACCGGCCAGTCCGTGTGGATGTACGGACAGCAGGAAGTCGTCAAGGACCTCATCGCCGCCCGCACCGCGAGCGGCGGAGCACTCCACTTCGACGCCGACGACGTCCGCGTGGACCGGCTCGCCGGCGACGGCGCCACCGTCACCTGCACCCTCGACGGCCGCCCCACCGAGATCACCTGCGACTTCGTCGCCGGCTGCGACGGCTTCCACGGCGTCAGCCGCACCGCCGTCCCCGCCGCCGCCCTCACCACCAGCACCCACACCCACCCCTACGCCTGGCTGGGCATCCTCGCCGCCGCCCCGCCCATGACCCCCGAACTCGTCTACGCCACCGGCGAGCGCGGCTTCGCCCTCCAGAGCATGCGCTCCAGCACCGTCAGCCGCCTCTACCTCCAGGTCCCGCCCGGCGAAACCGCCGACACCCGCACCGACGAGGAGATCTGGGCCGAACTCGACCTGCGCCTCGCCGGCGGCAACGGAGCCCTCCCCACCGGCCCGGTACTCGAACGCACCCTCGTCCCCCTGCGCAGCTTCCTCTGCGAACCCATGCAGCACGGACGCCTCTTCCTCCTCGGCGACGCGGCACACATCGTCCCGCCCAGCGCCGCCAAGGGACTCAACCTGGCCGTCGCCGACGCCGAACTCCTCGCCGGAGCCCTCGCCGTCTGGTACGGCACCGGCCGCCGCGACGCCCTCGACGCGTACTCGGCCACCGCCCTGCGCCGCGCCTGGCTCGGCCAGGAGTTCTCCCGCTGGATGACCGACCTGCTGCACACCGGCCCCGGCGACACCCCCTTCGACCGAGGCCTGCGCCGGGCGCGCTTCGACCACCTGACCGGCTCCACTGCCGCGGCGACCGACTTCGCCGAGCAGTACGTGGGCCAGTCGCGACGCTGACGGCCACCCCCGCCCGGTCCGCCGCCGGGGGCAGCCTCTTCGACCTGATCAACGGGAGTTCCGGAACGTCATGACAAACGAAGAAAAGATGCTCGACCACCTCCGGTGGATGACGGCCGAACTCCACCAGACCCGGGAGCGGCTGCGGTCCGCCGAAGAACCCGAACCGGTCGCGATCGTGTCGATGAGCTGCCGCTACCCCGGCGGCGTCAGCACCCCCGAAGACCTGTGGCAGCTCGTCGCCGAAGGCCGCGACGCCGTGGCCGGCTTCCCGGCCGACCGCGGCTGGGACCTCGACGCCGTCTACCACCCCGACCCCGACCACCAGGGCACCAGCTACGTCCGCGACGGCGGCTTCCTCGCCGGCGCCGCCGACTTCGACGCCGCCTTCTTCGGGATCTCCCCCCGCGAAGCCCTCGCCATGGACCCCCAGCAGCGCCTTCTCCTGGAAACCGCCTGGGAGGCCTTCGAACGCGCCGGCCTCGACCCCACCTCGCTGCGCGGCAGCCGCACCGGCGTCTTCGCCGGCGTCATGCACCACGACTACGCCGCCAACCCCGGCGACCTGCCCGAAGGCGTCGAGGTGTACCTCGGCAGCGGCAACGCCGGCAGCGTCGCCTCCGGCCGCGTCTCCTACGTCCTCGGCCTCGAAGGCCCCGCCGTCACCATCGACACGGCCTGCTCCTCCTCCCTCGTCGCCCTCCACCTCGCCGCCCAGGCCCTCCGCCAGGGCGAATGCACCATGGCCCTCGCCGGCGGCGTCACCGTCATGGCCGACCCCGGCCTGTTCGTCGACTTCAGCCAGCAGCGCGGCCTCGCCCCCGACGGCCGCTGCAAGCCCTTCGCCGCCGCCGCCGACGGCACCGGCTGGGGCGAAGGCGCCGGCCTCCTCCTGCTCGAACGCCTCTCCGACGCACACCGCAACGGACACCCCGTCCTCGCCGTCATCCGCGGCTCCGCCGTCAACCAGGACGGCGCCAGCAGCGGCCTCACCGTCCCCAACGGCCCCTCCCAGCAGCGCGTCATCCGCCAGGCCCTGGAACAGGCCCGCCTCACCGCCCGCGACGTCGACGCCGTCGAAGCCCACGGCACCGGCACCACCCTCGGCGACCCCATCGAAGCCCAGGCCCTCCTCGCCACCTACGGCCAGGACCGCACCCCCGACGACCAGCCGCTCCTGCTCGGCTCCGTCAAGTCCAACCTCGGCCACACCCAGGCCGCCGCCGGTGTCGCCGGCGTCATCAAGATGGTCGAGGCCATGCGCCACGGCATCCTCCCCAAGACCCTCCACGTCGACGAACCCACCCCGCACGTCGACTGGACCGCCGGAGCGGTCTCCCTCCTCACCGAGAACACCGACTGGCCCCGGACCGGCGCACCCCGCCGCGCCGCCGTCTCCTCCTTCGGCATCAGCGGCACCAACGCCCACCTCATCCTCGAACGGCCCGAACCCCCCACCCCCGACGAGGAACCGCCGACCACCCCCGCCCCGCACCCTCCGGTCGCGGCCTGGCCCCTCTCCGCCCGCGGCCCCGAAGCACTCCGCGCCCAGGCCCGCAAACTCCTGGACCACACCACCCCTGGCGCCCCCCTCGCCGACACCGGCCACACCCTCGCCACCGCCCGCGCCGCCCTCACCCACCGCGCCGTCGTCCTCGGCACCACCACCGGCGAACTCCACGCCGGCCTGCGCGCCCTCGCCGACGGCACCCCCGCCGACAACCTCGTCCACGGCACCGCCCGCCCCGACCCCCGCACCGCGTTCCTCTTCACCGGCCAGGGCGCCCAACGGCCCGGCATGGGACGCGAACTGCACGCCGCCTACCCCGTCTTCGCCGAGGCCTTCGACCAGGCCTGCGCCCACCTCGACCGCTACTTCGACACCCCCGTACGCGACGTCGTCTTCGACGGCTCCCCGCTCCTCGACCGCACCGAATACACCCAGGCCGCCCTCTTCGCCCTCGAAACGGCCCTCTACCGCCTCGCCGAGAGCCACGGCCTGCGCCCCGACTTCCTCCTCGGCCACTCGGTCGGCGAACTCGTCGCCGCACACGTCTCCGGCATGCTCCCGCTCGCCGACGCCGCCGCACTCGTCGCCGCCCGCGGCCGGCTCATGCAGTCCCTGCCCGAAGGCGGCGCCATGGTCGCCGTCGAAGCCGCCGAGGAAGAGGTCCGTCCGATCCTCACCCCCGGCGTCGACATCGCCGCCGTCAACGGACCCCGCTCCGTGGTCCTCTCCGGCACCGAGACCGCCGTACTCGACGCCGCAGCCCGCCTCACCGCCGCCGGCCACCGCACCAAGCGCCTCAAGGTCAGCCACGCCTTCCACTCCCTGCTGATGGAACCGATGCTCGACCGGTTCCGCGCCGTCGTCGCCCGCCTGGACTTCCGCCCGCCCGCCGTCCCCGTCGTCTCCAACGTCACCGGCCGCATCGCCACCGCCGAAGAACTCGCCACCCCCGAGTACTGGGTGCGCCACGTCCGCCAGGCCGTGCGCTTCCACGACGGCGTCCGCACCCTCGCGGACCAGGGCGTCACCACCTTCGTGGAACTCGGCCCCGACGGAGTCCTCACCGCCATGGGGCAGAACTGCCTCGACGAGGACACCGGCATCCGCTGGAGCACCACCCTGCGCCGCGACCAGCCCGAGCCGGCCGCCTTCACCCGAGCCGTCGCCGAGGCCCACACCCAGGGCGTCACCGTCGACTGGGACGCCCTCTTCCCCGGCGCCCGGCGCGCCGACCTGCCCACGTACGCCTTCCAGCGCGAGCGGTACTGGCTGCGGAGCGGCGGCGCCGCCGGCGACGTCACCTCGGCCGGCCTGGACGCCGCCGGCCACCCCCTCCTCGGCGCGATGGTGACCGTCGCCGCCTCCGACGACCTCCTCTTCACCGGCCGCCTCTCACTGACCGCACAGCCCTGGCTGGCCGACCACGCCGTGGCCGGCACGGTCCTGCTGCCCGGCACCGCCCTCGTGGAGCTCGCGGTCCGGGCCGGCGACCAGGTCGGCTGCCCGCACCTGGAGGAACTCACCCTGGAAGCCCCCCTCGTCCTGCCCGGACGCGGCGCCGTCCAGGTCCAGCTCGCCGTGGGCCCCGCCGGCCCGGACGGCCGGCGCACGGTCACCACGTACGCCCGCCACGAGGACGGCCCCTGGACCCGGCACGCCGAGGGCGTCCTCGCCCCCGCCGCCCCCGCCCCCACCGACCCCCTCCCCGGCGCGACCTGGCCCCCCGCCGGAGCCGAAGCCGTCGACCTGGACCCCTTCTACACCCGCCTCGCCGACTCCGGATTCGCCTACGGACCGGCGTTCCAGGGCCTGCGCGCGGCCTGGCGGCTCGGCGACGAGGTCTACGCCGAGGTCGGCCTCGACCGCGACCAGCAGGAGGCCGCGGGCCGCTTCGGCCTCCACCCCGCCCTCCTCGACGCCGCCCTCCAGGCGGCCGGCGTCGGCACCCTCCTCCCCGACAGCGGCGAGGCCCGCCTGCCGTTCGCCTGGCGCGACGTCGCCCTCCACGCCGCCGGCGCCCGCACCCTGCGCGTCCGGCTGACCCCGGCCGGCGAGGACGCCGTCGCCCTGACCGCCACCGACGAGTCCGGCCTCCCGGTGGTCACCATCGCCTCCCTCACCCTGCGCCCGATCACCCCGGGCGCACTGACCCGGCCCGCCGACACCCTCTTCGCGCTGGACTGGGCGGCTGCTTCGGCGGCCTCGGCGGGCGAGCCGCTGCCCGCGGGCGTGGCGTGCGAGGTGGACACCTCCGCCGGGGTACGCGCGGCCCTGGGCCAGGCCCTGGAAGTGCTCCAGAACGCCCTGGCGAGCCCGGCGGACGAGCGCGTGGTGTTCGTGACCCGCGGTGCCGTGGGCGATGAGGTGCGCGACCTGGCGGGTGCGGCGGTGTGGGGTCTGGTGCGTTCGGCGCAGTCGGAACACCCGGGCCGTTTCCACCTCCTGGACCTGGAGGAGGCCGTCGACCCGGCCCCCTACCTCACCTGCGCGGAACCGCAGGCGGCGGTGCGCGGGGGAGCGGTCCGCGTCCCGCGCCTGACACGGGCGTCCGCTCCCACCTCCGCCGGCCTGTCCTTCACCGAAGGCGGCACGGTCCTGGTCACCGGCGGCACCGGAACCCTGGGCCGGGCCGTGGCCCGCCACCTGGTCACCGCACACGGCGTCCGCCGGCTCCTGCTGGCCAGCCGCTCCGGCGGCGCCGAGGACCTGGTCGCGGAACTGTCCGACCTGGGCGCCTCGGTGACGGTCGCCGCCTGCGACGTCGCCGACCGCGACGCCCTGGCCGCCCTCCTGGCCGAGGTCCCCACCGACCACCCCCTCACCGCCGTCATCCACACGGCCGGTGTGGTGGACGACGCGACGATCGAGTCCCTCACCCCGGAGCGCATCGACACGGTCCTGCGCCCCAAGACGGACGCCGCCCGCAACCTCCACGAACTCACCGCTGACCTCGGCCTGTCGGCGTTCGTCCTCTTCTCCTCCGCCGCCGGCCTGCTCGGCGCCCCCGGCCAGGGCAACTACGCCGCCGCCAACGCCTACCTCGACGCCCTGGCCCAGCACCGCCGCTCCCTCGGCCTGCCCGGCATCTCCCTCGCCTGGGGCCTGTGGGCCGAGCGCAGCGGCATGACCGGCGCCCTCGACGCCGGCGACGTCGACCGCATCAACCGCGGCGGCATGACCGCCCTCGCCACCGAAGAGGCCCTCGCCCTCCTCGACACCGCCCCCGCCCTCGACCGGGCCGTGCTGTTCCCCATGCGCCTCGACGTCAAGGCGCTCCCCACCGGCCCCTCCCTGTCGCCCGTCCTGCGCGGCCTTGCAACGGCCACCCCGCCGCGGCCGACCGCCGGCGCGGCACCCCGCACCGGGAGCTCCTCCCTCGGACAGCGGCTGGCCGGCCTGCCCGAAGCCCAGCAGACGCGCACCCTCCACGACCTGGTGGTCACCGAGGTGACCGCCGTACTCGGCCACCGCGCACCCGCCGCCCCGGAACCGACGCAGGTGTTCAAGGACCTCGGCTTCGACTCCCTGTCCGCCGTGGAACTGCGCAACCGGCTCAGCGCCGCCACCGGCCTGCGCCTGCCCGCCACCCTCATCTTCGACCAGCCGACCCCGGCCTCCCTCGTCGCCTACCTGAAGACGCGCCTCGTCGACACCCGCGACGCGTCGGCACCCGCCACCACGGCCGCCCCCCTGCCCGCCGACGAGCCGATCGCCATCGTCGGCATGAGCTGCCGCTTCCCCGGAGGCGTCCGCTCCCCCGAGGACCTGTGGCGCCTGGTGCTCTCCGGCGGCGACGCCATCGCCGACTTCCCCGCCGACCGCGGCTGGGACATCGACTCCCTCTACCACCCCGACCCCGCCCACGCCGGAACCTCGTACGTCCGCGAGGGCGGCTTCCTGGACGGGGCCGCCGAGTTCGACCCCGTGTTCTTCGGGATCTCCCCCCGCGAGGCCCTCGCCATGGACCCCCAGCAGCGGCTCCTGCTGGAGACCGCCTGGGAGACCTTCGAGAACGCCGGGATCGCCCCGACCGCCATGCGCGGCAGCCGCACCGGCGTCTTCACCGGCGTCATGTACCACGACTACGTCAACCTCCTCCACGACGAGGACGGCCTGGAGGGCTACGCGGGCAACGGCAGCGCCGGCAGCATCGCCTCCGGCCGCATCGCCTACACCCTGGGCCTCGAAGGCCCCGCGGTCACCGTCGACACGGCCTGCTCCTCCTCCCTGGTGTCCGTCCACCTGGCCGGCCAGGCACTGCGACAGGGCGAATGCACCATGGCCCTGGCCGGCGGCGTGACCGTCATGTCCAGCCCGAACACCTTCGTCGAGTTCAGCCGCCAGCGCGGCCTGGCCCCCGACGGCCGCTGCAAGCCCTTCGCCGCGGGCGCCGACGGCACCTCCTGGTCCGAGGGCGTCGGCATGGTCCTGCTCGAACGCCTCTCCGACGCACGGCGCAACGGGCACCAGGTGCTCGCCGTCGTGCAGGGCTCGGCAGTGAACCAGGACGGCGCCTCCAACGGCATGACCGCCCCCAACGGCCCCTCGCAGCAGCGCGTCATCGAACAGGCCCTGTCCACGGCCCGGCTGACGGCACGCCAGGTTGACGTGGTGGAAGCGCACGGCACGGGCACCACCCTCGGCGACCCGATCGAGGCCCAGGCCCTCCTCGCCACCTACGGGCAGGACCGGGCGGAGGACCGGCCGCTGCTGCTGGGCTCGGTCAAGTCGAACCTGGGCCACACCCAGGCCGCGGCGGGCATGGCCGGCGTCATCAAGTTGGTCATGGCGATGCGCCACGGAGTGGTGCCGATGACCCTGCACGTGGACGAGCCCACCCCGCACGTCGACTGGTCGGCGGGCGCGGTGCGCCTGCTGACGGAGACGGTGCCGTGGCCCGAGACGGGCCACCCGCGCCGCGCGGCCGTGTCCTCCTTCGGCATCAGCGGCACCAACGCCCACACCATCCTCCAGGAGGCCCCGCAGGAGCCCGGCCCCGCCGACTCCGACACCACCCCCGCCCCGGAACGCCCGGTGTGGCTGCTGTCGGGCCGTGACGCGGGGGCGGTTCGGGCCCAGGCGGGCCGGCTGCTGGAGCGGGTGTCGGGCGATGCGGAGCTGGACCCGGCCGACGTGGCCTTCTCGCTGGTGGCTTCGCGGGCCGCGCTGGGCAGCCGGGCGGCCGTGGTGGCCGGCGACCGTGATGGTCTGCTGGCCGGGCTGGAGGCCCTGGCCGAGGGCCGGTCGGCGTCGGGCGTGGCCGAGGGCGCGGTGTCCGGTGGGAAGTCCGCGTTCCTGTTCTCGGGGCAGGGCGCTCAGCGCCCGGGCATGGGCCGGGAACTGTACGAGGCGCAGCCGGTGTTCGCGGCGGCGTTCGACGAGGTGTGCGGTCACTTCGACCTGCCGCTGAAGGAGATCGTCTTCGGGGGCGGGGAGGAGGTCCACCGCACCGAGTACACCCAGCCGGCGCTGTTCGCCGTCGAGGTGGCGTTGTACCGGCTGGCGGAGTCGTTCGGTCTGCGTCCGGACTTCGTGGCCGGGCATTCGATCGGTGAGATCGCCGCCGCGCACGTGGCCGGGGTGCTTTCCCTCGCCGACGCTTCGGCTCTGGTCCGGGCCCGTGGCGCCCTGATGGGCGCCCTCCCGGAGGGCGGGGCGATGGTGTCGATCCGCGCCACCGAGGAGAAGATACGTCCGCTGCTGACGGCCGATGTCGACATCGCTGCCGTCAACGGCCCGCAGTCCGTGGTCATTTCCGGCGCCGAGCAGGCCGTCCTCGCGGTGGCCGCGCAGCTGGCCGAGCAGGGCCGCAAGACCAAGCGGCTCACGGTCTCGCACGCCTTCCACTCGCCCCTCATGGAACCGATGCTCGACGCGTTCCGCGAGGTCGCGGAATCCCTCACCCACTCCGCGCCCGAGATTCCGGTCGTCTCCAACGTCACCGGCGGGCAGATCACCGAGTTCACCGCCGAGTACTGGGTCGAGCACGTCCGCGCCGCCGTCCGCTTCGGCGACGGCGTCGCCCACCTCGCCTCCCAGGGCGTCGCCCACTTCCTGGAGCTCGGCCCGCAGGGCGTCCTCGCCGCCATGGCGGGGGAGTCCCTCCCGGACGACTTCTCGGGACTGCTCACCCCCGTCCTGCGCAAGGACCGCCCCGAGCCGGAGGCCTTCCTAGGCGCCCTCGCCGAGGCCTGGACCCGCGGCCTCCCCGTCGACTGGCTGCCGTACCTCCCCGGCCGCCGCGTCGACCTGCCCACGTACGCCTTCCAGCGCCAGCGCTACTGGCCCGGCACCGGCTACGCCCCCGCCGCACAGGCGGAACCGGCGTCGCCGCTGGCGAAGCGCCTGGAGGCGGCGGACGACCCGGCGCGGGTCCTGCTCGACCTGGTCCGCGACACCATCGCCACCGTCCTCGGACACGCCGCGCAGGAGACGGCCGACCCCGAGCGGGCCTTCCGCGACTTCGGCTTCGACTCGATGACCGCCGTGGAATTCCGCACCCGGCTCGGCACCGCGACCGGGCTGCCGCTGCCCGCGACCCTGGTCTACGACCACCCGACCCCGGCCGCGCTCGTGTCCCACCTCCACGCCGAGCTCCTCGGCGGAACCGGAACCGGAGCGGCCCGGGTGCGCCGCGTGGTCGGCAGCGACGAGCCCATCGCCATCGTCGGCATGAGCTGCCGCTTCCCCGGCGACGTCGGCTCCCCCGAGGACCTGTGGCGCCTCGTGGAGTCCGGGGCCGACGCGATCTCGCCCTTCCCGCGCGACAGGGGCTGGAACATCGGGGCGCTCTACGACCCGGACCCCGAGCACCAGGGCACCACCTACACCCAGCACGGCGGGTTCCTCCACGACGCGGCCGACTTCGACGCCGGCTTCTTCGGGATCTCCCCGCGCGAGGCCCTCGCCATGGACCCCCAGCAGCGCCTGCTGCTGGAGGTGGCGTGGGAGGCGTTCGAGCGTGCCGGAGTGACTCCCGCCGCGGCGCGCGGCAGCGGCACCGGCGTGTTCGTCGGCACCAACGGCCAGGACTACACGGCCCTGGTGTCGCAGTCCGCCGAGAGCCTGGAGGGCTACCTCGGCACGGGCGGCGCCGGCAGCGTCGCCTCCGGTCGCATCGCCTACGCCCTGGGCCTCGAAGGCCCGGCGCTGACCGTCGACACCGCGTGCTCCTCGTCGCTGGTGGCCCTGCACCTGGCGACGGAAGCCCTGCGGCGCGGCGAATGCGAACTGGCCCTGGCGGGCGGCGTGACCGTCATGTCGACCCCGCAGTCGTTCATCGACTTCAGCCGCCAGCGCGGCCTCTCGCCCGACGGCCGCTGCAAGCCGTTCGCGGCCGCCGCCGACGGCACGGGCTGGTCCGAGGGCGTCGGCATGCTCCTGGTGGAGCGGCTGTCCGACGCGCGCCGCAACGGCCACCAGGTCCTCGCGGTGATCCGCGGCAGCGCCGTCAACCAGGACGGTGCCTCCAACGGCCTGACCGCCCCCAACGGCCCCTCCCAGCAGCGCGTCATCCGCCAGGCCCTCGCCAACGCCGGCCTGACCGCCGACCAGGTCGACGCCGTCGAGGCGCACGGCACGGGCACCCCGCTCGGCGACCCGATCGAGGCGCAGGCGCTGCTGGCCACCTACGGCCAGGACCGCCCGGCGGACCAGCCGCTGCACCTGGGCTCCCTGAAGTCCAACATCGGCCACACCCAGGCCGCGGCCGGCGTCGGTGGCGTCATCAAGATGGTCATGGCGATGCGCCACGGCGTCCTGCCCCGCACCCTGCACGTGGACGAGCCCACTCCGCACGTGGACTGGGAGGCCGGCGCGGTCGCCCTCCTCACCGAGAGCACGGCCTGGCCGGAGACCGGCCGCCCGCGCCGCGCGGCCGTGTCCTCGTTCGGCATGAGCGGCACCAACGCCCACCTGGTGCTCGAACAGGGCCCGCTCGACACCCCGGACGAGGCCGCGCAGACCCCCGCCTCCCCGGCGCCGTGGCTGCTGTCCGCCGCGTCGGCGGAGGCACTGCGCGGGCAGGCCCGCCGCCTGCGCGACCACGTCGCGGACCGGCCGGCCTTCGACCCGGCCGCGGTCGGCCACGGCCTGGCCACGACCCGCGCCCTGTTCCCGCACCGGGCCGTCGTCACCGGAGCCGACCGCGCCGAGTACCTGAGCGCGCTCGACGCCGTGGCACGCGGCGAGGCGGACACCGACACCGTCCAGGCACCAGCCACGTCCGCGTTCCTGTTCTCGGGGCAGGGTGCGCAGCGTCCGGCCATGGGCCGTGAGCTGTACGAGGCGCAGCCGGTGTTCGCGGCGGCGTTCGACGAGGTGTGCGGTCACTTCGACTTCCCGCTGAAGGACCTGGTGTTCGGCGGTGGGGAGGAGGTCCACCGTACGGAGTTCACCCAGCCGGCGCTGTTCGCCGTCGAGGTGGCCTTGTACCGGCTGCTGGAGGCCTACGGCATCCGCCCGGACTTCGTCGCGGGCCACTCCATCGGTGAGATCGCGGCCGCGCACGTGGCCGGGGTCCTCTCCCTGGCCGACGCTTCGGCTCTGGTCCGGGCCCGTGGTGCGCTGATGGGTGCCCTGCCGGAGGGCGGGGCGATGGTGTCCGTCCAGGCGGCCGAGGAGGAGGTCCGTCCGCTGCTGTCGGCCGATGTCGACATTGCCGCGGTCAACGGCCCGCAGTCCGTGGTGATTTCGGGTGCGGAGGACGCCGTTCTGGCGGTGGCCGCGCAGCTGGCCGACCTGGGCCGCAAGACCAAGCGCCTGACGGTCTCGCACGCCTTCCACTCGCCCCTCATGGAACCGATGCTGGAGGCGTTCCGCGCGGTCGCCGAGACCCTGGCCTACTCCGAGCCCGCGATCCCGGTGGTCTCCGCCCTGACGACCGGTGACATGACCTCTCCGGACTACTGGGTGCGCCACGTCCGCGAGGCGGTCCGTTTCCACGACGCCATGCGGCAGCTGGAAGCCGCCGGGGTCGACACCTACCTCGAACTCGGCCCGGACGCCGTCCTGGCCGCCATGGGCCAGGCCTGCCTCGACGAGCCCGCCGCCCTCCTGCCCCTCATGCGCCGCGACCGCCCCGAGACGCGCACCCTGCTCGCAGCCCTCGGCCGCGCCCACGCGCGCGGGGTCGTTCTCGACCTGCCCGCCCTCTTCGGGGGCGCACCGGCGGCCCCCGCCGACCTGCCGACGTACGCCTTCCAGCACGAGCGGTACTGGCCGCGCATCGCGGAACAGCCCGCGGCCCCCAGCTGGCTCGTACCGCGACGCGGTACGGACGCCCTCGACGACCTCCTCTACCAGGTCACCTGGCAGCCGGTGGACGCGGCGCAGCCCGCCGTGCCCGGCCGGTGGCTGGTGGTGTCGGCGGAGGCGGGTGCGCTGTCGGCGCCGGGTGTGGTCGAGCTGGTCGCCGGTGGTCGTTCGCGTGGCGAGCTGGCCGAGGCGCTGTCGGGTGTCGGTGCGGTCGACGGTGTGGTGTCGCTGCTGGACGCGGCGGGATCGCTGTCGTTGGTGCAGGCGCTGGGTGATGCGGGCATCGGGGCCCGGTTGTGGTGTGTGACCCGTGGTGCGGTGTCGACCAGCGCCGCCGACCGTGTGGCGGATCCGGTTGCGGCGCAGGTGTGGGGTCTGGGCCGTGTGGCGGCGCTGGAGTTCGGCGAGCGCTGGGGCGGTCTGGTGGACGTCCCGCCGGTCCTGGACGAGGAGACCACGGCCAGGCTGTGGGCCGTCCTGTCGGGCGGTACCGGCGAAGACCAGCTCGCGGTGCGTGCCGAGGGCGTGTTCGCGCGTCGTCTGGTCCGTGCGCCCTTCGCTCCCGTGGTGGGGGAGGAGTGGCGGCCCGACGGTCCGGTGCTGGTGACCGGTGGTACGGGTGCGCTGGGCTCCCGGGTGGCCCGCTGGCTGGCTTCGGTGGGCGCGAAGGAGCTCGTGCTGACCAGCCGCAGGGGCTTGGAGGCTCCGGGTGCTGCCGAGCTGGTCGCCGAGCTCGCCGAGTCGGGCGTGACGGCGTCTGTCGCCGCGTGTGATGTGTCCGATCGGGACGCGGTGGCGAAGCTGCTGGTCGAGCACCCGGTGTCGGCCGTGTTCCACGCGGCGGGTGTGCTGGACGACGGTGTGCTGGACGGTCTGACCCCGGATCGTCTGGCGACGGTCCTCGGCCCGAAGGCGGATGCGGCGCTTCATCTGCACGAGCTGACGCGTGAGATGGGCTTGGACCTGTCGGCGTTCGTGTTGTTCTCGTCGTTCGCGGGCACGGTCGGTGGTGCGGGTCAGGGCAACTACGCGGCGGCGAACGCCTGTCTCGACGCCCTCGCCGAGCAGCGGCGGGCCGACGGACTGCCCGCCACCTCCATCGCCTGGGGCCCGTGGGCCGACAACGGCATGGCGGCGGACGAGACCGTCGCCGAACGGATGCGCCTGGCCGGCATGACCGGACTGCCCACCGCAACGGCCTTCGCCGCACTCGCCCGGGCCCTCGCCCACGGCGACGACACCCTGACGGTCATCGACGTTGACTGGCAGCGCTTCGCCCCGGGCTTCACCTCCGCCCGGCCGAGCCCGCTCCTCTCCGGCATCCCGGAAGCCGCCCGCCCCGCCGAACCGGACACCGCCGACGCCGGCCTCGCCGCACGTCTGGCGGCGCTTGCGACCGCCGCCGAGCGGACCGAGGTACTGCTCGACCTGGTCCGCACCCACGTGGCCGGCGTACTCGGCCACGGGTCGCCGCAGCGCGTGGGCGCCGACCAGCCGTTCAAGGGCATCGGGTTCGACTCCCTGACGGCGATCGAGCTCCGCAACCGGCTCGGCAGGGCCACCGGCCTGGCCCTGCCCGCCACCGCCGTCTTCGACCACCCCAACCCGGCCGCGCTCGCCGCGTACCTCCTCACCGAGCTGTGCGGGGACCTCGGCGACACCGACCCGGAGGAGGACCGGATCCGCCGGGCGCTCGCCTCGATGCCGCTCTCCCGGATCAGAGAGGCCGGCCTGCTGGAAGTGCTGCTGGACCTCGCCGGACTCGAAGCGGGCGGCGGCACGCAGGAAGCGGCGGCCGACCCGGACGACACGGCCCCGGAGGACATCGACGCGATGGACGCCGACGCCCTGATCCGTCTCGCCATGGACAACACGGACTCCTGACGGTCCGGGAAGTGTGGAGCTGACACATGGTTACGCCCGAAGCAGTGACAACCGGCGCGGCGACGCCCCAGACACCCGAAGCGAAGCTCGTGGCCGCGCTCCGGACCTCCCTCAAGGAGGCCGAGCGGCTGCGCGAACAGAACCGGCGCCTCACCGAGGCCGCCCGGGAGCCCATCGCGATCGTCGCGATGAGCTGCCGGTTCCCTGGTGGCGTCCGTTCGCCCGAGGGACTGTGGGACCTGGTCGCCACCGGCCGTGACGCGGTGTCGCCGTTCCCCACCGACCGGGGCTGGGACCTGGAGGAACTGTTCGACGAGGACCCGGACCGGCCCGGTTCCTCGTACGTCCGCGAGGGCGCGTTCGTCCACGACGCGGCCGACTTCGACGCCGGCTTCTTCGGGATCTCCCCGCGCGAGGCCCTCGCCATGGACCCCCAGCAGCGGCTGCTGCTGGAGACCTCCTGGGAGGCCCTCGAACGCGCCGCGATCGCCCCGGACACCCTGCGCGGCAGCCGGACCGGCGTGTTCGTCGGCACCAACGGCGGCGACTACGGCACGGTCCTCGTCGGCGGCCCCGAGGAGGTCGACGGCTACCTCGCGACCGGGAACGCCACCAGCGTGCTGTCCGGCAGGATCTCGTACGAGTTCGGCTTCGAGGGGCCCGCCGTCACCGTCGACACCGCCTGCTCGTCCTCCCTCGTCGCCCTGCACCTCGCCGCACAGGCGCTGCGCCAGCAGGAGTGCACGCTGGCGCTCGCGGCCGGGGTGACCGTCATGGCCAGCCCGACCACCTTCACCGAGTTCAGCCGCCAGCGGGGCCTGGCCCCGGACGGCCGCTGCAAGCCGTTCGCGGCGGCCGCGGACGGCACCGGCTGGGGCGAGGGCGCCGGAGTGCTCGTACTGGAGCGGCTGTCCGACGCCCGCCGGGGCGGCCACCAGGTCCTCGCCGTGATCCGCGGTAGCGCCGTCAACCAGGACGGCGCCTCCAACGGCCTCACCGCCCCCAACGGCCCGTCCCAGCGGCGCGTGCTCCGCCAGGCCCTCGCCAACGCCCGCCTGACGGCCGACCAGGTCGACGCCGTCGAGGCCCACGGCACCGGCACCACCCTCGGCGACCCGATCGAGGCGCAGGCGCTGCTGGCCACGTACGGCCAGAACCGCCCGGCGGACCGGCCCCTCCACCTGGGGTCGGTGAAGTCGAACATCGGCCACACCCAGGCCGCCGCGGGCGTGGCCGGCGTCATCAAGATGGTCGGGGCGATCCGCAACGGCGTCCTCCCCAAGACCCTGCACGTGGACGAGCCCACGCCCCAGGTCGACTGGTCGGCCGGCTCCGTGCGGCTGCTGACGGAGAACCTCGACTGGCACACACCCGACGGGCAGCCGCGCCGCGCCGGCGTGTCCTCGTTCGGCATGAGCGGCACCAACGCCCACGTCATCCTGGAGGAACCCGCCCCGGCCACCGAGCCCGCCCCGGCCGCCCCCTCCGCAGCCCCCTCCGCCCCTTCCGCCCTGCCCTGGACGCTGTCCGCCAAGTCGGCCGACGCACTGCGCGCGCAGGCCCGGGAACTGCGGACGTTCCTGACGGCCCGGCCCGGCCACGCACCGGCGGACATCGGCCGCTCGCTCGCCCTCTCACGGACCTCCTTCGACCACCGCGCCGTGCTCGTCGCAGACCACCCGGACGCCTTCGACGCCGCACTGTCGGCGCTGGCCGACGGCACGGCGGCCGCGGGCCTGGTCGAGGGCCAGGCACCCGACGGCCGCACCAAGGTCGTCTTCGTCTTCCCCGGCCAGGGCTCCCAGTGGACCGGCATGGCCACCGGACTGCTCGCCACCAGCCCCGTCTTCGCCGACCGCATGGACCAGTGCGAGCAGGCCCTGTCCGCGTTCGTCGACTGGTCGCTGCGCGAGGTGCTCACCGACGAGACCGCCCTCGCCCGCGTCGACGTGGTGCAGCCCGCCCTCTGGGCCGTGATGGTGTCCCTCGCCGCCCTGTGGCGTTCGTACGGAGTGGAACCGGCGGCCGTCCTCGGACACTCCCAGGGCGAGATTGCCGCGGCCTGTGTCGCGGGCGGCCTCTCCCTCGAAGACGGCGCACGGGTGGTCGCCCTGCGCAGCAAGGCCCTCCTCGCCCTCTCCGGCCGCGGCGGCATGGTGTCCGTTCCCCTGCCCCGCGAGGAGGTCGCGGCCGGCCTCGACGAGCGGCTGTCCATCGCCGCCGAGAACGGCCCCCGCTCGGTCGTCGTCTCGGGCGACCCCGAGGCACTCGACGCGCTGCTCGCCGCGACGGAGGGCGCCCGCAGGATCGCCGTCGACTACGCCTCCCACTCCGCCCACGTGGAGGAGATCCGCGACGAACTCCTCACCGTCCTCGCCGGACTCTCCCCGCGCCCGTCGGAGGTGCCCTTCTTCTCCACGGTCACCGGGGACTGGCAGGACACCGCCGAGCTGGACGCCGAGTACTGGTACCGCAACGCCCGCCGGACCGTGCGCTTCGAGGAGTCCACGCGCGCCCTGCGCGAGCAGGGCTTCGGGGTGTTCGTCGAGAGCAGCCCGCACCCGGTGCTGATCCAGGGCCTCGGGGAGTGCGCCGTCGGATCGCTGCGCCGCCAGGACGGCGGACCGGCACGGTTCCTGCTCTCGCTGGCCGAGGCCCACGTGCGCGGCGTCGCCGTCGACTGGTCGCCCGCCTTCGCGGACGCCGGCCCGGCCCACGTCGACCTGCCGACCTACGCCTTCCAGCGCCGACGGTACTGGCCGCGCCCCGGCACCGGCCGCACGGCCGGCTCCGACCCGGCGGAGTCGGCGTTCTGGGAGGCCGTCGAACGCGCCGACCTGTCGGCCCTGTCCGGCGAACTCGGTGCCGAAGGGCCCGCGCTGGAGGCCCTGGAGACCACCCTGCCCGTCCTCACCGCCTGGCGGGCGGGACGCCGGCAGCGGTCCACCGTCGACTCCTGGCGCTACCGGGCGGTCTGGGAACCCACGACCGCGGACGCCCCCGGCCACCTCTCCGGCCGGTGGCTGGTGGTGTCGGCGGAGGCGGGTGCGCTGTCTTTGCCGGGTGCCGAGGTGGTGGAGCTGGCCGCCGGTGGTCGTTCGCGTGGCGAGTTGGCCGAGGCGCTGTCGGGTGTCGGTGCGGTCGATGGTGTGGTGTCGCTGCTGGACGCGGCGGGTTCGCTGTCGCTGGTGCAGGCGCTGGGTGATGCGGGCATCGGGGCGCGGTTGTGGTGTGTGACCCGTGGCGCTGTGTCGACGGGTGCCGCCGACCGTGTGGCGGATCCGGTTGCGGCGCAGGTGTGGGGTCTGGGCCGTGTGGCGGCGCTGGAGTTCGGCGAGCGCTGGGGCGGTCTGGTCGATGTCCCGGAGGTCCTGGACGCAGGGACCACGGCCCAACTGCTGGCTGTCCTGTCGGGCGCCACGGGTGAGGACCAGGTCGCGGTGCGTGCTTCGGGCGTGTTCGCGCGTCGTCTGATCCGTGCGCCGTTCGCCCCGGTGGTGGGTGACGGCTGGCGGCCGGACGGTCCGGTGCTGGTGACCGGTGGTACGGGTGCGCTGGGCGCACGGGTGGCCCGCTGGCTGGCCTCGGCCGGCGCGAAGGAGCTCGTACTGACCAGCCGCAGGGGCCTGGAGGCTCCGGGCGCTGCCGAGCTGGTCGCCGAGTTCGCCGAGGCAGGTGTCAGCGCCGCGGTTGCTTCCTGTGACGTGGCCGATCGGGACGCGGTGGCGAAGCTGCTGGTGGAGCACCCGGTGTCGGCGGTGTTCCATGCGGCGGGTGTGCTGGATGACGGTGTGCTGGACGGTCTGACCCCGGATCGTCTGGCGACGGTGCTGGGCCCGAAGGCGGATGCGGCGCTTCATCTGCACGAGCTGACGCGTGAGATGGGCTTGGACCTGTCGGCGTTCGTGTTGTTCTCGTCGTTCGCGGGCACGGTCGGTGGTGCTGGTCAGGGCAACTACGCGGCGGCCAACGCCTGTCTCGACGCCCTCGCCGAGCAGCGGCGGGCCGACGGACTGCCCGCCACCTCCATCGCCTGGGGAGCCTGGGGGGACAGCGGCCTCGCCACCGGCTCCGACGCCGTCACCGCCCGCATGCGCCGCGGCGGTCTCCTCCCCATGGCCCCCGACCTGGCCATCGTCGCGCTCCAGCAGGCCCTGGACCGCGACGAGACCACCCTCGTGGTCGCCGGCGTCGACTGGGAGCGCTTCACGGCGGCCTTCGTCACCGGCCGCCCCAGCCCGCTCCTGACGGGCGTGCCCGAGGCGCGGACCGTACTCGCGGCCCTGGAGGACGGCCGGACCCCCGGCACCTCCCTGCGGGACACCCTCCCCGGCCTCCCCGCCGAGGCGCAGGAACGGGCCCTGCTCGACCTGGTCCGTACCCACGTGGCCGCCGTCCTCGGGCACGGCACCCCGCACGAGGTCGCCCCCGGACGGGCCTTCCGCGAGGCGGGGTTCGACTCCCTGACGGCGGTCGAGCTCCGCAACCGGCTGAGCACGGCCACCGGCCTGGCCCTGCCCGCCACCGTGGTCTTCGACCACCCCAACCCGGCCGCGCTCGCCGGCCACCTGCGCTCCGAGCTGTGCGGGAACACCGCCGCGGACGGCCCGTCCGCGCTGGAGGAGTTCGCCCGCTTCGAACGCGCACTGACCCGGGTCGAGCCCGGCACCGGCGACCACACCAAGATCATGCAGAGGCTGGAGGCGCTGCTGGCGCAAGGCCGGGAAGCCGCGGGCCAACCGGATCGCGCAGCCGCCGCCGACCAGTACGAAGCGGCGACCGACGACGAACTGTTCGGCCTGCTCGGCGAGAAGTTCGGCATCTCATGACCGATGCCGCCCGCGCCGATGCCGCCCGCCCCGCCGCCGCCCGCCCCTCCGCCAGGGAGAACCCTCACGTGTCCAATGAAGAAAGACTCCGCCACTTCCTCAAGCGCGTCTCGGCCGAGCTGGAGCAGACCCAGGAACGCCTGCGCGAGAGCGAGAACCGGGACGGCGAGCCCATCGCCGTCGTGGCCATGAGCTGCCGCTTCCCCGGCGGGGTCCAGAGCCCCGAGGACCTGTGGCGGCTGCTCGTCTCGGGCGGCGACGCCCTGTCCGGCTTCCCCACCGACCGCGGCTGGGACCTGGCGGGCCTGCTCTCCGACGACCCCGGGCAGGCCGGTGCCTCCCACGCCCGCCAGGCCGGGTTCCTCGACGGCGCGGGCGACTTCGACGCCGCCTTCTTCGGGATCTCCCCCCGCGAGGCCCTCGCCATGGACCCCCAGCAGCGGCTGCTGCTGGAGACCTCCTGGGAGGCCTTCGAACGTGCCGGGATCGCCCCGGACACCCTGCGCGGCAGCCGGACCGGCGTGTTCATCGGCACCAACGGGCAGGACTACACCCCCGTGGCCGTCCACTCCGCCGACGACCTCGCCGGGCACATCATGACAGGCAACGCCGCCAGCGTGCTCTCCGGCCGCCTCTCCTACGTGTACGGGCTCCAGGGACCCGCCGTCACCGTCGACACCGCCTGCTCCGCCTCCCTCGTCGCCCTGCACCTGGCGGCCCAGGCGCTGCGGCGCGGCGAGTGCGAGCTGGCCCTCACCGGCGGGGCCACCGTCATGTCGACACCCACCCTGTTCGCCGAGTTCAGCCGCCAGGGCGGCCTGGCCCGCGACGGCCGCTGCAAGGCCTTCGCGGCGGCCGCCGACGGCACCGGCTGGGGCGAGGGCGCCGGCATGCTCGTACTGGAGCGGCTCTCCGACGCCCGCCGCAACGGCCACCAGGTCCTCGCCGTGATCCGCGGCAGCGCCGTCAACCAGGACGGCGCCTCCAATGGCCTGACCGCCCCCAACGGCCCCGCCCAGCAGCGCGTCATCGAACTGGCCCTCGCCAACGCCCGCCTGACGCCCGAGCAGGTCGACGCCGTCGAGGCCCACGGCACCGGCACCACCCTCGGCGACCCCATCGAAGCGCAGGCCCTGATCGCGGCCTACGGGCAGAACCGCCCGGCCGACAGGCCGCTGCGCCTCGGCTCGGTGAAGTCGAACATCGGCCACACGCAGGCCGCCGCCGGCGTGGCCGGCGTCATCAAGATGGTCGAGGCGATCCGCAACGGCGTCCTGCCCCGCACCCTGCACGTGGACGAGCCCACGCCCCAGGTCGACTGGTCGGCCGGCTCCGTGCGGCTGCTGACGGAGAACCACGACTGGCACACGCCCGACGGGCAGCCGCGCCGCGCCGGCGTGTCCTCGTTCGGCATCAGCGGCACCAACGCCCACGTCCTCCTGGAGGAGCACACGCCCGACGCCGAGCCGGCCGCGCGCGACGACCTGGACCCCGAAGACCCGGCCGCCGCCCGGCCGGCGGCCGTCCTCGCGGTGCTCTCCGCCCGCGAGGACGAGACGCTGCGCGAACAGGCCGCCCGCCTCCACGCCCACCTGGAGGCCCGCCCCCACCTGTCCCCCCGGGACGTCGCCCACTCCCTCGCCACCACCCGTGCCACCCTCGACCGCCGCGCCGCCGTCGTCGCCGACGGCCGCGCCACCCTCCTGCGGGGCCTGGCGGCGCTCGCCGACGGCACCCAGGACCCCGCCGTCCGGCACGCCGGCGCCACCCCCGGCGGGCTGGCGTTCCTGTTCACCGGCCAGGGCGCCCAGCGCCCCGGCATGGGCGACGAGCTGTACGCGGCTCACCCGGTCTTCGCGCAGGCCCTCGACGCCGCCTGCACCGCGCTGGACGCACACCTGGACCGCCCGCTGCGGCAGGTGGTGAGCGGCAGCGGGACGGAACTCGACCGGACCCGCTACACCCAGGCCGCGCTGTTCGCCCTGGAAGTGGCCCTGTACCGGCTCTTCGAGTCCTGGGGCGTACGCCCCGACTTCCTCCTCGGCCACTCGGTCGGCGAGCTGGCCGCCGCCCACGTCGCCGGCGTGCTCACCCTCCCCGACGCCGCCGCCCTGGTCGCCGCCCGCGGCCGGCTCATGGACGCGCTGCCCGAGGGCGGGGCGATGGTCTCCGTCGAGGCGGCCGAGGACGAGGTCCGCGCCCTGCTGACGGCTGGCGTCGACATCGCCGCCGTGAACGGCCCCCGCGCGGTGGTCGTCTCCGGCCCCGAGGACGCCGTCACCCGCACCGCCGGCCTCCTGGAAGCCGCGGGACACCGCACCAAGCGGCTCAACGTCAGCCACGCCTTCCACTCGGCGCTGATGGAGCCGATGGTCGCCGAGTTCGGCCGCATCGCACGCACGCTCACCTTCCGGCAGCCGTCCCTCCCGATCGTCTCGAACGTCACCGGACGCACCGCCGACCCGGCCGAACTCGCCACGCCCGAATACTGGGTGCGGCACGTGCGCGCCGCCGTCCGCTTCCACGACGGCATGCGCCACCTGGAGGCCCAGGGCGTACGCCGCTTCGTCGAGCTGGGCCCCTCCGGCGTGCTGACCGCCGCCGGACGGGCCTGCGTCAGCGGCCCCGGCCTCGTCCTCGTCCCGGCGCTGCGCCGCGACCGGCCCGAGCCGGAGACCGCCGCCGCTGCCCTGGGCGAGCTGTTCGTGCACGGCACCACCCCCGACTGGACCGGGGTCTTCGCCGGGCAGCCCGCACACCGGGTCGCCCTGCCGACCACCGCGTTCCGCCGCACCCGCTACTGGCCCCGCCCCGGCGACACCACCGGCCGCCCCGCCGCCACCGCCCAGGACCCCGCCGCCGACCTCCAGTACCGCATCGAATGGCAGCCGCTCGCCACCCCCGCCACCACCGTCCCCGACGGGACCTGGCTGGTGGCCGGCCCCTGCCCGCGGGAACTCGACCTGGTGACCGGGGCGCTCGCCGCCCGCGGCGCCACCCCCGCCCGCCTCGACCTGACCCCCGGCACGGCACACGACCGCGACGCCCTGGCCCTGCGCCTGCTCACGGCCCTGCCCGCCGCCGACGGCTGCGCGGGCGTCCTGCTCCTGCCCGCCGAAGCCGGCGACCCCGGCCTGGACGCGGCCCTCCGCCTGCACCAGGCCCTCGGCGACGCCGGAATCACCGCACCGCTGTGGTGCGCCACCCGCGGCGCGGTCTCCACCGGCCCCGGCGACCGGCCCGCCGACCCCGGCCAGGCACAGGTCTGGGGCCTCGGCCGGGCCGCCGCCCTGGAAACCCCCGCCCGCTGGGGAGGGCTCGTCGACCTCCCCGCGGAACTCGACGCCCCCGCCCTCGACCGGCTCGGCGCCCTCCTGCTGGCCGCCGCCCCCGCCGGTACCGGCGCCGAGGACCAGCTGGCCGTCCGCCCCTCCGGCATCCTCGCCCGCCGGCTGGTCCGCGTACGCAGGACCTCCGCCGCCGTCCAACCCTGGCGCCCCTCCGGCACCGTCCTGGTCACCGGCGGCACCGGCGCCCTCGGCGGCCACATCGCCCGCTGGCTCGCCGCGTCCGGCGCCGAACACCTCGTCCTCACCAGCCGCCGCGGCGAGCGGGCACCCGGCGCACGCGAACTCGCCGCCGAACTCACCGCGACGGGCACCCGCGTGACCGTCGAGGCCTGCGACGCCGCCGACCGGGACGCCCTCGCCGCGGTCCTCGACGCGATCCCCGCCGACCTCCCCCTGACCGCGGTCGTCCACACCGCCGGCATCCTCGACGACGGCGTCATCGAGTCCCTCACCCCCGAACGGTTCGCGGCGGTCCGCCGCCCCAAGGCCGACGCCGCCCGCAACCTCCACGAACTCACCGCCCACCTGGACCTGTCGGCGTTCGTCCTCTTCTCCTCCTTCGCCGGCGCGGTCGGCGGCGCCGGCCAGGCCAACTACGCCGCCGCCAACGCCTTCCTGGACTCCTTCGCCGACCAGCGCCGCGCCGACGGACTGCCCGCCACCGCCGTCGCCTGGGGCGCCTGGGCCGAAGGCGGCATGGCCGAGGACGAGGCGGCCGTCGGCGAACGCCTGCGCCGCCACGGCATCCGCCCGATGCGGCCCCCGCACGCCATCGCCGGACTCCAGCAGGCCCTGGACCACGGCGACGCCGCCCTGGCCGTGGCCGACATCGACTGGGCCCTGTTCGCACCCGGCTTCACCACGGTCCGGCCCAGCCCCCTGCTCACCGGGGTCGAGGAAGCCCGCCCCCGCACCACCGCCGAACCCGACTGGCGCGAGCACATCACCCGGCTCCCCGACGCCGAACGCGCCGCCGCCCTCCTGGACCTCGTACGCACCCAGGCCGCGGCCGTCCTCGGACACGGCGGCCCCGAGGCGGTCACCCCCACCCAGCCCTTCCGGGAACTCGGCTTCGACTCCCTCACCGCCGTCGACCTGCGCAACGTCCTCGGCGCCCGCACCGGGCTGAACCTGGCCACGACCGTCGTCTTCGACCACCCCAGCCCCCAGGCCCTCGCCGAGCACCTCGACGCCGAACTCGGCGGCACCGCCGCCGCCCGCCTCCTCGCCGACCTCGACCGCGTCGAGGACGCCCTCGCCGTCCTCGACGCCCCCGACGTACGGGCGGAGGTCGTGACCCGGCTCCAGACCCTGCTGGCCCGCGCCGGCACCGCACCCGGGCCCGGCTCCGGCCCGGACGACGACACGGGTGCCGACACCCGACCGACCTTGGACACGGCGGACGACCTCTTCGCCTACATCGACCAGAAATACGGGACCCGCTGACATGGTGAACGAGACCAAGCTCCTGGAATACCTCAAGCGGGTCACCGCCGACCTGGACGAGGCGAACCGGCGCCTGAAGGACGCCGAGGACCTCAGCCACGAGCCGATCGCGATCGTCGGCATGGGCTGCCGTTTCCCCGGCGGCGTCCACTCCGCCGAACAGCTGTGGACCCTCCTCGCCGACGGCACCGACGCCCTCGCCCCCTTCCCCGACGACCGCGGCTGGGACCTCGCCGCGCTCTACGACCCCGACCCCGACCGGGCCGGCACCAGCTACGTCCGCGAGGGCGGCTTCCTCGACGGAGCCGCCGACTTCGACCCCGCCTTCTTCGGCATCAGCCCGCGCGAGGCCCGCGCCATGGACCCCCAGCAGCGCCTGCTCCTGGAGGTCGCCTGGGAAGCCCTGGAACGCTCCGGCCTCGACCCGGCCGCCCTGCGCGGCAGCCGCGCCGGCGTCTTCGTCGGCACCAACGGCCAGGACTACGGCAGCCTGTTCGGCTCGACCCCGGAAGAGGGCCTCGAAGGCTACATCGGCACCGGCAACGCGGCGAGCGTCCTCTCGGGCCGGCTCTCCTACGTCCTCGGACTCGAAGGCCCCGCGGTCACCGTCGACACGGCCTGCTCCTCCTCCCTGGTGTCCCTGCACCTGGCCGCCGAGGCGCTGCGCCGCGGCGAATGCGCCCTGGCCCTCGCCGGCGGCGCCACCGTGATGGCCACCCCCCGCGTCTTCGTCGAGTTCAGCCGGCAGCGCGGGCTCGCCGCCGACGGCCGCTGCAAGCCCTTCGCCGCCGCCGCCGACGGCACCGGATGGGGCGAGGGCGCGGGCCTCCTCGTCCTCGAACGGCTCTCCGACGCCCGGCGCAACGGCCGCCCCGTCCTCGCGGTCCTGCGCGGCTCGGCCGTCAACCAGGACGGCGCCTCCAACGGCCTCACCGCCCCCAACGGCACCGCCCAGCAGCGCGTCATCCGCCAGGCCCTGGCCAACGCCCGGCTCTCCCCGGACATGGTCGACGCGGTCGAGGCCCACGGCACCGGCACCAGGCTCGGCGACCCCATCGAAGCGCACGCCCTGCTCGCCACGTACGGCCGCAAGCGCACCGCCGACCGGCCGCTGTGGCTCGGCTCCGTCAAGTCGAACCTGGGCCACACCCAGGCCGCGGCGGGCGTCGCCGGCGTGATGAAGATGGTCCTCGCCATCCAGCACGGCACCCTGCCCCAGACCCTGCACGTGGACGAGCCGACACCGCACGCGGACTGGTCCGCGGGCGGCGTACGCCTGCTGACCGAGCCCACGCCCTGGCCCGAGACGGGCGAACCGCGCCGCGCCGGCGTGTCCGCCTTCGGCGTCAGCGGCACCAACGCCCACCTGATCGTCGAGCAGGCCGCCCCCGAGGACGCCCGGCCCCAGGACCGCACGCCCGAGCCGCGCACCACCACCGCGCCGCCGTGGCTGCTGTCGGCCCACACCCCCGAGGCACTGCGCGCCCGGGCCGACCAGCTCCGCTCGTACGCCCAGGACCACCCCGAGCTCGACCCCGCCGACCTGGCCCACTCCCTCTCCCTGCCGACGCCCTTCGCCCACCGGGGCGTGGTGCCGGGCGCCGACCGGGACGCCCTCGTCGAGGGCATCGCCTCCGGCGGGAAGTCCGCGTTCCTGTTCTCGGGACAGGGCGCGCAGCGCCCGGGGATGGGGCGGGAACTGTACGACGCCCAGCCGGTGTTCGCCGCCGCCTTCGACGAGGTGTGCGGACACTTCGACTTCCCGCTGAAGGACCTGGTGTTCGGCGGCGGGGAGGAGGTCCACCGCACGGAGTTCACCCAGCCGGCGCTGTTCGCCGTCGAGGTGGCGTTGTACCGGCTCGCCGAGTCCTACGGCATCCGTCCGGACTTCGTGGCCGGGCATTCGATCGGTGAGATCGCCGCCGCGCACGTGGCAGGCGTCCTCTCGCTGGCCGACGCGGCCCGTCTGGTCGCGGCCCGCGGCGCGCTCATGGGCGCCCTGCCGGAGGGCGGCGCGATGGTGTCGGTCCGTGCCGGCGAGGAGGAGATACGTCCGCTGCTGTCGGCGGATGTCGACATCGCGGCGGTCAACGGCCCGGAGTCCGTGGTGATTTCCGGCGCGGAGGACGCCGTCCTGGCCGTCGCCGCCACCCTCGCGGACCAGGGCCGCAAGACGAAGCGCCTGACGGTCTCGCACGCCTTCCACTCGCCCCTCATGGAGCCGATGCTCGACGGGTTCCGCGAGGTCGCGGAATCCCTCACCCACTCGGCGCCCGAAATCCCGGTCGTCTCCAACGTCACCGGCGAGCAGATCACCGAGTTCACCGCCGACTACTGGGTCCGGCACGTCCGTGCCGCCGTCCGCTTCGGCGACGGCGTCGCCCACCTCGCCGCTCAGGGCGTCGCCCACTTCCTGGAGCTGGGCCCGCAGGGCGTCCTCGCCGCCATGGCGGGGGAGTCCCTCCCGGACGACTTCTCGGGGCTGCTCACCCCCGTCCTGCGCAAGGACCGCCCCGAGCCGGAGGCGTTCCTCGGCGCCCTCGCCGAGGCCTGGACCCGCGGCCTTCCCGTCGACTGGACGCCCCTGATCCCCGCCGGACGCCGCGTCGACCTGCCCGCGTACCCCTTCCAGCGGCAGCGCTACTGGCCCGAGACGACCGCCCTCGGCGACGTGGCCGCCGCCGGCCTGGGCGCGGCCGACCACCCCCTGCTCGGCGCCATGGTGACCCTGGCCGAGGCCGACCAGGTGCTGTTCACCGGCAGCCTCTCCCTGCGCACCCACCCCTGGCTCGCCGACCACGCCGTCCTGGGCACCGTGTTCGTCCCCGGTACCGCCTTCGTGGAGCTGGCCGTCCGCGCCGGCGACCAGGTCGGCTGCGCCCGCCTCGATGAACTCACCATCGAGGCGCCGCTGGTCCTCCCCGAACGGGGCGCGGTCCAGCTCCAGGTCGGCGTCGGACCCGCCGACGCGGACGGCCGCCGCTCCCTGACCTTCCACTCCCGCCACACCGACGAGCCGTGGACCCGGCACGCCACCGGCACCCTCACGGCCGCCCCCTCCCCGGCGGCCGCCCCGCCCGCCGGCCCCGACCTGGGCGAATGGCCCCCCGCAGGCGCCGAGCCGGTGTCCGTCGAGGGGCTCTACGACCACCTCGTCGACGTCGGCTTCGGCTACGGACCCGCCTTCCAGGGACTGCGGGCCGCATGGCGCCTCGGCGAGGACGTGTTCGCCGAGGTACGGCTGCCGCAGGAGACCGAAGCCGCCCGCTTCGGCCTGCACCCCGCCCTGCTGGACGCCGCCCTGCACGCCGTCGGGCTCGGTGACTTCGTCGCCGACGGCGCCGCGAGCCTCCCGTTCTCCTGGCGCGGCGTGACCCTCCACGCGGCCGGCGCCCCGGCGCTGCGCGTGCGGTTGTCGCCGGCCGGCCCGGACACCGTGTCCCTGGACGCGGCCGACCAGAGGGGCGCCCCGGTGGCCACCGTCGAGGCGCTCGCCCTGCGCCCGGCCGCCGCGCAGCGCACGCACCGGCACCGGGACTCCCTCTTCCGCGTCGACTGGGCCGCCCTGCCCCAGCCCGCTCCCGCCGCCCCCGGGCAGCCGGCCGGCGCGCCGCCGTGCTGGATCGCCTCCGCCGCCGACCTGGCCGCGCTGGACACCGTCCCCGACGCCGTGTTCGTCCGCTGCCCCCGCACCGGTGACGACCTCGTCCCCGCGGCCCACACCGGTGCGCACCGCGTCCTGGAACTCCTCCAGGCGTGGCTCGCCGACCCCCGCTGCGGCTCCTCGCAGCTGGTCCTGGTGACCCGCGGCGCCCTGGCCGTCCGGCAGGGCGAGCCGGTCCAGGACCTGGGCCAGGCGCCGCTGTGGGGCCTCGTCCGGTCGGCGCAGGCCGAGAACCCGGGCAGCTTCCGCCTGGTCGACGTCACCGGCCCGGCAGACGCCTCGGACACCGCCGCCGCCCTGCACGCCCTCCTGGCCCTCGACGAGCCGCAGCTCGCCCTCCGCGACGGCACCCCGTACGCCCCCCGGCTGGCCCGCGTCCCCGCCCCCGCCGAGCCCCGGGAGTGGAACCCCGACGGCACCGTCCTGATCACCGGCGGCACCGGCGGCCTCGGCGCCCTGCTGGCCCGCCACCTGGTGGCCGAGCGCGGCGTACGCCACCTCGTGCTGGCCGGCCGGCGCGGCCCGGCCGCCGAGGGCGCCGCCGAACTCGCCGCCGCGCTCACCGGCGCGGGCGCCCACGTACGGATCGAGGCCTGCGACGTCGGCGACCGCGCCGACCTGGCACGGCTGCTCGACCGGATCACCGCCGAACGGCCGCTGACGGCGGTCGTGCACGCGGCCGGCGTCCTCGACGACGGCGTGATCGGCTCGCTGGCACCCGACCGGCTGGACACCGTCCTGCGGCCCAAGCTCGACGCGGCCTGGCACCTGCACGAGCTGACCCGGGACGCCGGCCTCGCCGCGTTCGTGCTGTTCTCCTCGGCCGCCGGCGTCTTCGGCGCCCCCGGCCAGGCCGGCTACGCCGCCGCGAACGCCTTCCTCGACGCGCTCGCCCAGCACCGCACCGCCCAGGGCCTGAGCGCCGTGTCCCTGGCCTGGGGCCTGTGGGCGGAGGGCGGCGGCATGGGCGGCCGCCTGGCCGACCACGACACCCGGCGCATCACCGGCTCCGGCGTCGCCGCGCTGTCCGCCGCCGACGGCCTGGAACTCTTCGACCTGGCGGGCGGCCTCGACGAGCCCCTGCTCGTCCCCGCCCGCCTGGACCTCAACCCGCCCGCGGGCGCCGCGCGGAACACCACGCCCCCGGCACTGCTGCGCGGCCTCGTCCGCGGCCCGGCCCGCAGGACGGCCGCGTCCGGCCCGGCCACCCCGCGCACCCAGTGGACCGAACGGCAGCTCGCCGACCTGGTCCGCACCCACGTCAGCGCCGTACTCGGCCATGCGAACGCGCAGGCCGTCGACCTCGGCCGGACGTTCACCGAGCTGGGCTTCGACTCCCTCACCGCGGTCGAGCTCCGCAACCGGCTCACCACCGAGACGGGCCTGCGGCTCTCGGCCACCCTCATCTTCGACTACCCCACCCCGGCCGCCCTCGTGGAGCACCTGCGCGCCGGCCTGACCGAGGCCCCGGCAGCCGCCACCACCATCGCCCCGGCCGCCGCCGGCCCCGCCGCCGGCCCCGCCGCCGGCACCGACGACGACCCCATCGCGATCGTCGGCATGAGCTGCCGCTACCCCGGCGGAGTGCGCTCGCCGGAGGACCTGTGGCGGCTGGTGGCCGCGGGCGGCGACGGCATCGCCGCGTTCCCCACCGACCGCGGCTGGGACCTGGACGGCCTCTTCGACGCCGACCCCGACGCGGCCGGCCGCTCGTACGTCAGCGAAGGCGGCTTCCTCTACGACGCCGCCGAGTTCGACGCCGGCTTCTTCGGGATCTCGCCCCGCGAGGCCCTCGCCATGGACCCCCAGCAGCGCCTCCTCCTGGAGACCGCCTGGGAGGCCTTCGAACGCGCCGGCATCGACCCGACGTCCGTGCGCGGCACCGCCACCGGCGTGTTCGCCGGCGTCATGTACCACGACTACGCCTCCCGCCTGGGCGAGGTCCCCGAGGGCATCGACGGCTACCTCAGCACCGGCAACGCCGGCAGCGTCCTGTCCGGCCGCGTCTCCTACGTCCTCGGCCTGGAGGGCCCGGCCGTCACCGTCGACACCGCCTGCTCCTCCTCCCTCGTCGCCCTGCACCTGGCCGCCCAGGCCCTGCGGTCCGGCGAGTGCACGATGGCCCTGGCCGGCGGCGCGACCGTGATGGCCACCCCCAACACGTTCGTGGAGTTCTCCCGGCAGCGCGGCCTGTCCTTCGACGGCCGCTGCAAGTCCTTCGCCGCGGCCGCCGACGGCACCGGCTGGGGCGAGGGCGCGGGCATGCTGCTGCTGGAGCGGCTCTCCGACGCCCGACGCAACGGCCACGAGGTCCTCGCCGTCATCCGCGGCTCCGCCGTCAACCAGGACGGCGCCTCCAACGGCCTCACCGCCCCCAACGGCCCCTCCCAGCAGCGCGTCATCCGCCAGGCCCTGGGCAACGCCGGCCTCGGCGTCCGGGACGTCGACGCCGTCGAGGCCCACGGCACCGGCACCAAGCTCGGCGACCCGATCGAGGCGCAGGCCGTCCTCGCCACGTACGGGCAGGACCGGCCCGGGGACCAGCCGCTGTGGCTGGGCTCCCTCAAGTCCAACATCGGCCACACCCAGGCCGCCTCCGGCGTCGGCGGCGTCATCAAGATGGTCGAGGCGATGCGCCACGGCCTCCTGCCCCGAACCCTCCACGTCGACGAGCCCACCCCGCACGTCGACTGGACGGCCGGCGCCGTACGCCTGCTGACCGAACCCGTGCCGTGGCCCGAGACCGGACGGGCCCGCCGCTCCGGCGTGTCCTCGTTCGGCGTCAGCGGCACCAACGCCCACGTCATCGTGGAACAGGCCCCCCTCGACGAGGCCGCCGCCGATGCCGCGCCCGAGCCCGCCCCCCGGCCGGCCCCCGCACCGGGCACGGCACTGCCGTGGGTGCTGTCCGCCAAGTCCGACGCGGCCCTGCGCGACCAGGCCCGCAACCTCCTCGCCGCCCTGGACGGCCTGACCGCCCCGGCATCCCCCGCCGAGGACCCCCGCCACGCCCTCGCCGACATCGGCGGCTCCCTCGCGTCCTCCCGCGGCGCCCTGGAACACCGGGCCGCCGTGGTCGCCGACGACCCCGCCGCCTTCGCCGAAGGGCTGACGGCCCTCGCCGCCGGCGAGCCCTCCCCGCACGTGCTGCGCGGATCGTCGCGCACCGCCGCCAAGGCCGTGTTCGTCTTCCCCGGCCAGGGATCCCAGTGGGCCGGCATGGCCCGTGAACTGCTCGACTCCTCACCGGTGTTCGCCGACCGGATCGCCGCCTGCGAACGGGCCCTGGCGCCCCACGTCGACTGGTCGCTGCGCGAAGCCCTCACCGACGAGGCCGCCCTGACCCGGGTCGACGTGGTCCAGCCCGCCCTGTGGGCGGTGATGGTCTCCCTCGCCGCGCTGTGGCGCTCCCACGGTGTCGAACCGGCCGCCGTGGTCGGCCACTCGCAGGGCGAGATCGCCGCCGCCTGCGTCGCCGGAGCCCTCACCCTCGACGACGCGGCCCGCGTCGTCGCCCTGCGCAGCAAGGCCCTCCTGGCCCTCTCCGGCCGCGGCGGCATGGTCTCCCTGCCGCTGTCCCGCGAGGAGGCCGCCGCACACCTGGGCGACCGGCTCTCGCTCGCCGCCGTCAACGGCCCCCGCTCCGTGGTGGTCTCCGGCGACCCCGAGGCCTGCGAAGCGGTGCTCGCCGCCGTCGAGGGCGCCCGCCGGATCCCCGTGGGCTACGCCTCCCACTCCGCCCACGTGGAGGAGATCCGCACGGACGTCCTGGACGCCCTCGCCGGGATCACCCCCCGCCCGGCCGACATCCCGTTCCTGTCCACGGTCGACGCCGCCTGGCTCGACGGCACCGGACTAGACGAGCACTACTGGTACCGCAACCTCCGCCAGAGCGTCCTGCTCGCCGACGTCACCGAAACCCTCGTCCACGAGGGCCACGGCGTGTTCATCGAGGTCAGCCCGCACCCCGTCCTCGTCCACGGCCTGCCCGACACCGCCCTGGGCACCCTGCGCCGCGGCGACGGCGGGCCCGCCCGCTTCACCGCCGCCCTCGCCGAGGCCCACGTCCACGGAGTGCCGGTCGACTGGGACACCGTCTTCCCCGGCGCCCGCCGGGTCGACCTGCCCACGTACGCCTTCCAGCGCGAGCGGTTCTGGCTGGAGGGCACCGACGCCGCGGGCGACATGGCCTCCGCGGGCCTGGACGACGCCGGGCACCCCCTCCTCGGCGCGATGGTGACCCTCGCCGCCTCCGACGAGCACCTCTTCACCGGCCGCCTGTCACTGGCCGCGCAGCCCTGGCTGGCCGACCACGCAGTGGCCGGCACGGTCCTGCTGCCCGGCACCGCTTTCGTGGAACTGGCCCTGCACGCGGGCCTCCAGACCGGCCACGCCCACCTGGAGGAACTGACCCTGGAAGCACCCCTCGTCCTGCCCGGGCGGGGCGCCGTCCAGGTCCAGCTCGCCGTGGGCCCCGCCGGCCCGGACGGCCGGCGCACGGTCACCACGTACGCCCGCTCCGCCCAGGAGAACGGCGAACCCTGGACCCGCCACGCCACCGGCGTCCTCACCACCGCCCCGGCCGACGCCCCCGCCGCCACCGGCGGCGACTGGCCGCCGGCCGGCGCCGAACCCCTGGACCTGACCGGCTTCTACGACGGACTCGCCGACTCCGGACTCGGCTACGGTCCGGCGTTCCAGGGGCTGCGCGCGGCCTGGCGGCTCGGCGACGAGGTGTACGCCGAGGTCGGCCCCGACCGTGACCGGCAGGAGGCCGCGGGCCGTTTCGGCCTCCACCCGGCCCTCCTCGACGCCGCCCTGCACGCCGTGGGCCTCGGCTCCTTCCTCGACGGGCCCGGCGTCCGCCTCCCGTTCTCCTGGAACGGGGTCCGCCTGCACACGTCCGGCGCACGCGACCTGCGGGTCAGGGTGAGCCCCGCCGGCGGGGACGCGGTCTCCCTCGCCGTCACCGACGCGACCGGCCTGCCGGTGGCGACCGTCGACTCCCTGGCCCTGCGCCCCGTCGCCACCGAACACCTCGCGCACCGGGACACCCTGTTCGCGCTGGACTGGGCGGCGGCTTCGGCTGCTTCGGCGGCCTCGGCGGGCGAGCCGCTGCCCGCGGGCGTGGCGTGTGAGGTGGACACCTCCGCCGGGGTGCGCGCGGCCCTGGGCCAGGCCCTGGAAGTGCTCCAGAGCTCCCTGGCGAGCCCGGCGGACGAGCGCGTGGTGTTCGTGACGCGCGGTGCCGTGGGCGACGAGGTGCGCGACCTCGCGGGTGCGGCGGTGTGGGGTCTGGTGCGTTCGGCGCAGTCGGAACACCCGGGCCGTTTCAGCCTCCTGGACCTGGAGGAGGCAGTGGACCCGGCCCCGTACCTGACGTCCGCCGAACCGCAGGCCGCCGTGCGCGGGGGAGCGGTCCGCGTCCCGCGCCTGGCCAGGGCCTCGGCCGCGCCGGAGTCCGAGGGCCTGTCCTTCACCGAGGGCGGCACGGTCCTGGTCACGGGCGGCACCGGAACCCTGGGCCGGGCGGTGGCCCGCCACCTGGTCACCGCACACGGCGTCCGCCACCTGCTGCTGGCCAGCCGGTCCGGCGGCGCCGAGGACCTGGTCGCGGAACTGTCGGACCTGGGCGCCTCGGTGACGGTCGCCGCCTGCGACGTCGCCGACCGCGAGGCCCTGGCCGCCCTCCTGGCCACGATCCCCGGCACCCACCCCCTGACCGCCGTGATCCACACCGCGGGCGTCCTGGACGACGGCGTGATCGAGTCCCTCACCCCGGAACGCTTCGAGACGGTCCTGCGCCCGAAGGTGGACGCGGCCCGCAACCTCCACGAACTCACCGCGGGCCTGGACCTGTCGGCGTTCGTCCTGTTCTCGTCCGCCTCGGGTCTGCTCGGCGCCCCCGGCCAGGGCAACTACGCCGCCGCCAACGCCTACCTCGACGCCCTGGCCCAGTACCGCCGCTCCCTGGGCCTGCCCGGGATCTCCCTCGCCTGGGGCCTGTGGGCCGAGCGCAGCGGCATGACCGGCGCCCTCGACGCCGGCGATGTCGACCGCATCAACCGCGGCGGCGTGGCCGCCCTCGCCACCGAGGAGGCCCTCGCGCTCCTCGACACCGCCCCCGCCCTCGACCGGGCCCTCGCGGTGCCGATCCGCCTGGACCTGCCCGCCCTGCGCGGCCGCGCCCGCCACGAGCCGCTCCCGCCCCTGCTGCACGGCCTGGTGCCGGCCCCGCTCCGCCGGACGGCGGGCACCCCGTCCGCCGCCCCCGTCATCGACCCGGAGGACCTCCTCTCCCTCGTACGGGCACACACCGCCACCGTCCTCGGCCACAGCTCCGCCGACCGGATCGAACCGGACCGCAAGTTCCTGGAGATGGGCTTCGACTCGCTGACCTCGGTGCGCCTGCGCGGCAGCCTCAACACCGCGACCGGCCTGCGACTGTCCGCCACGGCCGTCTTCGACCACCCGACCCCCGCCGACCTCGCCGACCACATGCGCGGTGAACTCGCCGCAGCCCGGACCCCGCAGGCGCCGGAACCCGCGGGCCCGCCCGCCCAGGCGCAGCCCCTGGCCGCGCTCTACCGGCAGGCCTGCGCGGACGGCAAGGTCAAGGAGGCCACCGACCTGCTCGTCGCGGCCTCCCTGCTGCGCCCCTCCTTCACCACGGAGGGCACGGACGGCGCCCCGGCACCGGTCACCCTGTCCGGCGGCACCGGCGGCACCGGCGGCACCGGCGGCACCGGCGGCACCGGCGGCCCGGCACTGATCTGCCTGCCCTCGGTCACCGCACTGTCCAGCCCCCACCAGTTCGCCCGCTTCGCCGCGCCCTTCCGCGAGCACCGGGACGTCCACGTCCTCCCGCTCCCCGGCTACGGCGAGGGCGAGCCGCTGCCGGCCACCGCCGACGCCCTCGTCGCGCACCTGGCCGCCGAGGTGCTGCGCCTCGCGGACGGCGCCCCGTTCGCCCTGGCGGGCTACTCCTCGGGCGGCTGGCTCGCCCAGGAGGTCACCGCCCACCTCGAACGCGGGGGCGCCGCCCCCGCCGCCCTGGTGCTGCTCGACACGTTCCTGCCCGGCGATGCGGCCCAGCCCGCGTTCCGCTCCCGGATGACCGACGCCATGTTCGAACGGGAGGACGCCTTCGGCTGGATGACGGACCTCAGGCTCACGGCCATGGGCGGCTACTTCCGGCTCTTCCCGGCCTGGCGGCCCACCGCCACCGCCGTACCGACGCTGCTCGTCAGAGCGGGCCGCTCCCTGGTCGACGGCGGCGGCCACCAGGCGTCCTGGCCGCTGCCCCACACGGCGGTGGACGTACCGGGCGACCACTTCACGATGATGGAGGACGACGCCCGGGCCGCGGCCGCCGCCGTCGACCACTGGCTGACGGAGGCCGCGGCATGACGACCAGCACCGCTCCGGCACCCCGCACCGGCCTCGGCCGGGACGTCTGGAAGGCCGCCACCGTCGTGATCGTGGGAGCGACGATGTCGTTCCTGGACTCGACGATCGTCAACGTCGCGCTCAGCGCGCTCGGTACGGACTTCCGGGCCCCGCTGAACACCGTCCAGTGGGTGGTCACCGCCTACCTCCTCGCCGTCGCCGCGGTCATCCCGGTCTCCGGCTGGGCCGCCCGCCGCTTCGGCGCCCGCCGCACCTACGTGGCCGCCGTCGTCCTGTTCACCCTGGGCTCCGCGCTCTGCGCGGCCGCCCAGGACGCCGGACAGCTCATCGCCTTCCGGGCGGTCCAGGGTCTCGGCGGCGGGCTGATCATGCCCGTCGGGCAGATGATCCTGGCCCGCACTGCCGGGCCGAAGAACATGTCCCGGGTCATGGCGACGGTGGGCGTGCCCATCGTGCTGGCCCCGGTCTTCGGCCCGTTCATCGGCGGGCTCCTGCTGCACTGGACCGACTGGAGGTGGATCTTCCTGGTCAACCTGCCCGTGGGGGCAGCCGCCGTCTTATGCGCCGTGTGCCTGCTGCCGGCCGACCGCCCGGAGGCGGCCCCGCCGCTGGACGTCCCGGGCCTGGCCGCGATCTCCACCGGCATGGCCGTCCTCACCTACGGCCTGGGCAGCACCGACACCGGATCCCTCACGGTGCCCCTGCTCTGCGTCGCCGTCGGCACCGCCCTCCTCGTCCTCTTCGCCATCCGCACCCTCAACACCGCCCACCCGCTCTTCGACATCCGCCTCTACCGCGACCGGGTCTTCCGCGCCGCGTCCCTCACCACCTTCTTCCTGTCCATGGGCATGTACGCGGGCATGGTGCTGATGCCGCTGTACTTCCAGGACGTCCGGCACGAGGACCCGGTCGCCACCGGCATGCTGCTGGTGCCGTCGAGCATCGGCGCGGCGGCGGCCACCTGGCTCTCGGGCCGGGCCGCCGAACGCCTCGGCACCGGCCGGACCGCCCTCGCCGGCGCGGGCCTCAGCCTGGCGGCGGCGGTGCCGTTCGTGTTCGTCGGCACCGACACGTCCTACGTGCTGATCGGGACGGCCATGACCGTCTCGGGATTCGGCGCCGGCCTGTCCGTCATGCCCGCCATGACCAGCGCGTTCCGCAGCCTCGACCCGCAGAAGATCAGCGACGCCTCACCGCAGCTGAGCATCCTGCAACGGCTGGGCGGCTCGCTCGCGACGGCGGTGCTCGTCACCGTCCTGCAGAGCGGCCTCGATGGTGCGGACGGACGCCCGCACGACCGGGCGTCCGCCTTCGCCGTCACCTTCGGATGGTCCCTGGCCCTCGCCGCCGTGGCCGCGCTGTCCGCCGTCCTGCTGGCCCGGGCACAGCGCCGCCCGGCCGCCCCCGAACCCACCCGCTGAGGGGAAATCGCATGCCCGTAGGAACAGAACCCGCCCCCATGGAGACCACGGCCCTCCTCACGCAGCTCAATGAAGAAGTCCTGCTCCACCAGGTAGACGCCATCGACGACCGGATCATCGCCCTGGTCGCCGACCGCGTCGCCCTCGTCAACGAGATCCAGCGCGACCGGACCGCCGCCGGCGGCCCCGGCACCCGCCTGTCCCGGGAAACGCAGGTCATCGCCCGGTACGGCAACAGCCTCGGCCGCCCCGGCGTCGAGCTGGCCCTGCGCCTGCTGAACCTGTGCCGCTACCGCGGCAGGGGTTCGGCGGCCGCCGCCCAGGCCGCCCGCCACTCCTGAACCCGCGGTGAGGGGCCGGCGGCGACGTCGGCCCCCACCCACCCGGTGACCGGCCGCAGCCCGTGCAGCGCGTTGGTGACCCACACCTCGCGCCCGCCCAGCTCCGCCGGCCGCACCCGGCCCGGCCGCACCGTGATGCCCAGCCCGGCGGCGCGCCGCACCACCCAGGCCGCGGTCACCCCCGCCAGGATCGGCAGCCCGGGATCGACCACGCACAGCACGTCCCCGTCCCACCACACCAGGTTCGCCGTGGCGGTCTCCAGGACGAAGCCGTCCTCGCCGACGAGCAGGGCGTCGTCCGCGCCCGCCGCGACGGCCCGGGACCGCAGCGCCCCCAGTGCCCCCAGGTCCGGCCCCTTGCGCCGGGGCGTGTGCCGCGGATCCCCGCCCCCGGCCCACAGCCGTACCGCCTCCGTCCGCGCGGGCGCGGGCCGCACCCGCAGCTGCAGCCGGCCGCCCACCAGCTCCACCCGGGGGAACCAGCACCCCCGCCGGGGCAGCGCCCGGGCGACGGCCTCGGGGAAGCCCTCAAGCGCAGGCCCGCCCGCCTCGGCCACGGCCGCGCCGAACCGCCGCCAGTGCGCGGCCAGTTCGCGTACGCATCCCTCCTCGACGAGCCAGGAGTCGGCCGCCGCCAACTCCCCGGCCGCCTCGCCCTCCGCGAGCCCTTCCGGCCCGTACAGGAGGACCCGCTCCCCGCCTTCACCGGCACCCGCCGACCTCGTTGTCATGCCCTGGAGCATAGAGCGCCGCACGCCCTCTTGCGTACACCGTACCCACTGTGCGTACAGTGTGCGCAGCACTGAACGGTGTACGCGCCGAGTGGGCCTCATCAACGGGACGCACCGACGAAGAACGAAAGGGAAAGACCCATGGAAAGCAGGAACCCCCGCCGCTGGTGGATCCTGATCGTGCTGTGCCTGAGCTCACTGGTCCTGGTCGTCGACTCCATGGCCCTGACGGTCGCGGTGCCGTCCCTGACCACGGACCTCGGCGCGAGCGCGCAGGACACCCAGTGGATCCTGGACTCCTACATCCTGGTCTTCGCCGGACTCCTGCTCACCTCCGGCAGCCTCGGCGACCGCTTCGGCCGCCGCCTGATCATGCTGATCGGCCTGGTCCTCTTCGGTGCGGCCTCCCTGGCCGCGACCTACTGCTCCAGCCCCGGCGAGGTGATCGCCGTACGCGTCGCGATGGGCGTCGGCGGCGCGCTCATCATGCCGTCCACCCTCTCCATCCTCATCACCGTCTTCGACGAGGACGAGCGGCCCAAGGCGATGGCGGCCTGGGGCTCGGTCTCCATGCTCGGCCTGGTGGGCAGCCCGGTCCTCGGCGGCGTCCTGATCGACCACTTCTCCTGGCAGTCGATCTTCTTCATCAACGTCCCGGTCGTCGTCCTCGCCGTGATCGCCGCCCTCACCCTGATGCCCGAGTCCAAGGGCCCCTGGCAGAAGCCCGACCCGCTGGGCGCTGTCCTCTCCGCCGTCGGCATGACCGCCCTGGTCTGGTGGATCATCGAGATCCCCAAGCACGGCGCCTTCGAGGGCCGCTCCTCGCTCACCCTGGTCGTCGCCCTGGCCTGCCTCGCCGGCTTCGTGATCTGGGAGAACGTCACCCCCTCCCCGATGGTCCCGCTGGTCCTCTTCAAGAACCGCAACTTCAGCGGCGGTTCGCTCTCCCTGACCCTCGTCCAGATCGGCAACGGCGGCCTGCTGCTGGTCCTGACCCAGTACCTGCAGTTCGTCCTCGGCTACTCGCCCCTCAAGGCCGGTCTGGCCTTCGTCCCCCTCGCCGTCGCCGCCCTCGTCGGCAACGGAGTGGGCGCCGGCCTCGCCTCCAAGGTCGGCAACCGCCCCCTGATCGTCACCGGCATGATCGTGATGGCCGCCTCCTTCGCCCTCCTCACCACCGCCACTCCCGACAGCGGCTTCACCGTCCCGGCGGTCGCCCTGGGCCTGCTCGGCCTCGGCGCGGGTGCGGCCATGCCGGCCGCCGTCGGCGCCCTGATGGCCACCATCCCCGAGGAGAAGGCGGGCGTCGGCTCGGCCCTCAACGACACCATCGGGCAGGCCGGCAGCGCCCTCGGCATCGCGATCCTCGGCTCCCTGCTCGCCTCCGGGTTCGCCGCCGAGATGCCCGCCGGATCGTCCGAGGAGGCCAAGCACTCCATCGCCGGAGCCCTGGCCGTCGCCGGCGGGGACCAGGGCCTGGTGCGCACGGCCCGCGAGGCCTTCACCACCTCGATGTCGACGACCTTCACCATCAGCGCCGCCGCCATCCTCGCCGCCGCGGTCCTCGCCGTCCTGGTCATGCGGGACCAGAAGAAGCCCGCCCCGGCCGAACCGACCACGACCGAACCCGCCGCAGCCTGACGGACCCCACCCCCGAGGCCCGTCACCCGAGAAGAGGCCCGCACCCCCGCCCGGGGGCGCGGGCCCCTTCACACCCCGGGCCGGCACATTCCAGCCCCGCCGGCGTTTGAGGCGCGGGGGTCTGGGGGCGGAGCCCCCAGAAGGGGTCCGGGCGCAGCCCGGGGAACGGTGGAAGGGCGGGTAGGGGACCTCGCCCCGCGCAGCGGCACCCGCACCCAGCGCAGCGGTACCCGTACCCCGGCCCCGCGCAGCGGCACGGCACGGCTCAGCCGTCACACTGGTCGGCCAGCACCGTCAGACACAAAACTTGCCAAGCTTGGCAACATCGGGAGGGGCAGGCCGGGGCAGGCGGCAGTCACCGACGCGCCGCATCCGCCAGCACCTCACGGATCACGTGGCGGGCGTTCGCGGAGATCACCGCATTGGTGCGCCGGTAGTACGGCAGCTGGATCACCGCCATCGACAGCGCCCACCCCCGGCCCCGCGCCCAGGAGGCCCCGTCCGCGCCCACCCGCTCGCGGAACACCCGCCGCGCCGGGGCCGGCAGCAGGTTCCACGCCGGGATCAGGTCGACGGCCGGCTCCCCGAGCCCCACGGTCCCGAAGTCGAGCACCGCCGCCAGCCGGCCCCCGGACGTCAGCAGGTTGCTCGGCATCAGGTCGGAATGCGACCAGCACGCCGGCCCCTCCCACGCCGGGGCGGCCAGGGCCTCCTCCCAGGCGGCCAGGGCCGCGTCCGCGTCGAAGGGCTCGTCCGTGCGCCGCAGCGCCTCGATCGCCGCCCGGGTCTCCGCGTCCTCGTCCGCCAGCGGGGCGCGCCGGTGTGCCGGCGGCCCGCCGTCCAGGCCGACCCCGCGCAGGGCCGTGACGAACGCGGCGAGATCGCAGGCCAGCGCCTCGGCGGTGGCGCCGCCCACCCGCCCCTCGACCGGCACCTCGCCCTCGATCCACTCGTGGACCGCCCACCGCCAGGGGAAGCCCCCGCCCGGCTCGCCCGTCCCCACCACCGCCGGTACGGGCGCGGGCAGCAGCGGGGCCAGCCTCGGCAGCCAGTGGGCCTCCCGGTCCACCGTCCCGGTGCCGCCCGCGGTCAGCGGGAGCCGCACGCTCACCCCGGCCCCCACCCGGAAGATCGCGTTCACCGTCCCGCCGGACTCCAGGCGCCGCACCGGCAGCCCGGCGTACCGCGGGAACTGCGCGCGCAGCAGCGCGCGTACCAGGTCCTCGTCCACATCGACTTCGTCAGCATGCATCTTGACCATGGGGCACAGCAGACCCCTGGCAACACAAGTTGTCAAATATTTGCCAACGGTCGGCACCGCCGGATAGGCTGCCCGCACAGCGCCGGGCGCGCCGACGGCCCAATTCCCCCACCCCCCCGGGGAACGCTTACGAGAACCGATTGCGGGACCCACCCCTATGACAGACGAGCCGTCCTTCGGATCGCGCCTGAAGGCCCTGAGGCTGCAACGGGGCCTCTCCCAGACCGCCCTGGCCGGCGGGGAGATCTCCACGGGCTACCTGTCGCGCCTGGAGTCCGGCGCGCGGCAGCCCACCGAGCGGGTCATCGCCCACCTCGCCCGGCAGCTCGGGGTCGACCGCCGGGCCTTCGAGGCCCCGCCGGCCGCCGGCAGCCCGCTGGCGCGGAGCCTGACCATCGCCGCCTCCTGCGACGACGGCGACGAGGACGAGGCCCTCGCGGACCTCACCGCCGCCCTCGCCGCCTGCCCGGACGAGGCACCGCTGCTGCGCTGGCAGGCCCTGTGGCTGATCGCCCGCCACCGCCACCGGAGCGGCGACCGGGCCGGGGAACGGGCGGACCTGGAGGAGATGACCGGGATCGCGGACGCCCTCGGCCTCCCCGCACTGCAATGCCGCTCCAGGACCCGGCTCGCCCGCTGCCTGCGCGCCGGCGGCGAGGTCGCCCGCGCCCTCGAACTGGCCGTCGGCGCCCACCGGACGGCCCGGGAGGCCGGACTCGGCGTCCCCGACACCGGGACCGCCCTGCTGGCGCTGGTCTCCGCCGAGGCCGAGGCCGGACGGCTGCCCGAAGCCCGCGCGCACGCGGAGGAACTGGTCGCGCTCGTGGCCGGCCGCTCCGACGCGCTGCGGGCCGAGGCGCTCTGGTCGGCGGCCACCGTGAGCTCCCGCCAGGGCGACGACGAGGCCGCCCACGCCTACCTCGACCAGGCCCTGGAGGCCCTGGACAGCCGCGTCGACCCCGTGCTGTGGGCGCGGCTGCGGCTGGCCGCCGCCTCCCTGTACCTGCGGTCCCGGCCCGCCCTCACCGAGCGGGCCGGCGCATGCCTGGCGCAGGCCGGGGCGGCGCTCTCCCTCGTCGGCACACCCGTGCAGCAGCAGGAACTGCTCGCGCTGCGGGCCCACCTCGCGTTCGAGGAGGGCCGGTACGAGGACGCCCGCGCGGCCCACGACCGGCTGGACCGCGGACAGCTCGTCCTGGCCTTCCGCGACCGGATCCGGCTGGAGACCCTCGACGGCCTGCTCCTGATCGCCGAAGGCCGCCCGGAGGAGGGCCGCGCCCTGCTCAAGAGGCTGGGCGAGGAGGCCCGCCGGGCCTCCAGCCACGACCTGGCCGCCGAGACCTGGCGCCTCCTGGCCGAGACCCTGGAGAACGCCGGGCCCCCCGACGCCTCCGGAACCCCCGGCCCGGCCTGACGGCCTGTCGGCCCTCGGCCCCCGGACCCCTCAGCCCGAGGGGGTCCGGTCCGGCGTACCGGAGGTCATCGCCTTCACGGCCAGGCCGGCACCCCGGTAGAAGCCGAGGAGACAGACGACCGACAGCACCAGCACCGGCCAGCGCCAGAACCCCTCGTAACGGGTGAAGAGCCCGACGACGAACAAGACCTGGCCGACCGCGCCCAGCACGTTGCCCGCGAGCCGCACCGCCGGCGGCATCGCGGGACGGCCCGTCACGGCTTGTCGAAGGTGTAGAAGCGGCGGTGGTCGAGCATGTCGGCCGGAGTCACGTTGTTCCACGGCGGCAGTACGCCCCGCAGGTCGATCACGTTCTGCGTCCGGGCCGCCGGCAGGTAGCCGGCCTTGGGGTTGCGGGCCTGCCAGTCCGCCCACAGCTTGTCGATGAAGGCGTGGTGCAGCCAGAACACCGGGTCGTTGGGGGAGGCCGCGGTGGCCATGTGCCCGCCCACCCACACGTGGACCCGGTTGTGCAGGTTGGCCCCGCGCCAGCCCTCCAGGTGGTTGCGGAACCCGCTCGACGAGCTGTTCCAGGGCGCGGTGTCGTACACCGGCATCGCGAGCACCGAGTCCACCTCGGCCCTCGTCGGCAGCTGCGGCACCCCCGACCCCAGGACGCGCCGCAGGTAGTCGCGGCGGTCCACGCCCACCGTCACCGGCCACTTGCCGCCCCCGGCGGCGAACGGTCCGTCGAGCACCTGGCCGTCCCGGCCCCGCCTGCTGCCGCCCATGAAGTCGGAGGCCCACAGCGGGGAGTTGGCCGCCCGGTCGACGGTCCAGTCCCAGTACGGCAGCGCCACGTTGCGGTCCACCCGCTGGAGCGAGGCCTCGAAGTCCAGCAGGAACCGCCGGTGCCAGGGCAGGAACGACGGCGTGCGGTGCCCGATCCGGGGCCCGAAGTCCGAGTCGCTCATCAGGTAGTAGTTGTGGGCGTTGACGTACCGGTCGTAGATGCCGGTCCGCTTCAGCTCCAGCACCGCGTTGACGAAGGCCCGCTTCTCGTCGGGAGTCAGCGCGGCCACGCTCTTGCGTACGGTCACAGCTGCGGAGCCTCCTTCGGGAGCGTGAACGGCGCGAGTTCGGCGCCCTGCAGGTCCCGGATGGCGGCGCGGGCGGCCGCGACCGGGTCCGGGAAGCTCTCGTAGTGGTTGACGACGGTGACCCAGCTGCCGTCCGCGTTGCCCATCAGGTGCAGCTCTTTACCGTCGATCTTGATGTTCGGCACCGGCATGCCGTGGTGCCCCGAGGCGTCCAGCGTGATCTGGATGCGGCGCCCCTCGTACACCTCGTCGATGCCGCCTTTGGGTATGGACAGGGGCGCACCGGAGGCACCGGATGCACCGGGGCTCCCGGAGGCGCCTGAGGCCCCGGCCGCCGGGGCCGGGGCCGACGAGGACGAGCAGGCGCTCAGCCCCAGGGCGATGGACGCCCCGGTGCCGATCCCCAGAGCCTGTCGGCGAGTGATCTTCTTCATGGCCTGAAGAAGTACCAGACGGCCGAAACCCGCTGATCAGTGCCCCCTGCATGAACATGCCACCGGCTCCGGCGGGCCCACGACGACAGCCCGCGTCCGGGACCAGTGAGACTGGCCCCGGACGCGGGCTGCAGGGGGGTGCGCGGCGGTCACGTCACCACGCCGCGCACTCGGTCAGGAGCGCGGCTTGACCTTCACGATGGCCTCGATCTCGACCAGCTGGTCGGCGAACGCCAGGTCGGAGACGCCGACGATGGTGTCGGTCGTGCGGTGGTTGCCCACGTACTCCTTGTGCAGCCGGGCGGCCGTGTCGAAGTTCTTGCGCAGGTCCTTGGTGTAGATCTTCATGCTGATGATCTGGCTGCGGGACACCTTGTAGTGCTTGAGGACCTTGTCCATGTTCTCGAACGACGTGCGGACCTGCTTCTCGAAGTCACCGACGCCCACCAGGTTCCCGGCCGCGTCGTGCGACAGCTGACCCGAGATGTAGATCTCGTCCCCGGCCTTGATGGCCTGCGAGTAGCCGTAGTCCTCTTCCCACGAGACGCCGAACCCGAAGTGCTCCCAGCCGCGGCGCGCCGTGTCCTGCGCACTCGCCTGCGGTCCCACGAAGGTGATCATCGCGGCCGCGGTCGCGGCCACCACGGTGGCGATGCCGAACTTGCGCCTTGACTTGGTCATTCCTGTCGTCCTTTCGTCCCCAGTGGAGCCTCGCGCAACGAAGCTCCCAGGACGCGAAGGAGAACGCCTCGAACGGCACTGGAACGGTCCGGCACCGGAACGGTCCGGCACCGGCCCGCTGGGCGATCCGGGCGTCCGCCACGGCGCGTAACCCCGCCCGCCCCCCGCGACGGCAGTACGGTCCTCCCGCGGCTTCCGCCACCACCTCACCTCACCACGTCAGGGGATGCGCGTTGCGTCGACTCACCGTTGCCCTCACGCTGCTTGCCACCCTCGCCGCGGGCGCCCCCGCGGGCGCGTCGGCCCTGTCCGCCGAGCGCGGCACGGCCGGGAGCGGCAGCCGCGGCACGAACGTCCTCGTCGTCGGCGTCGACAGCCGCGCCGGCCTCTCCGCCGCCGAGAAGCGCCGCCTGCACGTCGGCGGCCAGGGCTGCAACTGCACCGACGTGATGATGCTCCTCCACCTCTCCGCGGACGGACGCCGCGCCAGCGTCGTCTCCATCCCCCGCGACTCCTACGTCCAGTACCCGCTCCCCGGCCCGCCCCGCTTCGGGAAGATCAACGGGGCGTACGCGATCGGCGGCGGCCCGCTGACCGTGCGCACCGTCGAACAGGCCACCGGCCTCCACGTCGACCACTACCTCGAAACCGGGTTCACCGGCTTCGAGCAGACGATCGACAACCTCGGCGGCGCCACCGTCTGCACCGACGAACCCCTCCACGACGAGGGATCCGGCCTCGACATCACCGCCGGAGTCCACCACACCGACGGCAACCGGACCCTGCGCTACGTCCGCGCCCGGCACGTCAACACCCGCCCCGGCGACCTCGGCCGGGTCCGCCGCCAGCAGCGCACCGTCACCAACCTGCTGGCCCGCCTCACCGCAGAAGGAGCCCTCTCCGGCCCCGTCCGCACGGTCCGCACCGCCCGCACCCTCCTGAAGACCGTACGCACCGACGCCGCGACGGACCTGCACGACCTCGTCCGCATCGGCTGGGCCCTCGGCCGGCTCCGCGCCGACCGCACCGAGTTCGCCACCGTCCCCATCCGGCTCTTCGACCACCGCGTCCCCGGCGTCGGCTCCACCCTGGTCTGGCACGAGGCCCGCGCCGCCGCCCTCTGGGACGCCCTCGCCGACGACCGCCCCATCACCGGCGACCCCCGCATCCAGCCCGTCCCCGAAACCCCCGTCGACACCAACCCGGCCGGCATCGCCCTCCGCGTGGACGACCCCGCCGTCGCCGGGGCCCTCACCCGCGGCGGCTTCCGGGCGACCGCCGGGCCCGCACCCGCCGAACGCCCCGCGGGCCCGCCCGTCATCACGTACGCCCCCGCCCTGCGGGAGGACGCGGCCACCCTCGCGGCAGCCCTCCCCGGCGCCCGCCTGAACCCGGTCCCCGGCCACGACAACACCTTCGAGGTCACCGTCGGCACCACCCCGGTCGAGGTCAGGACGGTGACCTGGGACCGCAACAAGGCCGACGGCGCCCCCGTCACGGCCAACACCCTCCGCTGCCCGCCCGCCTGACGGGCCGCCGCACCACCTCCCGCGCCGCGCCGCACCGCGCGCACCTGCCCGTCCCGGTGGGCGGCGAGACCCTGCGGGGGGACGTCCCCGCCGAGGGGCGGCGAGAAAGCCCTCCGCGCGACCGGGGAGGGGGGCGGGGTCACCGGCCGGCCGCGGCGACCCCGTCCATCAGGATGCCGACGAGGTCGCGCGTGTACGTGTCGCCGGCCGCTTCCCGCCGCACCAGGATCCGCATCCACAGCGCGCCCGCCATGGCGTCCACCAGCGGCGCCGCATCGGCGTCGGGCGGCAGCTCGCCCCGGGCCACCGCGCGCGCGAACACCGGCTGGTGGCGGCCGAAGCGGTCGTCGAGGAAGGAGACCACGAGGTCCCGCATCGCCTGGTGGCGCACCGCCCCGACCAGCGCGGCCTCGACGATCGTCCGCCGGTGCTCGTCGTCCAGCAGCCGCTGCACCTCCTCGGCCAGCGCCGTGAGGTCCCCGCGCAGGCTGCCGGTGTCGGCCGGCTCGAACCGGAAGACGTCCGAGTGCAGCAGCGCGTCGCGCAGCAGCTCCGACTTGGACGACCACCACCGGTAGATGGTCGTCTTGTTGACCCCGGAACGCTGGGCCACGCCCTCGATGGTGAGGGAGTCGAAGCCCAGACCGCCCAGCATGTCGAGCGTCGCCGCGAAGATCTCGGCCTTCCGCCGCGGCCCGCCGCCGCCCGCCCCGTCCTGCTTCCGCGTCACCGCTGCTCCCTTCCGTACGACTGGGACGGCCAGCCTAACGCAACGCAACGTGGTGTTGCATTCCCCGCATCCCCGTCCCTACCATGCAACGCAACGCACCGTTGCGTCGCGCCCCAAGGCGCTCCCACCCGCCGCCGGCGCCACACCCGCCAGGGGGAAACATGACCACAAACCACCCACCGTCCCCGGCCCCGGCCCCGGCCCCGGCCCCGGCTTCGGCTTCGGCTTCGGCTTCGGCCCCGGCCCCGGCCCCGGCTTCGGCTTCGGCTTCGGCCCCGGCCCCGGCCCCGGCCCCGGCCCCGGCTTCGGCCCCGGCCCCGGCCCCGGCTTCGGCCCCGGCTTCGGCTTCGGCTTCGGCTTCGGCTTCGGCCCCGGCCCCGGCCCCGGCTTCGGCCCCGGCCCCGGCCCCGGCTTCGGCCCCGGCTTCGGCTTCGGCTTCGGCCCCGGCCCCGGCCCCGGCCCCGGCTTCGGCCCCGGCCACGGTCCCGGCTCCGGCTCCGGCTCCGGCCACGGCTCCGGCTCCGGCCACGGCTTCGGCCCTGGTCTCGGCCTCGGTCCCGGCCCTGGTCTCGGCCTCGGCCTCGGTCCCGGCCACGGCCACGGCCTCGGCCACGGGACTCGGCCCCGCCCCGGGCCGTCCGGGCATCTGGACCGCCGGAACACCCGAGGGCGCTCCGCTGGTCCTCGTCCACGGGATCCGGCTCTCCGCCCGGATGTGGGACCCCCACGCCCGTCGGCTGGCCCCCCGCTTCCGGATCACCGCACCCGACCTGCCCGGACACGGAACCCTCCGCGACCGCCCCTTCAGCCTGGAGGAGGCGGTCGAGCGGGTCGGCCTCGCCGTGGAGGAAGCCGCCCTCGCCACCGGCCGCCGCCCCCTGGTGGCCGGCACCTCCCTCGGCGGATACGTCGCCCTCGCCTACGGCGCGGCGGCACACCCCGCCACCGCGGCCGCCGTCCTCGTCCAGGGGTCGACCGCCCGGCCCGACGGGCCCACCGGCCGGATCTACCGCGCGGCCGCCCGCGCCCTCGGGGCACTCGGCCCGGCCCGCGCCGCCCGCCTCGGCGACCGGGCGCTCAGGCTCCGGCTGCCCGCCGAGAGCTACGAGGCCGTCACCGGCGGCGGACTCGCCGTGCACGCCTTCGCCGAAGTCGTCGAAGACCTCACCCGGCGCGACTGCCTCGACGTCGCCGGCCGCTGCCGGCTGCCCGTCCTGTTCGTCAACGGCCTCGGCGACCCCCTCTTCCGGGCCCAGGAACGGCAGTTCCTCGCAGCCGTCCGCGCCGGCGGCGGATCCGCCCGGCTGTTCCACGTCCGCGGCCCGCACACCATGGCCATCAGCGACCCCGCCGCCTTCGCCCGTCTCCTGGAGCGAGGCCACGGACTCCTCGCCGCCGCACACCCCGACGCCTTCGCCCCGGCCTGATCCGCAAGGCGCCCCCTACGACGCCCCCGGGACCCCGTAGACCCCCGCCCGCCCCGCCACCGCGGCACCGGCGGCGGCCCGGCGGGGGAGGGCCGGGTCCGGGGCCGCCCGCAGGAGCAGCAGCTCGTGGTAGAGCGGGGCGGTCGCCGCGACCAGCAGCGCGCGGGCGTCGGCCGGGCCCGGCAGCTCGCCCCGCCCGGCGGCCCGGTCGACGACCACCGCGCAGCGCGCGTACCGGTCCTCCCAGAAACGGGCCAGGGCCCCGGCCGCCTCGGCCGAGCGGAAGCCCGCCGCGATCAGCGCCGTGGTCAGGCTGGGCCCGCCGCCCGCCAGGGCCTCGTAGACCTCCTGGTTGAGCGCGGTGAGGTCGCCCTCCAGCGACCCGGTGTCGGGCGGGCTCCACGTGTCGTCGGCCGCGGCGTCGAGTACGTCGGCCAGCAGCCCGCCGACGTCGCGCCAGCGCCGGTAGACGGTCGTGCGGTGCACGCCGGCCCGCTCGGCGACCGTGTCGACCGTCAGCCCGTCGTACCCGCCCGCCATCAGCAGCTCGCCCACCGCCGCCAGCACCTGGGCCCGGACCCGGGCGCTCCGCCCGCCCGTCCGACGCCGCGGCATGGCCGAATCCACATGATCGACATGGCCGGAACCCTCGCTTGCGTGCTCAGCAGCATCCATGGAACGATCTTAAAGCAACATCCGTCGCTATAAGGAGCCCTCAATGATCCTCACCCGCAACCACACCACCCCCTCCCACCCCACCGCCCCCCGACCCCCGGAGCCGCTCCATGACCGCACAGCTCACCGCGACTGACCTCACCAAGTCCTACGCCGGCCGCACCGTCCTCGACTCCGTCGACTGCTCCGCCACCGACGGAACCCGTCTCGGCATCGTCGGCGAGAACGGATCCGGCAAGTCGACCCTCCTGCGGCTGCTCGCCGGAGCCGAACGCCCCGACAGCGGCACCGTCACCGTCCGCGCCGACGGCGGCACCGGCTACCTCGCCCAGGAAGAACACCTCCCCGCCCACCTCACCGTCCAGCAGGTCATCGACCGCTCCCTCGCCGAACTCCACGCCATGGAGGACCGCATGCGCCGCCTGGAGGCCCGCATGGCCGACGGCGACACCACGGACGAGACCCTCACCGCCTACGCCGACCTCCTCACCGCCTTCGAACTGCGCGGCGGCTACGACGCCGACGCCCGCACCGAACGCGCCCTGCACGGCCTCGGACTGCTCGGACTGCCCCGCGACCGCACCGCCGGCGACCTCTCCGGCGGCGAACAGGTCCGCCTGCGCCTCGCCGCCCTGCTGGCCTCCGCCCCCGAGGTCCTCCTCCTCGACGAACCCACGAACCACCTCGACCACACGGCCCTCACCTGGCTGGAGGACCACCTCCGCGCCCGCCGCGGCATCACCGTCGCCGTCTCCCACGACCGGCAGTTCCTCGAACGCGTCACCACCGCCCTCCTGGAAGTCGACGGCGACCTGCACCGCACGGTCCGCTACGGCAACGGCTACACCGGCTACCTCGCCGGCCGCGCCGCCGAACGGCAGCGCCGCACCCAGGCCCACACCGCCTGGCGCGAGGAGACGGACCGGCTGCGCGAGTCCGCCGCCGTCACCGCCCGCAGGGTCGCCCCCGGCCGGGCCATGAAGGACGGCAACAAGATGGCCTACGACCGCGCCGCCGGCCGGGTTCAGCAGTCCCTCGCGAGCAGGGTCCGCAACGCCGAGGAACGCCTCGCCCGCCTGCTGGCCCGCCCCGTCCCCGCCCCGCCCGAGCCGCTCCGCTTCACCGCCGTCCCGCGCACCGCGGGCACCCCGGCCTCGCGCGGCCCGGCCCTCACGGCAGAAGGCGTCGGTGTGACGGACCGTCTGGCACCGGTGGACCTCACCCTCCCGCCCGGCGGCCGGCTCCTGATCACCGGCCCGAACGGCGCCGGCAAGAGCACCCTGCTCGGCGTCCTCGCCGGCACCGTCACCCCCGACCGGGGCCACGTCCTGCGCCGTGCCCGGACCGGACTGCTGACCCAGCACACCCAGCCGGGACCGGCCCGCCTCCCGCTCCTCGCTGCCTTCGCCGCGGGCCGCCCCGGCACGCCCGAGGAACACACCGAACAGCTGCTGTCGCTCGGCCTGTTCGCCCCCGGACAGCTCACCACCCCGGTCGGCACCCTCTCCGCCGGCCAGCGCCAACGGCTCGCCCTGGCCCGGCTGGTCACCGAGCCGGCCGACGTCCTGCTCCTGGACGAGCCCACCAACCACCTCTCGCCCGCCCTGGCCGAGGAACTCGACGAGGCCCTCGCCTCCTTCCCCGGCGCCGTGGTCGTCGTCAGCCACGACCGCCGCCTGTGCGCCCGCTGGCAGGGCGACCGCCTCCCCCTCCGCGCAGCCGCCCCCGCCGCGGCCGCGGCCTGACCCTCCCCACCCGCCACCGAAAGGCCCACCCCTTGACCCTGACCCACCCGCCCCGCCTGATCCACACGTACGCCCTCCCCACCCCCGGCGCCGGCCCCTACGCCCTCACCACCGGCCCCGACGGCGCCATCTGGTGCACCCTGGTCCACGCGGGCCGCATCGCCCGCCTCACCCCCGACGGCCGCACCGACGAGTTCCCCCTCGACTCCCCCGACTGCGGCCCGACCCTCATCACCGCCGGCCCCGACGGCGCCCTGTGGTTCACCCGCAACCGCGACCACCGCATCGGCCGCATCACCCCCGCCGGCGAAGCCCGCTCCCACCCCGTACCCGGCTCCGCCCCGGGCCCGTACGGCATCACCACCGGCCCGGACGGCGCCGTCTGGTTCACCACCCTGCACACCGCGACCGTCACCCGCCTCACCCCGGCCGGTGAACTCACCGAACACGCCCTCCCCGAGAGCTCCTTCCCGTCCTTCGTCACCACCGCCCCCGACGGCGCCCTGTGGTGCACCCTCAACCAGGGCGACTCCCTCGCCCGGATCACCGCCACCGGCGAGACCACCCTCCACCCGCTGCCCACCCCGGGCGCCGCCCCCGTCGGCCTCGCCGCGGCCCCGGACGGCACCCTCTGGTTCGCCGAGATCGGCACCGGCCGCATCGGCCGCCTGACCCCCGAGGGCATCACCGAACACCCCCTGCCGGACCCCGCGTGCCGCCCGCACGCCGTGGCGGTCGCCCCCGACGGCTCCTGCTGGTACACGGCCTGGGCCACGGGCCGCATCGGCCGCGTCACCCCGGACGGCACCGTCACGGAGCACGACCTCCCCACCCCCGCCTGCGAACCCCACGGCCTCGCCTTCGCCCCCGACGGCACCCTCTACGTCGCCCAGGAGAGCGGCGAGGTCACCCGCTGGGACGTCACCTGACGACCCGGGCCACCAGATGGCCCTCCAGAAAACCCCGCTCGGAAGCCGGCCCGTGCACCAACCGGGCCACCACCTCGAACCCGGCCCCGGCCAGCACCTCCGCGAACCGCTCCACCGGCCAGCTGTAGGCGGGAGCCACCTTGTGGTCGAACCGGACCGGCTCCGTCCCCTCCGCCACGGAGAACGACACCAGCAGCAGACCCCCCGGCGCCAGCACCCGCACCTGCTCGGCGAGCAGCCCGGGCAGCTCCCCGGGCGGGGTGTGGATCACCGAGTGATGCGCCAGCACCCCGCCGAGCACCCCGTCCTCCACCGGCAGGGCCTCCATCCGCGCCTCCTCGAACCGCAGCCCCGGCTGCGCCCGCCGGGCGTGCTCCACCATCCCCGGCGAAAGGTCGACCCCGAAGGCGTCCAGCCCCAACTCGCCCAGCAACCCGGTCAGATGCCCGGGCCCGCACCCGACATCGGCCACCCGCAGGTTCCCCGCCTCCCGCACCAGCCTGGCGAAGGCCTCCACCATGGCCCGCGCGAACGGCCGCGTCTCCAGCCGGTCGGCGAACAGCGAGGCGTACAGCTCGACGACCCCGTCGTAGCCCGCCCGGGTCACATCCTCATGTCCATCCACTGCCGCAACCTACAACGCCCCCACGGGCCGTTCGGGCTCCACGGGGATCCACGCGGGGAAACCGGTGGGGCGACCCGGCCGGATCTGCCACGATCACCGCATGGGTGTATTGGACGCAGTGGCCGCCGAGGTCGCCGCCGGGGCCACCGTGACGTTCCGGCCCAGCGGCACTTCCATGGTTCCGCTCATACGCAGCCGGCAGCAGGTGGTCGTCGCTCCGGTCGACCCGTCGAAGCTGGAGGCCGGGGACATCGTCCTCGCCCGCGTCGCCGGGACGGTCTACCTGCACCTGGTGTCGTCCGTGGACGCCGCCCGCAAGCGGGTCCAGATCAGCAACAACCGCGGCCGCGTCAACGGCTGGACCACCCACGCCCGCGTCTACGGCATCTGCCTGACGGTCGACGGCGTCCCCCGCAAAAGGGCCGCGGCCAAAACCCTCGCACCCACCACCCGCCCCCACCCCGGAGCTGCCGTGCCGCCCCTGCGGATGAGACTGTGCGCGATAACCCTCGACTGCCCCGATCCGCAGGCCCTGGCCGCGTTCTACCAGCAGGCGACCGGCCTCGAACCCCACCCCGCGTCCGACGCCGACTTCGCCGGCCTCACCGGCGAGCACGGACTCTTCCTCGGCTTCCAGCGGGTAGACGACCACCGGGCACCCGACTGGCCCGGCCGGACCGTCCCCCAGCAGTCCCATCCCGACTTCGCGGTCGACGACCTGGACGCAGCCGAGACCCAGCTCCTGGCCCTGGGCGCGGCCAAACCCGACCACCAGCCGAACCCCACCCGATGGAGGGTCCTCACCGACCCGGCCGGCCACCCCTTCTGCCTGGTCAGAGCCTGACGCCCGGACCGGTCAGGATTCGAGAAGCCCCGGCCGCCCCCCACCCCCTAGCGTGATGGTCATGGCAAACACCGCTCCCACCACCGCCCCCACCGCCCTCGCCTCCGTCACCCTCGAAGTGGCCGACACCGAGGCCGCCCGCCGCTTCTACACCGCCTTCGGCGTGGACGCGTACGTCACCCTCCGGGCGTCCGACACCCCCACCACCGGCTTCCGCGGCTTCACGCTCGGCATCACGGTCTCCGGCCCCGCCACCGTCGACGGCTTCTTCGCCGCGGCGGTCGACGCCGGCGCCACGGTCCTCAAGCCCACCGCCAAGTCGCTGTGGGGCTACAGCGGAGTGGTGCAGGCCCCGGACGGGACGATCTGGAAGATCGCGACCGGGGCGAAGAAGGACACCGGCCCCGACACCCGCCAGGTCGACGAGATCGTCCTGCTGCTCGGCGTCGAGGCCGTGAAGGCCACCAGGCAGTTCTACGTCGAGCGCGGCCTGACCGTCGCCAAGAGCTTCGGCGGCAAGTACACCGAGTTCGCCGCCGGCACCTCCACCCCCGTCAAGCTGGCCCTCTACAAGCGCCGCGCCCTGGCCAAGGACCTCGGCGTCCCCGTCGACGGCACGGGCTCCCACCGAGTCGTCCTCGGCACCACCACCGCCGCCTTCACCGACCCGGACGGCTTCACCTGGGAAGCGGCCTAAGCCCACCCACCCCCACCCGCCCACCTCCACCCACCCCCCTCACAAGGAGCAAAAACCATGAAGGCACACGTCAGCTCGATCCTCCTCGGCGTCCGCGACATGGACCGGGCCAAGCGCTTCTACACCGAGGGCCTCGGCTGGAAGGTCCAGAACGACTTCGGCATCTCGGTGTTCTTCGAATCCGACGGCGCCTCGCCCGTCGGCTTCTACAGCCGCGAAGGCCTGGCCGGCCAGGTGGGCACGGACCAGGAGGGCAGCGGCTTCAGCGGACTGGTCCTGACCTACGTCGTCCGCAGCGAGACCCGGGTCGACGAGATCATGGCGGAGGCGGCGAAGGCCGGCGCCAAGGTCCTCAAGCCCGCGGGCGCCCTCCCCTGGGGCGGCTACGGCGGCACCTTCGCCGACCCCGAGGGCTACATCTGGAGCCTCGGCTACAGCGCCCAGGGAACCGACCAGCCCTACGCGGAATAGCCACGCGACGCCACGACCCGGAGACCACCGTGAACGGCCGCCCAGGCCGCCGGCTGAAGGCCGGCCGTGGACCTGGGCATGCAGGCCGGGTCGGCGCGGCGGTCAGCTGGTGAAGCCGGCGGTCGCGGAGGTGGCGTCGGCGCCGCCTGCGGCGTCGGCCCACTCGTTCCAGGTGCCGGTGTTGTAGTTGCCGTCGCGTTCGACGAGGCGGTTGTCGCCGGTGGTCGCGAAGACGTGGTTGACGCCGTTCGCAGCGGCGCTGGTGACGCGCTTGAGATTGTCGCCGCCCATGTTGCTCCAGCCGTTCCAGACACCACCCCGGTCGAAGTCGCCGTCGGTGTTGAAGTACTGGCCGGCCAGGCTGACCGCTCCGAGGTGGACCGTGTTCCCACTCGCGGAGGCGGTGACGTCGAGGGCCTTGAAGCCCCCGGCGGGGCCGGCGACACGCCAGCTGCCCCACGCACCGGCGGCGTAGTCGGCGTCGAGTTCGAGGACCTGGCCCGTCGTGTCGGTGGCGAAGATGTGGTTGACCTGGTCGGCGGTGGTGGCGCTGGTGACGTGCTTGAGGTCGGTGCCGCCCTGCTCGCTCCAGCCGTTCCACTTCCCGGCCGCGTAGTCGCCGTCGGTGTTGTAGAGGCGTCCGTCCGAGCCGATGGCCACGAGGTGGACGGTGTTGCCGTAGGAGGACGCGGACAGTGCGGTGAAGGTGGTGGAGTTGTTGATGTCGGGTGTGAACCAGCCCGACCACTTTCCGCTCGCGTAGTCGCCGTCGTTCTCGTAGATCTTGTTGTCGCTGCCGATCGCGAAGACCCGGTTCACCGATCCCGTGCCGGCACTGGTGACCTCCTTCAGCTGAGAGGCGCCCTGGGCGCTCCAGCCGCCCCACCTTCCTGCCGCGAAGTCACCCTCGGTGTTGAACAGGTCCCCGTTCGGCGCGATCCGCTGCAAATGCACGGTGTTCTCGAACCGGGGCTGATCCGGCCGGGCGGGGCCACCGGTGAACCACCGTGCCGAGTACGCCTCGTCCAGAGGGGCGAAGAAGGCCTGGGCCATGCGGGCGTATCCGGCGTCGTTGGGGTGCAGGCCGTCGGACATCTGCGCGGGATGGGTGGCGTCCGCCCGGTCGTCCGGCGTCAATGCGGGTGCGTCGACGAATCGGAAGCGCTTTCCGGCCTGCTGCTTGACCTGTTCCAGCTGCTTCAGCCGCTGGTTGTACCGAGCTACGGGCTGGGACAGGTCCTGATGGTTCCATCCGGGGGTTGTCGGGATGAGGCCTTCCATGACGACGGTGACTCCGGGACGGGCCGCGAAGATCTGGTCGACGAGGGCGGAAGCCTGGTCCGCGGCCTGCCCCGGGTCCGCACCCTGGTTGAGATCGTTGATCCCGATGTGGAGCAGTACGACGTCGGGCTGGGCCGCCGCCAGCCAGCGGTTCGCGCCGGCACGTACGCGCTCGATCGTGTAGCCCGCGTGTCCCTCGTGCGCGGAGTCCGGCATCGGACCGTGCTCCAGGGACCCGACGAAGTCGAGCGCGTAGCGGGACTGCTTGGCGGCGAGTCCGTCCAGCTGCGAGCGGTAGCCCGATTCGTTGGAACTGCCCTGCCCGTAGGTGATCGAATCACCCAGGGGCATGACGCGGACCACGGGTGCCGTCGGCGCGGCGGACGCGGCCGCCGCCCCCAGTACCGGGGCCGTGGCCGCCACCATGAGGGCGGTGACGCTGGTCAGGATGGCGAGGCGGTGCACGGGTCCTCCTTGGGAAAGCCGTCCTGCCCGGCACGGAGTCGTGCCGGGCAGGACGCGACGGGACACGGGAGCGGTGGTCAGGCGCCGGGGGTGGCGCTGATGTGCTTGAAGCCGGCGGCGTTGCCGACGAGGGCGAAGGGGCTCCAGGACCCGGCCGCGTAGTCACCGTTCGCGTTGTAGACCCGGTCGTCGGAGCCGATCGCGTACAGGTGCACGGTCTTGCCCGCCGGGGTGACCGCGAGCTGCTTGAACCCGGCCGTGCCGCTGATCACGTTGTAGCCGCTCCACGAGCCGGCCGAGTAGTCGCCGTTGTTGTTGTAGATCCGGTCGTCCGAACCGATCGCGTACAGCCGGACCGTGTTCCCCTCCGGTGCCGCGGCGATCTGCTTGAAGCCGGCGGTGTCGCCGACGAGGCTGTAGCCGCTCCACGAGCCGGTGGAGTAGTTGCCGTTGTTGTTGTAGATCCGGTCGTCGGAGCCGATCGCGTACAGCCGGACGGTGTTGCCGGTCGCGGCGGCGGTGATCTTCTTGAACCCCGCGGTGCCGTCCACCAGCTGGAAGCCGCTCCAGTCGCTCTGCCCGTAGTCCCCGTCGTTGCTGTACACGCGGCCGTCGGCGCCGAGGGCGAAGAGGCGGACCGTGTTCCCGGTCGCCACGACCGAGATCTGCTGGAAGCCCTGCGTGTCGTCGACGAGCTGGAAGCCGGTCCAGGTACCGGTCTTGTAGTTGCCGCGGTCCTCGTAGATGCGGTCGTCCGCACCGATCGCGTACACGTGGACCTCGTCGCCCACCTGGATCGAGGTGGTCTGCTTGAAGCCCTGCGTCCCGTCGACGGTCCGGTACCCGTCCCACGTACCCGCCGAGTAGTTCGCGTTGTTGCCGTACACCCGGTCGTCCGAACCGATCCCGTACAGGTGCACCGTCGGGGAGACCGCGGGAGTGGCCGGGGTCTGCGGGGTGCCTTCCTCGCCGCTGCCCAGCGGGGAGATGTAGGCGGTGATGACCTGGCCGAACGGGGACTGGCCCACGCGCCAGTTGGTGGTCGTGTTCGTGCGGACCGAGTTGCGCTCGTTGCCGCCCGTGATGGTGACGCTGTCGCCGGAAACGGCGGTCACGATGGCGACGTGGTCGTTGACGTAGGTGCCGTCGTTCATGTTGTAGACGACCGCGTCGCCGACGTGCGGCGTGCTCGACTTGGTGCCGTACTTGTTCCCGTAGTCGAGGAAGCTGTTGGCCATGTCGGTCAGCGTGCCCCGGCCGGCCACCCCGGCCTGGGCCCACGCCCAGCCGGCGAAGTCCGCGCACCAGGCGTGGGTGCGCTGGCCGTTGCTGCAGCTGCTGTTCTGGTTCGGGCCGCCGACGTATCCACCGCGCCCACAGGGTCCGTTCCCGGTCTCGCCCCTGGCCGCGGAGGCGATGGTCTCGCCGATCGTGGCGGCGCTGGCCGGGGCCGCTCCGAGTACGCCCAGCGCGGCGACCGAGATCGCGGAGGTGACCGCGAAGGAGACGGAGCGGCGCAGCGCAGAGGAAGAGGCAGAGACACGGACGGACTTGGACATGACGGTTCCCCCACAGAATCGATCGGCGGCGCTCGAACATCCGTCCGGCGCTTCGGGATCAACTCTGTCCCGGGTCCCTGACCTGCGGAAGTGCAATCCACTGGACGTAAACGGCCTTGGCCCAAAGGGGCCCGGGCGGCCTGCCGGGACCTCCCGAAAACACGATTACGGGAAGTCCCGGGTGGACCGCTGTCAGCCGAGGTCCGAGGGCAGCCAGCCCTGCTGGACCGCCCGGACACCCGCCTCGAAGCGGCTGCGCGCATTGAGCCGGCCCATCAGGTCCGTCGCGATCCGCCGTGCCGTGCGCTGGGAGATGCCGAGCCGTTTGGCGATCGCCTCGTCCGTGTGTCCCTGGGCGAGGAGGCCGACGGTGGCCGCCTCCTGCGGGCTCAGGTCATACCCGTCCCGCACCACTGCCTCACCCAGGTCCTGCGCCCCCGACCAGACCGTCTCGAAGAGCGCGCACAGCGCGGTGAGGGTGCCATGACCGGTCAGGACGACCGCAGCGGCCCCCGAATCCTCGCTGTTGACCGGGATGACGGCGGTCGCACGGTCGGTGATGATCATCCGGGTGGGCAGGGACGCAACCGTCCGTACCCGGCCGCCGAGCCGGGTGAGCCAGTTCGCGTAGTCGACCGTGTACTGGTCATTGCGGACGCTGCTCAGAAAGACACTGCGCATCCGCACCCCCCGGCCCAGCAGCTCCTCGTCCAGCGGACGCGACGCGTCGAGCTGTGCTGGCGACTGCGCGCCGCCCGGAAGGAACGCCATGACGTCACCGGTGACATCACGCGTCAGGCGGGCGAGCGTGTCGCGGATCGCATCTACACCGATGAGTTGTTCGATCCCGGGGCTGGCGGCCGCGGGCCGGAGGTCGGCGTACTCGGCGATCAGCTGAGCGGCCGCACTCCGCGACGAATCCAGACGCAGCTGCTGCTCCGCCAGCTCGGCCTGCTGGCGGGCCATCAGGGCCTCCATCCCGACGTCCGGGGAAACGGCCCGCAGGCCCCCCTCCCGTTCCGCCGACGGCCGCACGAGGGCAAGTTCGCTCAAGGTGCCGAGCGCGTCCCGCACCTCTTCCTCGCTCCTGCCCACCCGCGCGACGAGCTCGGCGACGCCGCCCGCCGGATCGGCCGGCATCGCGCGGTAGACCGCCTCCGCCACCGTGTCGAGTCCCAATGCGGTCAGCATCCTGATCCCCCCTGAAAGCTGATGATCCCCACCCCTGATGCCGGTTCAGGCGGCCAGGCCCACGCCCACGGCCCCGTTACGGAGTCGGATGGCGCCACGCGCCGTGCAGCACCCGCTGTTCACGACCGCTTGATTGAACCCCACCCAGCCGCAGGACCGGTGTGCAAGGAGTGCCGAAGTCCTCGACGCTCCGTGCGTGGACGCAAGAGGCCAGGGCCCGAACGGGCCACATCGCAAGGCCTGACAAGGGAGTCGACCGTTGGAAGGGTTGATTCCATGTATCTCGTCCACGCCGGCCTGCGCGCACCGCGCGATGCCTCCGATGCCGTAGACCTGCGCTCACTGATCCGTTCCCGCCTCGGCCCGGACGACGGGGCCGAGCACGTCAGTGTCCATCCGGACGCCCAGCCGGATCCCGTGATCGGCATGTACCTGCGCGCGGGCAGTCTCGTGGAGGCGGAGGAACATGCGGCCGTCCTGCTGCGCCTGCTGCTCTCGCGCTGCCCCGAGCTCGCCGACTGGACGCCCCTGAGGGCGGAAGTGCCGCTCATCGCCGCCGCGTTCGAGCCTTCGCTGGACTGATTGGTCCAATGCCGCTTCGGGCCACCCGGAACCCCTTCCACCCCATCTGACCAGCGACGAAAGTAGTTCTCGCCGGCAGGGAGCAGCTCCCGCCGGGCCAGGACCGGACAGCGCCACCGCGGGACGCAGGCCGGTTGAGGACACGAATCCGTCGCTCGAACCGTCAGAAGAGGACACCTCCATGCTCCGCACCCGTATCGCCCAGGCCGCCGCGGTCACCGCCTCCTCCGCCCTCACCGTCCTCGGTGTCAACGCCGCAGCCTCCACGGACTCCATGGGCTGGTCGTAGGACCGCAGCTCCCGCCTGCCGGCCCTCCGCACCCACACCGAACCAACGAACCGAGGTATCCCCATGTCTGCAACCGCCCGCCCCCGCACGAAGCTCGCCGCACTGGCCGGGCTGACCCTCGCCGGCCTCGCCCTCTCCCTGGTTCCCGCCGGTACTGCGAGCGCCGCCTCCGTCGCCACCTGGGACAAGGTCGCCCACTGCGAGAGCACCGACAACTGGAGCATCAACACGGGCAACGGCTACTACGGCGGCCTGCAGATACTGAAGAGCACCTGGGACGCGTACGGCGGCACCCAGTACGCGGCCTACCCGCACCAGGCCACCAAGCAGCAGCAGATCCTCACCGCCGAGAAGATACTCGCCGGCCAGGGCGCCGGAGCCTGGGGCAGCTGCGGAGCGGCCGCGGGCCTCGCCGCGGACCACGCCGACCCCTACCCGGGCACCGATCCCGAGACCCCGGCCACTCCCGCGGTCTCCCCGACGGTGCACCTGTACGGGATCGGTTCGGACAGCCGGGTGTACGGCAACAACGCGAACTACTCGGCGGGTACGTGGGACGGGTACCAGACCGTCGACGGCACGCAGGGCTTCAAGCAGACCACCTCGATCCAGGTGGGCGACGAGGTCCACGTGTACGCGATCGGTGCGGACGACCGCATCTACGAGGACCGCGGCAACTACAAGACCGGTACCTGGACCGGCTTCCAGCTCGTCGACAACACGCAGGGCTTCCAGCAGATCTCGGTCGTGGCGACCGGGAACACGGTCCGCCTCTTCGCCCTCGGCGCCGACGGCCGCGTATACGGGAAGAGCGCCGACTACGCCCAGGGCAGCTGGACCACCCTGCAGCTGGTGGACGGCACCGCGGGGTTCAAGAAGATCACCGCCGCCGCGACCGGCAACACCGTCCGGCTGTACGCGATCGGCTCCGACGACCGGATCTACAACAACAACGGCAACTACTCCACCGGCTCGTGGAGCGGCTACAGCCTCGTCGGCGACACCCCCGGCTTCAAGCAGGTCGCTGCCACGACGACGAGCGAGGGCACGGTCCGCCTGTACGCGATCGGCTCCGACGACCGGATCTACAACAACAACGGCGACTACTCCGCCGGTACGTGGAGCGGCTACAACGTGATCAGCGGCACGGCCGGGTTCAAGCAGCTCGCGGTCACCCCCGCGGGCACCACCGTCCACCTGTACGCGATCGGCTCCGACGACCGGGTCTACAACGCGAACGGCAACTACTCCACCGGCTCGTGGAGCCCCTTCGCCCTCGTCGGCGACACCGCCGGCTTCAAGCACATCAGCGCCACCCCCGGCGCCTGAGTCAGGCCGCAGGGGTGCTGCTCTGCGCCTCGACGGCGAGGTCCTGCCAGTCGGCCCAGGTCTTGAGGCGCTCGGCGTAGACCTGCGGGAGCATGTCGTTGCCCTGGGCGCCGAAGAAGACGCGCAGCGGGGGGTTGTCGGAGTCGACGACCTTGAGCAGCGCGGCGCCCGCGGCGGCGGGGCTGCCGAAGCCGAGGGTCTGCATGAACGCGCCGAGTGCTTCGCGCACTCCGTCGTAGACCGGGATCGGGTCGGCCGAGACGGCGGAGGAACCGCCCCAGTCGGTGGCGTAAGCGCCGGGCTCGACCAGGGTGACCGTGATCCCGAGGCCGGACACCTCCTGGGCCAGCGACTCGCTCAGGCCCTCCAACGCCCACTTCGAGGCGTGGTAGCCGCCCACCAGCGGCCAGGAGGCGACACCGCCGGTGGAGGAGATCTGCACGATGTGGTCGCAGGTACCGCAGGGCGGCCTGGGTCACCCACAGGGCACCGAACAGGTTGGTCTCCAGCTGGTCGCGCAGAGCCTGTTCGGTCAGTTCCCCGACGGCACCGAACAGGCCGTAGCCGGCGTTGCGGGCGGTCGCGGCCACCTTGTCTCCGCGGGACAGGGCGGCTTCGACGAACTGACGGCCGAATCCGCGGGAGGAACCGGTGACGAACCAGACCTTGCTCAGCTGATGGTGCTCCCCGCGCTGCCCGTCGCGGAGCTGCGCGCCCGCCCCGACGACGCCGCCCGCGAGATCCACGAGATCGACGTACGCATCCAGCGCACCAACTGGGAGGCCGACCTCCTGGACTGAGACCCGCGATGTGGAGCAGGTAGTCGCTCCGGAGGCGTGCACAACCGAGGGCCGGCGGTTACCGGCCCGGCTGGCGCGCGGAGAGCAGCGCATCGGGTTCGACTCCCGAGACGACGGTGCAGCTCAGCAGCGTGACGAGTCACAGCGCATCGCGCACATTTCATCACCACGTGCAGATCCGGTCGTGACGAGGGCGGGCTCGGGGCATCCGCATCGCAGGACGGCGCCTGGTCCGGGAGCCCATACTCCCGGACCAGGCGCCGTGTCGTGTCGTGCCGGGTGTGGCTGAATTACCCGACCGGAAGCACCCGCCGCCGGGCCACGACTGCACTCCCCGAGCCCTGAACCGCACACACTCCTGCGCCGGTTTGGCACGGGTCTGTCGAGCGGAGCAGGGCACCAGCGCGCCGGCCGGCCGGGTTCGGGGGCGGACCAGTAAAACTGAGTAGTCGTCATGCTTTTGACCCGGGGTTGTGCAGGTTGGCTGCGGTTCCCGTCCTCGAGAAGGCACGGCTCGCTGTGGCCTTACGAACTCCTCTGCAAGGTCCTACCTTTGAGACATGGCGACTCAGCAGCCCGGCCCGCTGGCGGGAGTTGTGACACCCGTGACAACGGGATGGCGGCTGCTGTTCGTGCCCAGCCGGGCCCGCGAGCTGGCTGCCGGGCTCGGCGCGAGCGTCATGGTCCCGCCGGTGATCGCAGCCCCACTTCTGCTGCCCGCTCTGGCGGTCGCCGCGATCACGGGGAGCTCACTCGTCTGGGGCGGTTTCTGGATCCTACTGGCGCTCACGGCCGTCGCAGTGATCGTGCTCACCGTGGCCGGGATGTACCTCACGGCCACCATGACGGTGCGGTGGGTCGAGCTCCGCCCCCTGGGATCTCCGGCCCAGGTCGTGATCGCCCACTTTCTGCGTTCATCGACCATGGCGATGGCCGATCTGCAGCGAGTCGTCGTCATCGAGCGACTCAGCCTGGGGCAGCGACAGTCGATCAAGGTGGTGCTGCATACCCGCAGCCAGACGGTGGAGTGCGAACCGGCGACGTCCGCACCACTCTCTCAGGTCGACGCACAGGCGCTGACCAGCTGGTTGACCGAGCAACTCGGCCCGTTCCAGGTGGCGGTGGAGCACCAGAGGGAAATCAAGCGCGACTTCCTGCGTCCGGACGAGTGGTGGACCCCGTCCCACACCGCCGAGCTGTGGGGGGTATCCGTCGGCGAGGTCGACGGCATAGCCGCCCGGCGCGGCGTAAAAACCTACGGGTACACGCCCCGGGCCGCCGCGATGTACAGCCCTGGCACTTCGGTCACCGTCTACGACCCGGGCCGGGCCTACGAGGTCGCCGAAGAACTCCGCGCGGAACGAGCCGCCGCCCAGGCCGCTGACAGCACGGCAGCCCCCAGCCCGTCCAAGGACGAAGCAACGGATTCCCGCTGACTCGCTCGGGCCGGTCCTGGCCTGGCCCGGAGACTGCACTCCATGAGCGGGCGGATGGCCTCGCCTGCGTGGTGACGAAACCCGTCGGAGCCAACCCGAAATCCCCTCCGTGAGGCCGCACCGGCTCGGCGACGGGGACCTGGGCAATCGCTGCCTGGTCTGCTGCCCCATGTGCCGTCTGGTGGTCCGCCGCTTGCGCCGAGGACCCAGAAGCCGATGACCGCGACAATCGCGGGGGCAACAGCGAGGGCTTTAAGCCATTTACCGAAGGCTTCCTGAACGTCCTGCGCAGCTGGTACCAGCGCGATTACCGCGACGAATATCCAGGCGGCCAGGCACAGCATCCCGCTTATGAACGTCCATCGTTTGACCCGACTCACGGTGCCCCCCTCGCGTCTGTCGCGGTTACTGGCGGCTGTGTGCAGCCCCTACTCAGGAGCCTGACACTCTGGAATACGCACGGCGGAGGAACAGACCGGATTCGAACCGGCGTCATCCCCTCCTGACAAGAGGGCGCGTCTACCTCTGCGCTACAGTCCCCCCGCCGCGGTGCGCACACCCTATGCGCCATGGCCAGTGCCCGCACAGTGGGTTCCGGTCTTGGAAGCGGCGCCGGAAAGCCCTGTGTGGGGGAGTAGAGCGGACACCGCAACGGGCCGTAGGCCCGGACCCCGTGATACGGGCTCATCCAGGCTACTTATCTCGGATTATCGGATCGTTGGTTGATGTGCGTAGTTGACTGACGTGCAGTGGTCGTGGATTGAGCCGTTGTAGCCGGACCGGACACTGCGGCGGGGTGGGCGGTGGCGGGATCACCGGCAGGTGATCGACGCGATCGCGTTCAGGTACCGCACCGGAACGCCGTGGATGGACTTGCCCGAACACTTCGGCTCGTGGACGGGCGCCTGCAGCAGGCTGCGATTCTGGGCGATCGACGGCACGTGGGAACGCGTCTTCGCCGGCCTGCTCGCCGAGGCCGACACCGAGGGCCACCTCGACCGTGTCGTCGCGGTCGACTCCACGATCGTCCGTGCCCACCAGCACGCCGCCGGGGCCCGTCAAAACGGCGACCGCTACCGGGCGGCCTTCCACCTCGTGGCTATCCACATATGGGAGCGAGGAGAGCAAGTTCCCGGGCCACCTCAGCGCCACCATCCCCGCTCTGGTGACGTCGAGGTCGGCAGTCCCGGCCGTGGTAACTCCACGGCGGTCACGGCAGTCAGCTGCACGGAGTCGTCGTCGGGGGGCGAGCACACCGTGACGTTCCTTGAGACCCCGTCGGCCGGCGGGGCGCATTGAGGTCGACTGGAGGGTGTCCCGCCGATGTCCGCCCGGTGGACCATACTCTGGTCAACGAAGGTCGACTCAGTGGACAGACCATCCCGTGATTCCGGCCGACTTGAGAAAGCAGCAGATGATGTACGACCCGATACCGGGCCATCCCCGGCAGCAGGCACACGTTCGAGGGGAGCCTGAGCCCCAGGAGTCGGGGCACGATCTCGATCCGAGGCCCGGCCGGTACGACGTCCCCCACCATGGCGCGTACGGTGGCGCCCGGCACGGGTGGCGGCCGGAGGCGCCGGTGCCCGCGCCCGGGCCGGTGCCCGCGCCGCCAGGGGCCGCGTACCACGAGCAGGGGCGCAACGGGCGGCAGCGCGGTGGGGCGCGGGTGGGGGAGTTCTTCCTCGCGCTCGCGCTGGTGGTCGTCGGGCTGCTCCTCGTGTTCGCCGGGTGCGCCGTCGTGGGTGCCGCGTTCGGGCTGGAGTCCGCGGCGGAGGGGAGCGCAGGGGTCTTCGCTGACCCGCTGCTCGACAATGCCGTCATGCTCGGGGCCATCGCGCTGTGGACGCCGGCCGTGCTGATCGCCGTTCGTGCGTGTGGCGGACGGCCCGCCGGGACCCTGGCATCCGTCACCGGCCGGCTGAGGTGGGGGTGGCTGGGGCGGTGCTTCGTCCTGGCCGGGGCCGTACTGGTCCTCCAGAACCTCGTGCTGTTCGTGTGGAGTCTGTGGCAGGAGGGGTCCGCAGCGGTGGCCGGCGAGTTCCCCGGCTGGTCCTCGCTCGGGTTGAGCCTGGTCGTCCTGTGGGTTCTGGTGCCCTTCCAGGCGGGGGCCGAGGAGTTCGTTTTCCGCGGCTGGCTGACCCAGTTCTTCGGCGGGTTCGCACGGTCGCCCTGGCCCGGCGTCGTGGTGGCCTCGCTCCTGTTCTCCCTCGCGCACGGCTACGGACAACTCTCCGGGTTCCTGCTGCTGTGCTACTCGGCGATCTGGTGGGGCTGGCTCACCATCCGGACGGGCGGTCTGGAGGCCGTCATCGCCGGGCACACGGTCAACAACCTGATCGCCTTCTCCTTGGCGGCCGTGTTCGGGGACCTCTCCGAACAGAGCACGGCCGCCGACGCCCCGTGGGAGGCCCTCGTGGTCGAGCTGGTCTTCACACCCGTGTTCTGCCTGCTGACCGCCCGGCTCGCCGACCGCCACGCGATCGCCGTCCGCACACCACAGCCCACGCTCTGATCACCGCCGACCCCCTTTCCTTAGGGGGGCAGCCCCGCCCTACCGCTGTCGGTCCACGCCAGTTCTTCGGAAGCCGGTCCAGCAGGACATCCCACATCATCGCCGCTGTGCCCTGACGACTTCCGGGACCGTCCGCAGGTCGAGGTTCTCCAACTGCTCGTCGGCGTTGACGTTCAGCAATCAGCGGCCGTGTTGCCCGCAGACCCGCTCCCAGCGTTCGGCGTAGCGCACCGCGCGAACCGGCTGCCCGGTGCGTCGTATGAATGGGCAGTGTGGTGGCAACGGTTGGTTGTCAGCGGGTGACCGCGCTCGCGTACAGCGGATTACGGCTGCTGGGCTCCCGCTGGGGTTGTGGGCAGGTTGTGCCATGGGTGTCCGCAGGTGCCCTTGCAGTACGTCTGTCGGCGGCGGGTGTCGGCGACGGCGAACACGGAGACGAGGACTCGGAACGCTTTCACGTGTTCGTCGGCGGGGAGACCGTAGAACCCGTAGCGGGGTGGGTCCATGCAGATCATGACTGAGGGGTTGGCGGTGGGTTTCACCCCGGACCGTGCCACGCCCGCGCGGCCGTCCGCGGCTGTGATGTGCGCCTGCATCGCGTAGCCGCCGACTTGCTGCAGTACCTCCCGCCGGCTCTCCAGAGGGAGACGAGAGAACCAGGCCACTCCGTCGTCCAGGGTTCGGCGCTCCTGGGCGATCTGGTTGACGACCAGCTCGGTTTGGGAGCGGACGTCCGCACGGCTCGTTGTGGTCATCTGGTGATCATTCCATGTTGTCGGTTCAGGACAAGGGCGGTCCCTGGTACACCGCGATGTCCTGATTCGCAGTGGCTGCCATGTGGTGACCAGGCTGCTGCCATGGGCTGCATCGCAGCTGGGTGGGTGGCTGTCATGGGGTTGCCCATTCCTGTGTTCGTGGCTTTGGTCGCCGGGTGTGCTGGTGGGTATGGGTGAGGAGTTGCGGCTGGCGCGGGGCGTGGTGGTGCGTTGGTTGTTGACGGTGGCTGAGGCGGCGGGGGTATCGCCGCGGACGGTGTGGAATGGGCTTGCCGCGGCGCGTGCGGGCCGGTTGGAGCGGGTGCCGAAGTCGTCGTTCTCGTTGCCGGATGTGTGGTGGACACGGCTGGCGGAAGAGGGCGGGAACGTCTCGGCGGTGTACTGGCGGATGACCGAGGGCGAGGAGAAGGCGGACTTTCCTGTGCCGTCGCTGGCGACGGTGCAGCGTGCGGTGAAGCGGGACGTGCAGGAGGGCCGGGTCTTGGAGGTCGCCTCGGTGGGGCGAGGCCGGGTCGAAGCCAGCCGCTATGACCGGGTGCTGGCCGAGCTGAAGCTGGAGCGGCCGGGTGAGGGCCTGCCGGTGGTGGACGCTGATCCGGGAGTCCCAGCTGATGCGCGATGTGTGAGTTGGAGTGGTTGGCGACATGCCTTTCAGGGTGGTTTTGCCTGGTGGGTGGGTTGTGGGGTGTCGTTTTTCTGCTGAAGGTTTGCTGTTGTGTGTGTGGGCTTGGGGGAGGGCCTGTCTTTGCTTGGCTTGCTGGGCCGTCACTGTCGTTTGAGGGCGGAGGTTGCGACGTGCACGTCCATAGTGCAGGGCTTGTGAGGTGCAGCGTTACCTTGCGACGGGTGGTCTCACGCGACCGGGACCATTGCCTCAGAAGCAGTGGTCAGCCGAACGTTCCGTCCTCGCGGGCGGTGAAGGACTTACAACCGTCGTGTTCGAAACGTAGCCGCCCGTCGAAGGCTGACCTGGCGTTGGTGCATGCGCCCCAGTCCTGACCGAGCTCTCCATTGAGCGCGATCCAGAAACGGCACCCACCGCATTGCTCCCAGTACCACTCGTCCCGATAGCCAGGCTCGCCAGTGGACCGGTTCAGCAGTCGCAGCCAGCGCCCGTGAACCACGTCGTTGTGGTCACGGTCGTCGCCCGTCCAAGGCGTGCCGCCCATCATCCAACCCCCAACGCTTTCCTCGGATTCGTGAGAGGGCGGTTCGTGAGCTGATGTCCATTGCCGAGGCTGGGAGGGGGCTGCTGTGACGTCGACCGGTAGTTGGCTGTTCCGATTCCGAGTCGGCGAGCGGGCAGACGCGTGATGGGGCGAGCGGAGGTCTCTGGCAGCATGGGCCTGTGACCATTGCGAACGACTCGGACGCCCCGCTCCAGCTGCTGATGGGCTTGGAGGTCAGCGCCGTGTCTTTCGTGCGCGACTACGTCGAGCTGCACTTCGATGGACCGATTCTGCGGGCCTTGAGCGACCCCTCGGGGGTGTACGGAGGCTGCGAATGGCGCTTTCCCGCACCAGGGTCGCTGGAGCTCATGCGCTGCTACATCGGCAATACCGTCGACGGCTATGAACTGGATCCGGATCGGATTCTCGCCCTGGACTTCGGAGAGCACCGCTTCGTCATCCCGCTGGACCCCGATTCAAGCGGTGGCCCCGAGGCGGCCCACATGGTCGGCGTCGACGAGAGCGGCCGGGCTTCTGTTCTCGGCGGGATGTGGATCTGGTAGCAAGGGCGGCGCCGATCCGGGGGTGGCCGGCTATCGGTCGTGGTCACAGCTGCTGGTCGTGGTGCTCGGCCGGCTGCTGCTTCCTGGTGAAGCTGCCGGTGTCGGCTTCGGTGAGGATGTCGCGCTTGACCAGGCGTTTCAGCTTGGCGCGGGTGCCCTCGATGTTCTTCGGCAGCAGTTCGTGGTCGAGGGCATGGCAGACCTCGCGGGCCCGCAGCGGGCCAGTGGCCTCGTTGAAGACGGCGAGGATGCGGGGGTAGTCCGGGTGCTCCGGCAGATCGGTCGAGTCGGCCTGGAGGGGGATCCGGTCGGCGAGGGAGGTGACGGTCTTGCGGGTGATGGCCAGGTGTTCGAGGTGGGTCTCGGCTTCCCGCAGCCGGGCCTGCAGTTCGGCGATCTGTGTGCGGAGGTCGTCGGCCAGGGCCTGGGCGGTGTCCTCCTGGATGCCGAGCGCGTCGAGCAGGGGCTGGATGTTCACGCACTCACCGTCTGCGGGTCGCGCCAGGTGGGAGTGTTCGCTCCGGTGAGCCGGCGGGCCATGACCTGGGTCATCGCCCAGTAGACGCGGGATGCGGAGGAGGCTGGGCGGTGCTCGTAGTCGCGGACCAGGCGCCGGTGCAGTATCAGGATCCCGAAGGTCTGCTCGACCCTCCACCGCTTCGGCTGCGGGATGAACCCCTTGTCCTGCGGGTTGCGTTCGACGGTCTCGACGGCGATGCCCAGGAGGGTGCCGTGGACGGCGACCTGGTTCTTGAAGCCCTGGTCGACCAGGGCCTTCTCGCGGACCTGGCAGCGCAGGAGTTCATGAATGACCTGGTCAGTCCCGTCGTCCCGCCAGGCAGCGAAGTAGTAGTACGTCGCGCTTTTGGGCGGCAGGTCGTGCGGGAGATAGGCCCACTGGCAGCCGGTCCGGCCCTGGTAGAGGATCGCGTTCACGATCTCCCGCATCGCATAGGCGCCCTGGTGGCCGCTGACCGAGCGGTGCCGGTCCTTCCACGCCGTGATCACCGGCTCGATCAACGACCACTGCCCATCCGATAAGTCGCTTGGGTACGGCTTCCGTTCATTCACCCTGCCACCCCAACAGACCACCGGCTGCGGACCAGCGGATTCCGCCCGCACCCACACCATCAGGCGACGACAGAAACACTCAAAGACTCACGAACCGCCCTCTGAGGTCAATCTGCACAGAACCGAGACTGGGCTGCCAGGCGATTTTTGCGAAGCCCGGCGCGGGGACTGTAAATCGTTCGGTGTAACTCCCGTTCAAGGAGGATGCACCGATGACCAGTGAGAACGTGACCGAGGCCGAGACCGTCGAGCCGTCTGAGCCGCAGCCGTCGAAGGCGGTGGACGACAGGCTGATCGACGAGCTGGTCTCCCGTGCTCAGGCCGAGGGGCTGCAGCTGACCGGCGAGGGCGGGCTGCTCCAGCAGCTGACGAAGCGGCTGCTGGAGTCCGCGCTCGAGGGCGAGATCACCGACCACCTCGGCTATGACAAGCACGATCCAGCCGGGAAGAACGGTGGCAACAGCCGCAACGGCACCCGCGCGAAGACCGTGCTCACGGACGTCGGCCCGGTGGAGATATCGGTGCCCCGTGACCGTGACGGATCCTTCGAGCCGAAGATCGTCAAGAAGCGGCAGAAGCGCCTGACCGGTGTCGACGAGATGGTCATCTCCCTGTCCGCGAAGGGCCTGACTACCGGCGAGGTTCAAGCCCACCTCGCGGAGGTCTATGGCGCCGAAGTCTCCCGCCAGACGATCTCCACGATCACTGACAAGGTCATGGATGGCATGGCCGAATGGCAGAACCGCCCCCTGGACCCTGTCTATCCGGTGGTGTTCATCGACGCGATCCACGTGAAGATCCGCGACGGAGCGGTCGCCAACCGGCCCATCTACGTGGCCCTGGCCGTCACCACTGAGGGCCGGCGCGACATTCTGGGGCTGTGGGCCGGCGACGGCGGCGAGGGTGCCAAGCACTGGATGCACATCCTCACCGAGATCAAGAACCGCGGCGTGGGCGACGTCCTCATGCTGGTCTGCGACGGACTCAAGGGCCTGCCCGACGCGGTCGAGGCCGTATGGCCCCGCACCACCGTCCAGACCTGTGTGGTCCACCTGCTGCGGAACTCCTTCCGCTATGCCGCCCGCCAGGACTGGGACAAAATCGCGAAGGTGCTCAAGCCCGTCTACACCTCGCCGACCGAGGACGCGGCCCTCGAGCGGTTCGCCGAGTTCGCCGACGCCTGGGGCAAGAAGTATCCGGCGATCGTCCGGCTCTGGGAGAACGCCTGGGAGGAGTTCACCCCGTTCGTCCGCTTCGACACCGAGATTCGCCGCATCATCTGCACCACCAACGCGATCGAGTCCCTGAACGCCCGCATCCGGCGGGCGGTCAAGGCACGCGGGCACTTCCCGAACGAGACCGCCGCCCTGAAGTGCGTCTACATGGCGATCATGTCACTCGACCCCACCGGCAAGGGCCAGGCCCGCTGGACCATGCGCTGGAAGACCGCCCTGAACGCCTTCGACATCACCTTCGACGGCCGACTCTCCGCAGCCCGCCAGTAACCCCAACCACGCTCGTTACACCGCTCGATTGACAGACCCTGTTGGGGGTCGGAGGTCATGTTGAGGAGGTCATGTGCCTTCCTCAGGGTGTCGGCGAGTGGCTGGGACTTGGCGTCCGTCAGGGCGGCCGCCCTGGCCAGTTCCTCGGCGCCGGCGAGGCGCCTGTTCTGTGGTTTCCGGTACCGGCCGCGTGTACAGCAGCCTTTCGAGCTCCGTCCCGATCACTGTGACCCTCCGTCCGCCGGGCAGCCGTCATGGCGGGTCTCTCATGTATCGAGGTGCCAGGTGGACGGAATGCCGGTCCTCCTGCCTCGTGGCGCCGAGATGCGGTAGAGGCTGGCCAGGTCGGTGTGTGCCCGTGACCGGGGCGGTGGGCCGTGCTGTTAACGGCGCCCTGTTGGGCGGGAGGGTGGGCTGTCGGGGCTGTCGGGGCTGTCGGGGCTGTCGGGGCTGTCGGGGTGGGTTGGTCGTGGTGGTCGGTTCGGGGGTGTGGTGATGCGGGTGGCGAGTCCGTCGAGGAGGGTGGTGAGGCCGTGGTGGAGGAGGGATTCGGGGGAGAGGGCGGAGCCCGCTCTGGCGGCGGCGAACGCGGGGAAGGCTCCGTTGTCCACGAGTGCCGCGAGCCGGCTCTCCTGGACGTGCATCCATTCCTGCCCCGTGATGCCGCTGGTGCGCGTCGCGTCGGTCTCGGGTTCGAGGTCGATGGCGTGGCCGCGGACGTACCCGAAGAGGGTGACGGCGGCATGCATTCGCGTATCCGCGTCCAGGCCGAGTCTGTCGAGGGCGGCGAGTGCCCAGTCGATGTGGCGGATGCCGTTGGGGATCAGCAGGGGCCGGTTGAGGTTCATGGCTTCGGCCAGCCAGGGGTGGGCCCGGTAGAGCCGCCATTGCAGGGCCGCCGAGAGTTCCAGCCGCTCCCGCCACCCTGCCGGCGGCCGCTCTGGCAGCACCTCCTCGCCGAAGGCGGCGTCGGCCATCAGCACCACCAGCTGTTCCTTGTTGCTGACGTGCCGGTACAGGGACATCGCCGAGACCCCGAGCTCGGCGCCGAGCCGGCGCATGGTCAGGGCCGCGAGCCCCTCGGAGTCCGCGAGGGCGACCGCCGCGCGGATGATGCGGGCGCGCTGCGCGGTGTCGTCCTCGGGGGCGGGGCGCCGGCCCGGTCCGCCGGCGCTGGGCCGGGCCGCGACCACGGTCCCGACCCCCGGCACCGCTCGCACCAGGCCTTCCTGTCCGAGCAGGGCCAAGACCTTGCTCGCGGTGGCCATGGCGACCCCCCACCGCTGGGTGATGGCCCTCGTGGAGGGCACCCGGTCTCCGGGCAGCAGTTCCCCGCGTTCGATCCGCCCGCGCAGCTCGGCCGCGATCCGCGCGTACGGCGCTTGCACCGCTGTCATCCCACCCTCCCAGTGCACTAGTACGGACGAACTCTAGTGCACTAGGTTGCATTCCTCAACTCACCTGTTCTACAGCACCTTTTCCGTCTGTACGTTGTACACATCACCCCGAGAGAGGACAGGAAATGAACAAGACCCAGAACCAGACCGTGCTGATCTCCGGTGCCAGCGTCGCGGGCCCTGCTCTGGCGTACTGGCTGCACCGCCACGGCTTCACCCCCACGATCGTCGAGCGGGCCCCCAGGCTGCGCGACGGCGGCTACGCGGTCGACTTCCGCGGCGAGGCCCTCAACGTCCTGGACCGCATGGGTCTCCTCCAGCAGATCGAGGCGCTGGACACGCAGATGGTCGACGCCGCCATGGTCGACGCCGACGGCCGCCAGTACGCCACCCTCCCCGCCGCGATATTCGCCGGGGACCTGGAGGTCCTCAAGGGAGACCTGACCCGCATGCTCTACGAGGCCACCCGCGAGAACACCGAGTACCTCTTCGGCGACTCCATCGCCGGCCTGCACCAGGACGAAAACGGCGTCCACGTCACCTTCGAACACGCCGCACCCCGCCGCTTCGACCTGGTCGTCGGAGCCGACGGCCTCCACTCCCGAACCCGCGCCCTGGCCTTCGGCCCCGAGGAGCAGTACGTCCGCCACCTCGGCATTTACACCGCGATCTTCAACCTGGACAACTACCTCGGCCTGAAGAACACCGGCCACCTCTACGCCGCCCCCGGCAAGGCCGCCAACATCTTCACGGCCCGCGACAACACCGAGGCCCGCGCGGCCTTCCACTTCGCCGCCGACCACCTGGAATACGACCACCGCGACCCCGCCGCGCACAAGCAGATCATCGCGGACCGCTTCGCCGGCGAGGGCTGGGAAGTGCCCCGCCTGCTGAAGAAGATGGACGCCACACAGGAGTTCTTCTTCGACTCCAACGCTCAGGTCGAGATGGATCGCTGGTCCGCCGGCCGTGTCGTCCTCCTCGGCGACGCGGGCTACTGCGCCGGCCCCACCTCCGGCCGCGGCACCTCGCAGGCACTGATCGGCGCCTACCTCCTCGCCGGGGAACTCGCCGCCCGCGACGGCGACCACACGGCCGCCTTCGCCGCATACGAGGAGCAGATGCGCCCGTACGTCGCCGAGCACCAGGCGCTGGGCCGCGAGGGCGCCGAACGGTTCTTCCTGCCGGCCCCGACCCAGGAGGTCCTCGACATGCTCGCCGCGAACGCCCCCGAGAACACCCGCACCAAGCCGGTCCGCCTCCCCGACTACACCCCTGCCCCCGCCGCCTGACAGGCGAAGGAGCATCCAGACCAGAACCCGACCGCCAGACCGTCGCTGCCGCCGATCGGCACGTGCTGACGCCGCAGCACAAAAGTCGGCAGCAGGTACCCCGCCTTCACCGAAACTGGGCCGGACGGCAGCCTGCAGTGCCCCCGCGCTTCGCCCGGCGCCCGTGCACAAGGTCAGCTCTGCGCACTGCCCCTGGGACACACATCTCGTTCCCACCCTTGCCCAAGCACCGAAAGGGCCCCCCATGACCAGCACCGCCCCCGTCGCCGACGCGCGCATTCTCGGCCTGCCCACTACGCCGCCCACGGCGTCCTGGAACACATCCTGGCTCGACACGGCCTCACCTTCACCCAGCAGATCGCCCTGCGCGCCGCTGTCACCGCCGACGCCCCGCTGAGATCGCATGACCTCCTCACCCAGATCCACGGCTCCCTCAAGGCCGATCCCGCCGACATCCACGCCACTATCGACGAGCTGCTGGCACGGCAACTGCTCGCCGCAGACAGCACGGGGCACCTTCACCCCACGGACGCCGGGCGCGAACTACTCGCCGCTGTCGGCTGCGATCTCTCGGGTTTGGGGCGGTGGGATGGCAGACAGTGGGCTGTGATGTGTTGGTGCTGGTCAGGGCTTGTTTCGAGATCGGGTGTCACTGTCTTTGATGTGAGAGATCGGTGGGGGATCGCTGTCTGGGGTCTTTATCGTTCCAGGGGTGACGCTGTCTCAGTTTTGTGAGTTCTGATCTATCGGCTGGCCTGGGGTCGGTTGTGTGGGGCGGGTGGACGAGGACGAGCTGCAGCCGGTCGTCGTGGGTTCGGGCGGGGTGTTGCCGACGGTGTCGGTGCGGGCGTTGCGGGGGCCGGCGGTGCGGCGGTTGTTGGCTTTGCGTCGGGAGGGGAGGCTGACCACGCAGTATGTGCGGATGGTGGGGGAGACGTTCGGGGTGCGGGAGCGGGCGGTGTGGCGGTGGCTGGCTGCTGCGGAGGAGGATGAGTCTGCGGTGCCGGGGGAGAGAGCCCGGTACTACGGGAGGTTCACGGTCACCCCAGACGTCCGGGCTCTGCTCGGCCTGTGGAAGGGGAATGTTGCGGCTGTCCATCGCGAGTTGACGGCTCGCGCGGCCCGGGGTGAGGGGGATCTGCCGCCGTCGGTTCAGACGTTGCATCGTGCGATCCGGCGGGATCTGAGTGCGGGGGAGCGGGCGGGGCTTGCTGGTGGTGAGCGTGGGGCCCGCAAGCATGATGTGTTCCTGGCCCGGCCGCGGGGCTGGCGGAATCGGGTGTGGGAGGCCGATCACGTCCAGGCGCCGGTTCTGGTCGAGGTCGAGGGCGTGGCCCGGCGGCCGTGGGTGACGTGGTTTGTGGACTGCGCGACGAACACGGTGATGGGGGTGGCGGTGACGCCCGGGTCTCCGTCGCGGGAGTCGGTGCTGGCCGCGCTGCGGTCGGCGGTGTTGCGCGAGGAGCCGTTCGGGCCGCAGGGCGGGCTTCCGGAGAAGGTGCGTGTGGATCGGGGCAAGGACTTCTTGTCGAGGACGGTCGCGGCTGCGTTCGGGGCGCTGGTGGTCGAGGTGGAGGACCTGCCCGCCTACACCCCACACCTGAAGGGCACGGTCGAGGGCCTGAACCGGGCGGTGGAGTCGATGTTCCTCGCCGCGCTGCCCGGCTATGTGCGTCAGCCGCGCCCGGGCCGGCGCCCTGGGCGGCCGAAGGACGAGGGCCTGCTCGACTTCGAGGACTTCACCGCCCGGCTGCTGGGCTGGGTGGAGTGGTGGAACACCGTCCATCAGCCGGGTCCGCTGGGCGGCAAGACACCGCTTCAGGCCTGGAAGGCGGATCCGACTCCGGTGCGGGAAGTCAGCCCGGAGGAGTTGTGGACGTTCACGTTGGAGGACGACGGCCGTGTGCGGGTGGTCTCCACCAGGGGTGTCCGGTTCCGCAGGCGGGATTATGTGGGGCCGTGGATGACGGGCCTGGCGGGTACGGGGGGTGCGGGTGCGGTTCATGCCGCACCACGATCACCGCATCGAGGTCTTCGACGCCGCGACCGGCCGCTACCTGGGACCTGCGACTGTCGCGGACGAGGCGAGCCCGGAGCAGATCACCGCGGTCCGCACCGCGCGGGCCGCGCGCAGTCGGCGTCTGCGCAAGGACCTCGCCGCAGCTCAGCGCGAGCGCTATGCCGCGGTGACGCGGCCGGGGAAGCCGGAGCGGCTGGACGCGGTGTCCGCGATGGAGGCTGCTGCCGAGCTGGCGGTGGCCGAACGGGCGGATCTGTCGAGGCTGGCGCTGCCGGACCTGATCCCGCCGGCCGCGCCTCCGTCTGACTGGCGCACCCCGGCCTCCCTGGCGGCCCGTACCCGGCCGCAGCCGTCACCCGCGCGAGATGACGACGAGTCCGGCGGCAGGCCGCAGGCCGGTGTCTGCGGTGACGGGGACGGCGCTGGCGGTGGTGTGCGGTGACCGCGCCCACGTACCAGTACGTCGACTTGCCCGACGCCTCCATCGTGACCACGAGGGCGCTGCTGACCGCGCGGGAGAACATCGCCGACACCGTCGCCGCGCGGGCGATGATGTGCATCCACGGCAACGCCGGGTTCGGGAAGACCCTGGCGGTCAACACCTGCCTGCACGAGCTGGAGGACTCCCGGGGCGAGGAGGTCTGCCGGGTCACGTTCCGGGCCCGTCCTACCGCCCGCGCGGTCCGTTACGAGTTGTTCGAGACGCTCCGCCTGCCCGGTGAGCCGCCCCGCCACCCCTCCGAGTTCGACCGCCTGCTGAAGACCGCCCTGGCCGAGCGGCCCCGCACCTTCCTCGTCGACGAGGCGCAGTGGCTCAACGGCGAGGCGTTCGAGTACTTCCGCTACCTGTGGGACGAGCCCGCCACCCAGATCGCGATTGTCTTCGTTGGCGGTGCCGGCGCTCACACGGTGCTGCGCCGTGAGCCGATGCTGTCCTCCCGGATTTTCATCTGGCAGCAGTTCATCCGCCTCACCCCCGGAGAGGTCCTCGACGTCGTCCCGCTCTTCCATCCCGTCTGGGAGGACGCCGATCCCGCGGACATCACCTTCGCCGACGAGCAGGCCGCCCACGGCAACTTCCGCGCCTGGGCCCAGCTCACCGCCCACATGCGCACCGCCCTGGAGCGCACCGGCCGCCCGCGCCCGGACCGCGACCTGCTGCGCTGGGCCTTCAGCCGCCTCGCATGACCACACCCGCCACGCCCCGCCTGGCCGTCGTCCTGGACTGCGGGGACGACGCCGCCTTCACCCACACAGCCTTGGCTGCCCATGCTCCGCAGGCCGGCCGAGTCACCCTGCACCCCACCCCGGGAACGACCAGCGAGACCGCACTGGCCGCGGACCTGCTCCTTGCGCTGGGCAAGGAGGCCCACATCCCGGGCCGCTTCCCGCACGGCAGGCCGCCGTTGTGGGAAGCGGCCGCGGCATGGGCGACGGCGCGGGCCGTCACCCGCCTGACCGTCCTGCGTGCGCACCTTCTCGACGACCGCCGCCTGCAGCGCCTCCTCGGCCTGTGGCGGCAGACCGGCATCCACCTCACCCTCGTCGTCCACCGGCCCCGCCTGACCACCGCTGCCGGCCGTACCCTCGCCGCTACCCACCACACGACCGTCGACGCGCTGGCCGAAGCCCGGGCCCTCTTCTACGGCAGCAACGCCCCGCCACCCGGCACACGGGCTTCCGCGGCGCCTGCGCCCTGGCGCTGGATCACCCTCGATGCCCTGGATCGTTTCGTCTCCTACGACAGTCCCCGGCCCTGTACGACCGCCTGCACTCCGCGGCCGATCGTCTACCAGCAGCGTCAGGCACCCATCCCCCCGACCCAGGCCCAGGCCGTCCAGCTCGCCGACCGCTTGTACACGGCGACGTCGCACCCAGCCCGGGCCGCCGCCCTCGCGGCAGCCGTTGCCGCCGGTGCTTCGTTCCAGCAGCTGGCTACCGCCCACCCGGACGGCTTCGACCCCGCCGCCGGCACCCTCACGCTGCACGATCAAGCCCGCTACACCGATGGCTGCGCGATCTACCCCGTGCCTGCCTGGGCCTGCGGCTTCCTCCACGCCGCCGCCCGGTTCGCCCATCTGACCGATGCGGCCTGCCTCCTGGCCGCTCCGGCCGACCGCCCTGCCCTGCTGCGCCTGGCCGAGAGCATCAAGATCCGTCCGCCCCAGCCCCCTCCTGCCTGGAGGAAAGAGCGACGGGGGCCGGTCGTCTGGGACTGGCGGGAGCAGCGCGAGGCACTGGGCTAGAAGCCTGTGCGCTCTCCTGCTTCGCCGCTCGCTGGCGGCACACCCACTACGCGAGTCCGAACTCGATGAAGTCGACCTCCCTGAGCTTCACCTGGAGGGCATCTGCTCGCCTGCCCGCTGCCCGGAAGTAGACGTGTCCCAGCGCCCGGCCCAGGATCATCAGGTACTGCCGGTCCGGGGCACCTGCCTCCCAGGCGGAGAACAGTTCCCGGGCTACCTCGCCGGGCACCAGCGCCGTCAGGAGCCGGTGCCGCGGGTCGTCCGAACCGCCGGCCCCTGCCGAGAACCCGAACCGCGCCCGGGTGTGCACCACCAGCCCCTGCCGCTCCGCGGCGGCCCTGCGCCGAGCACGCACCAGTGGCTGCCACCGAGCCCGTAGCCGTGTGTCGATCATTGCCGCGTGCCGGGCAGAGGGCTTGGCCCGTGCCGCGGCCCTGCGAGCGGTCCACCGCTGGATCGTCCGCAGGGACACGCCCAACTCCCGCGCCACCGCCTGCTTGGAGCCCTTCGCCCATCTGAGGAGAGCGGCCAGCTGCTGCTCCGTGGTCTCCGGTACCGGCCGCGTGTACAGCAGCCTTTCGAGCCCCGCCCCGATCACTATGACCCTCCACCCGCCGAGCAGTCGTCATGACGGGTCTCCCACGCATCGTGACGCGCGGCGGATGGAATACCGATCCTCCTGCCATGAGGTGCCCAGATGCGGTAGAGGCACGGGCCAGGTCAGCGCGCACCTGCGGCCAGGGCGGCGGCCCGTGGCTGCCTGTCTTGGCCTACCGCGTCATCAGAGCGACAACCAGGTGCCGGCACAAGCTGGCTGGCCATCAGACTCAGAAGCGATCCCACCGTAGCAGGGCACTGCTCAGCTTGACCGATAGGGGACAGCTGATCCAGGGTCATGAGCGGGCAGCACGCTGACCGTCGGTTGCTGGAGTGACGGATCCTCGGGGAGGGCGCCATGTGGGACATGAAGGTCACTGAGGGCGGTCCTGATGAGGTGGGGGACTTCGTGGCGATGCTCCACGACTACGATTCCTGGCTGGTTCCAGCCCGGTACCCCTACCTGTACGAGACGCTGGAGTGGGAGGAACCCCCGCGGGTAGTCAAGCAGGTCCTGCGCCACGCCCGGGCTGGGCAGACGCGAATCTGCTGGGATCTGCTGACCCGGATCACGGGTGGCTCTGTGCTGACCGGCGAGGCCCCGGAGTTCGCTCCGCCGGCCGAGGAGCCTGAGCTTTACCTGCATTTCCTGGTCACTAGGGTGAGGTTCCGGCAGCTCAGCATGGCGGCCTTGGTCACTGACGCCCGTGCCGAGGCCGCTCGGTGTGGCGCGAGGCTGCTCCGGACGCACTGCTGGACCGGCGAGGACGGCCGCTTTGTGCGGGAGTACGAGCAGTTGGGTTTCACTGCGACCCTGGAGTTCGAGGAGCTGCGGTCGGACGGGTCGTTCTGGCGGGGTCAGGTGCTGGAGATGCGGGTGTGAGCCCTCGGCTCTCCAGTTGTCGTCGGTCAGTGGCGGGGATGGTGCCGTAGTCCAGTTTCGATCCGGACTTTAGAATGAAGCACTCTGGAACAGGTGGGCTGGCATGATCGGGGCATGCCTATCGCTGTCGAGTTCTTCGTGGCCCCGGACGATGGGGCGGCTGCTCAGGTTGGTCCGCGGCAGCGCCGTCACGGGTTCCCTGCGTTCGGGTGCGCGGACTTCTTTCCCGACGATGCGGTGGGAGATTGAGAGGTCCTGCTGACGGGAGGTGTGTTCGCAGGCCCGAGTGATGTGGTGCCCATGAAGAATGACGGCTTCACGGTGTTCCGGCTTTCTCCGGAGCTGTGCGCCGCCCTGGTGCAGGCGAGTAGTGGTCGGCTTGTTGAGGTTGCGGGCGAATGGGCTGAGCGCGCCGCAGCGAAGGATGAGGGTGTTCCGGCAGACACGGCGGTCGGGATCCTGACAGAGGTAGCTGACTTGGCCCTGACCGCAGAAGGCCTTTCTCAGTCTCTGTACTGCTGGTACTTCGCACCCTGACCGGGGATACCGGCAAACCACCGCGGCCACCCGGCTCTGCTGCCAGCCCGGCCCGCGGAGCGGGCCTCGTTCTGGAGGCGGAGCCGGAAGGACCAGGGGTGGCAGCGGAGCGGACACCCCAACGGGCCGAAGGCCCGGACCCCGTGAAACGGGGTCACTCAGGCCTGCGAAGCAGGCCGTTCGGGTGGAGCGAAGCGGAACCCGAACCAGTCCGGAGCGAAGCGCAGGACCCCGGCCCGAAGGGCCGGCCCTGGGGGGGGGGAGACGAGGCCCCCCGAGCGGCAAGAGGGGGGTTGTGTGCCGCGCCGGGCACGTGTTGTGAGCCCCC